>LBWY01000049.1 GCA_000995135.1 Parcubacteria group bacterium GW2011_GWE2_39_37 | reverse complement strand
GCAAGCAGGCAGACATTCTCAATCCTTTCAAAGGTTTTTCTTTTTCAAATCTTTTTTTAAGCAACCCCAAAACAGGCATATCCTTTTCCGCCCATTCAACACGCTTTTTACCCTCTTTTGCTAATTTAATATCCTTTATGCTGTATCTCATTAATTTTTAATTTTTAATTTTTAATTTTTTATTTATCCCCTCTCCTTTACAAGAGCCTGTCCTCAGCTTGACTGGGGAAGAGGGTTGGGTGAGGTTCGTCGTTGCCAACCTAACACTCCAAAGAATAATTCCTTTAAAATCAACCAACCTCACCCCGTCCCTCTCCTTGTAAAGGAGAGGGGGAAATAAGGAATGTAATACCAATAAATTATCGTTCAATCAAATTATTCTTAAATCTGATTATCTTCATTATAACATTCTTTGAACTTTTTTGCTAATTGTTTTTGAGTGAAAGAATGGTTTTGAGTGCCATGTTTTTCCACCGCGTAGGTAGCCACTAAACTGCCTAACTTAGCGGCTTTTTCAATCGGCCAGCCATTAACCAATCCTTTAATCAACCCTGAGCGGTAGGCATCACCAGCACCAGTCGGGTCAAGGACTTTGGTAACTTTAACCGGAGGGATATTGATTTTTTGCTTTTTATTATATATTTCCGACCCCAATTCTCCTTTTGTGATTATTAAGGTTTTTACTTTTTTGAGCAANNNNATTACCGATCAATATTTCTGCGCCTGATATCCCTGTTTTTAAATCTACAGCACTCAAAGCTCCGATCTGCTGCCCCGGATCAAAAATATATTTTACTTTAGCTTTCTGATACAACTTGGCATAGTTTACCATGTCCTCGGCATTGCCTGGGGAAATAATCGCCCAAGCAGATTTCAGATACTTCTTGCTGAATGTGCCTCGTGCCACAGTCATCGCGCCTGGATTAAAAGCGGCAATCTGATTATCGGATTTATCCGTAATTATATAAACCGAAGGAGTATTCTTATCTTTGACAACTTTTAATTGAGAAATGTCGATCCTAATTTTTTCCAACCATTTTTTATATTCCCCAAAATCTTTGCCCACAGTTGTGAGAATGGTTGATTTTTCCTCCAACAAAGCAAGATTATAAGCAATATTCCCGGCAGTTCCGCCAAAGCTTTCTCTTAGCTCATTGATCAAAAAAGATATATTAAACAAATGGATCTTCTCAGGAATTATATGATCTTTATAATACCCAGGAAAATCCATTATGCGGTCATAGACCAGCGAACCGGATATGAGAATGTTTTTATTTGACATTAGCTAGTTTCTTAATTTCTTCTTCGATTGCTCTGTATTCAAGGGAATCCGGAACATATTTTTTCAATTCAATTTTAAGATTATTCTTCTCTGCATCCATTCTTTCTCTTTCGGCAATAACCCTAGAAGCTATATCAAACAACTCCTTTTCTTCTTTCGTTTCTTTGAAAAATTGTGGATTACCGCCAACGATCAAGCCTTTGCCATATTCTTCATCAATAGGAATATCTTCTTCCACTCCTTCCAAGGTTAGAGATGAAAGTTTTAATTTCTCATATAATTTGAATAATACTTTTACCCTGTGTTTTTCATTTTCATCTAACTTCTTAATGTTTTCACCATTTACCAAATATTGAGTTAGTTTGAATTTATCAACAATACCTGTTCCTAAATTCCTTGTGTAGTCCAATAACCAATTTCCCACTGTCGGTTCTTTTTCTTCATTATTTATTTTAATCTTATTTTTCGTGATTCTTTCTTGGTTATTAATAAGAGCATTTCTTATTTCTGATTTTAGCTTATCCCTATCTTCTAGCACTACAATACTTATTAAAACTGTTTTTAATTTTTCCCAAACATTATAATTAGGTATACTAAATATTCTTGCAAAACTATTTTGAAAAAGATTAACCAAATCTTCTTCTCGCATAATCGGCAGACCTACCCATTTCAACTTAGTAATAATCTTTAGATATTCATTATAAAGTTCTGGATATTTTATTTTTAAATCATTATTTGCATTTATTGCCTTGCTCAATTCTTTTGATAAGCTAAAAGCTTCTCGAAACATATCAAAAGCAATATATTCTTCTGCTAAAGCTTTTACTTCCGCGAGAGATGATTCATTCAATAAATTATTTTTATCAATATCCATATAAATTATTAACTTTATTAGACAGCAGATTTTTTATCGCGTTCTTCCAATACTTTGTTCGCCGCAGACATGCTCTCTTTCTGAACACTTTCTTTTGCTGCTTTTCCATATTGATCCATCTTTTTCAACAACTCATCCCAGCGTTTTTCTACAATAGTTTCCTTGCCGCTAGCATCTTTACCTTTTGCAGAATAAGTTGATTTCCCTGTTGCTGCTATATATTTCTTTACGTTCCTTGCCTATTTCTAATTCGATCATTGACGCATTTTCTGTAACTGCAGCTAAACCAATTCTACTAAATTTGAACTTTCGGTTTCCGGCACCATCATCCACCTCATAACCATAGCCAAATCTATTCCTATCACGGGTATATTTTTCTACGTCGATCTTTCGAGCTTCAGAGCGAGCATGTGCTTCCTGTTCTTCAGCAGTTTTTTGTGAAAGCATACCATTTTTTGAAGAAACACTTTCAGCAAACATAAAATGTCCAACATTTTTACAAATTGAAGAAAACTGACTTTGATAATCAAATGCCTCTTGTTCTGCCATGCCCAACTCACCTATCAACTGCTCATTTACAAAAGCATTTAAGCCATCTTGATTTGTATCGTAAACTTTTCCTTTAAATCCGTGTTTATCAGAAATACCTTTTTCTGCTTGAATAATTTCATTGGAATGCCCATTCTTTGCAGCCGCCAGAAAGACTGCTGCTGCCAACTCTTTGTCATTTACTGCCTTAGCATGTCTCCACATATCAACTAAATCGTCTGAGTTGTCATTGTCACCTATTTTACTCATAGCTTCACGAACACTCTTCTTTCTACCCATATTGGCTTCAAAGGTATATGGAGTTCTTATCGGACTATTTTCCTTGAAATCTATGATTTCTTTGGTTTTCTTTGCAATATCTTCATCTCCCTTCTTTACTTCTCTACTTATTCTTGTAACTTCACCCATACCTCCCAACTTTGAATTTAAATCAACTTTTAAGTTTGAGATTCTCTTCTTTTCTTCATCGGTAGCATTGCCAGCCTTCTTTTTCTCTTCCAATTTGTTCAATTCTCTTATGGTAGATAGCTCAGAAGCATAAGATTTAGAATCCATATCTGTATTTAAATCTTCTAATTGTTGCTCCTTTTCTCCTAATTTTTTTCTACGCTCAGGTGCTCTAAAAGTCTGATATGCCATTTTAATACCTTCTTTAGCAAACCATCCTTTAGCCATGGCCTCAGTCATATCCTTCGAAGCGCCAAGTCCCTTTATCAAACCAGCACCACCACCCTGTCTCAATGCATCTGCAGACTTTGCCTCACCTTCAGCGATTTCCTTTCTTTTCTTCTGCTCAAAACCCTCTTTAATGTTTTAATTTTCCTAGCCCCCCAAGCCATTGTACCAAGAGTTGCAGCACCGCCTAGTTTCAATCCCTTCTTACTCCAATTCTCCCCGAAGCTTGCTGCTTTACTGATAGTTCCTCCCAATTTTTGAGTAATCATTAAACCACCGACCAACATGCCGATTGCAACTACAAAATTTATGAATTTACCTGTACATAATATTTGTGCTGGACCAAAACACTGCTCTGCACCAGAACCGTCGCCGCCAATGCTGGTAATTTGATTTGAAGATACTAATGCAAGCCAAAGAAAAAAAGCTAAAATCGGTCCAGAAACTGCATAATTAACAAAATCAGACCACCATTCTGATGAATATTTTTGTCCACTAGGGAAAGTTGATAATATGAAAGCAAGAGGTGAAAGTACTACATAAATCCAAAGCATAACAATTCTTACAACCAGCACTGCTAAAAAAGCACACATTACAGTCGCAGCAATCACTAAAAAAACCACACCTAAGATCAATCCTCCTACAGTTGATGTTAAATTAATTTCGCCTTTCCAGGTCTCTTTAGCTGCCATATTTAAATAATCTTGTACCCCCAAAGTATTTACAAAATTACCACCGCCCTGGCCTATCGCATTCACAAAAGTTAACATCACGATTTGCGATCCATCAATAATTAATCCGCATATTGTTCTGGAAAAATTAATTAATATCGCCATCATTAACAGCTTCGGAAGCAACTTTTTTGCGTTGTAGCTTTCAACTCTTAAAATAGTAGCAAATGCGATAACAAGTAAAACCAATATAAACAGCATGTTGCAAAAATCTCTTACTATAATCCAAGCATTTATGATAGGCGTCTCATTTATGAAATTATTATAACTAGCAATATGAATTACTGCCCAAATTACTATGGAAATTATCATACCCATAACAAACACTATTGTTTGTACTATAGTTCCGACTACTACCATCACCGTTGAGTCAATTGGGTTCATAACCAAATCAAGAACGCCTGCATAAGAATTTTTTGTCAACAAAAATACACCCAATACAATAAATAATGGCAATCCAAATAGATAAATTTTTTTATTAGGCTTACTCATAAACTACTTTTGGGTTATATTTTTTATATTCTTTTTCAACTTTTTCTGCACTCTCTAGCAATGCCTTGTTCTTTTTATTAATTTTAAGCTTTAGTAATATTGCTCCCATAGTATAAGATGGGAAAAAATTTCCAAAAGGAATAAACTTAATCACTATCGGCCAGGCATATCTTTTTATCAACCATTTTTTTATAACAGATGATTGAAGGAAAAATATAAAAAACAATGCGATTGCGACGACTTTATCCGCAAAATATCCAATTGTTCCCAAAGTAATAATATCAATTAGATCACCGATTATTGAAAGCAAAAGTATTGAAATAAAAGTCCCACCATCAAGCTTGTTTTTATTTATCTGATTTCTAAAATTTATTCCAACTCTAGCCGCTTCAGAATAGGCTTGAAACTGATTTTCATTTTCAGCAGCTTTGATTAATCTCAACAACTCTTTACTTGCATTAAATTGATCTTCTTCACTTAACTGTCTCGATTTTTGATCTTGACTATACTGTGCTGTTAACTCAAGTCCGGATTTAGCGACATCAGCATATGATTTTGCACTTTTTTCACTTCTTGCTATTTTTATTGAATCAAATGTACCCAAGCCTTTATTAACTTGTTCTTTATTAAACAACTTTCCACTCTTAATTTTATCACTAAATCTATTAATCCTTTTATCAGTTTTTAACTGCTTCATTTGTGAGCTACGAATAAGTTGTTCCTCCTGATTCAATTTTAAAGCTTCTGGCATATTTTCGATTTTATTCACTTTTATTATACCATAAACTTCCGGCCAATCGGTAAATGTTGCATCGCTAAGACTATATCTTACAGAAATGCTTGAGTTCGTCCGAAGTTATTAAATCCCCCGACCCCCTTTATTAAAGGGGGGGGCAAAATATGACTTTTAAAACTTGCTTAATTAGCCGTTACCACTACATTTTGACTGGACAATATGAATTGACTACAATCACCCCTGTTCCCTGTCGTATCACCATTACACCAACCCCAATTATCTTTAATCCTTACACTTGGTTGAACCCTACATTCATCTGCTGCACAAGTAATATTTGTACCTAGAGTACCTGCCAAAGCTTTTAGATTCCAGTAGTCATACAAACGATACAGAGAATGCGGATGTTCTTTGTTTGGTTGGTCCATAATCTGTACACCAGAAACTGTTGTCATACCCCCGTCGCCCCAATCGACAACATATTCAACCAAAGGCAGCTGTTGGGAATCAACCGAGGAATTAAAAGTGAAATTGATAAAACCGCTTTTATATACTTTTGCGTCTGATGTGGAAGTGGCATTAACCGAAACGTTAGAAACTATCGGCGCGTAAGCACAATCCATTCTGGCATTCGAATTCGGTGCGATAGTTGAAGGACAAATGGTTTCTGGAGCAGTCCAATCACCGACTTCCGGTACATAATGCGAAGTGGTGGTGTTCCATCGCCAAATACCATAGCTTTGTGCGAATATGCTCTTCAGTAATTTTAATGCCGTTGGATCAGGTGTGGGCAAAAATGGTCCCATAGTCATAAATGGTGTACAAGTTGCTGTTGCCGGGCAAGCGAAATTATCTGTAGTAAAAGGCACGGTT
>LBWY01000048.1 GCA_000995135.1 Parcubacteria group bacterium GW2011_GWE2_39_37 | reverse complement strand
GACCATTGAAAACCCTGTTCCGCCAGATTTATTAGCTAGGGTTGACCATGTATTTGAGGAAATATTGTATTTCCAAAAACCAGCGCCAGTATTACCATAATATAAATTTCCATTCTGATCAGAAATCAAAGAACCGCTTGATCCTGGTGCATTATTTGCAACAACAGTCCAAGTATTCAAGTTTATGTCATATTTCCAAACTGCAGTTCCGCTAAGTGAAAAAATATTGCCATTCCCATCATAAGCAACTTCGGACCCCCCCGTACTCGGTGCATCTGGCATACGCTGCCAGGCAGTATCATAATCATTTATTAACGAGTAGCGCGAAAAGGTATTGCCATTATACGTCGCAGAAAAAATATGATTACTGGATTCAACATATACTAACTTTCCACTAGTGTACCCGAAGGCTGATGTTGGTGTTTCCCATATATTTCTCGAGATTGAATAACGCTGGCTCGGAACAGCATAAATATAATCTCTTCCATCCGAAACCATCGAAGTGCCGGACATCGAAAGAACAGTCAGCAACGAAGTTAGCTGAGTCCAAGTGTTGCTGCTAATCGAATATTTATAAAAAGAAAGACTACCTCCTCCATTGGCATAAATAAAATCTCCGTAACCGGGATATACCAAGTTAGAGCCTTCATTGCTGATTATGGCTGGAAAATTAGAAAGTGATGACCAAGTATTAAGCGTTATGTCATATTGCCAAAATGCAGCCGTATCATTTCCAGCAAAAGCATCCGCTGGAGTATCAGCCATGCTCGCCCAAGAATTATCGGTGATTGAATAACGATAGAAATTTCGAGTATTATCACCTGGAAATCCATAAATGAAATCACCGCCATCATAGGCTAAGGAAGAACCTAATGCGGCAGAGGATGGCATATTTGCCATCTGGCTCCATGAATTGCCAATGATCGAATACCGATAAAAGCCTTGTCCGTATCCTTTTAGGACATAAACAAAATCACCGCCAGCATACACCATACGTCCGCCAGTATTATAGGTGGAAGGAAAACTCGTCATGCTGTCTAAGGGTCTACTCGCTTCAGGTAGTGTGGTCTGAGAGACTGGGTTTATTGAAATCGTCTGAGGAGTAACTTTGGACCCAAAATCAATGGATGTAGACTCAAAAACGCCTTCATTTTGTGAATAGTAATTAAAAGTTATTTCATTGAGAGTCGGAGCATAATTCGTATCCGAAGACGAAAGAAAAACTTTGTAATATAAATTAGACGTTCCATTCAGCATGCCAGCGGTAGTCGTTAAGTCGCAGGTATAGATTCCTCCTGAGACAGAACAATCAGCTGTGTCAAAATATCTAGTCGAAGTTGCTCCCGGCCCGAACCAATTAGTGCCATCTTTTGAAAGCTGTACCTGGACTCGATTGCCGGCAATTTCTGCGGGGATAGTGGTTGAAAATGTAAAATCTTGCAAATCAAAATTTTTGGCAGCTCCCAAATTTATTGCGCTTGAAACATAAGTCCCGCTAAGCCCGGGCAAAGTCAGTTGGACACTTGCAGCATCACCTGTTCCTGTCACAGATGTTGTAGTGAATGTGCCGGTGTTAAAATCTGAAGCTGAGGTTTTTGTAACTGCTCCATTTCCAAAATCCAATACCACGCTTGCGTCATTCCCGCTTCCAGAAGTGACCACATTAGTCTTGGTCCCAGCATTAAAATCAGCATCCGTGGTCTGAGTCGAGGTTGAATTTATAGCGATCATTTCCACGGTGCCGCTTGCAGTTATATTAATTCCATCCTCTTTGGAAAAAAACCATTGCCAGCCAGACTGATTTTCAAGATGGGTAGCAGCTGTGGAGGTTGCTTGGCCAGACCAATCAGATTGGGACCAGCCGTAGGTAGCCGCAAAGCCTGGACAAAGCAGCAACGCCGGCAAAAGAAAAAGTGCGAAGCTTTTGTTGGATATTCTTGAAGTAATGATAGGAATAGGGGCAGGAGCGCAGCTCTTTTTGTTTGAAAAATATATTAAAAGAGACTCCAGGATCTCGGGTAAGAATGATTATAAACTTTAATATATCGGCTGCAATCTGCAAAACAACCAAAAAAAGATTGAGAGTAATCAATCTGAAATAAAATAAATTAGAGCTATATGGCTCGTTTATTTTTTTTTCTATTCTAGCCGAAAGCTTTAATTCAGTCGTCTGAATTTTCGCCTGAAAATAGTAATAAATTTTAAGCATGAAAGGCTGTGGACAATATTAATGTAATAATAATTATAACATTTTTTACAACAATCTGCCTAATTATTTATCTACCTTATTTTACCAGCATCGCATCCCCATAGCTAAAAAAACGATATCCTTTTTTTATAGCCTCATCATATGCAAATAGAACTTTTTTCAAGCCAGTTTTTTTACTTTTATGACCATTCTGTGCCAAGGCGCTGACCAGCATCAACAAAGTAGACTTTGGCACGTGGAAGTTGGTAATAATGCCATCAATCGCCTTGAATTCATATCCTGGGTAGATAAAAATATCAGTCCAACCAGTGAAATCATGTATCATGTTTCGTTTATCGTATGGCTTAACTGTTTGCCATACCGTCTCCAGTGTTCTGGTCGCAGTTGTGCCAACCGTAATAATTCTCCTGCCTTCTTTTTTTGCTTGGAGCAGTCTGATTAAAGTGCCCTTATCAACCTCCGCCCATTCTGAGTGCATTTTGTGTTCGGTAATTTTTTCTGTCTTAACCGAAGCAAAGGTTCCTAAGCCTACATGCAAGGTCACTTGCTCAAACTGTACTCCCTGTTTTTTTAATTTTTTTATCAATGCTTCGGTAAAATGCAGACCGGCGGTTGGCGCGGCCACTGAACCGGCTTTTTTCTCATTAGCAAAGACAGTCTGATATGTTTTTTTGTCCTTTAATTTTAATTCCGACTGTTCTGTAGCTTTTAATGAACGCTTGATATAAGGAGGTAGAGGAACTTGGCCGATTTTTTCTATCAGTTTCATAAATTTCTCCTCGGCAATATTAAATCTCACCTGCCAAGTGCCATCCAAATTATTTTTTTCTATCACTGCCTCAAGTTTATTCGAAAATTTTATTTTCATACCGACTTTACAACTGCGACCAGACAATAGGCACTGCCATAAATCCCTACCTCCATTTATTAATGAGGGCGCTTTTTGCTGCCCTGGTAAAAAAGGATCGAGAGATGTAATTCTCTTTAATAAAAAAACCTCAGCCTTGCCGCCACTTTCAGCCTTTTCTCCAATCAATCTTGCCGGAAAAACTTTTGAATCATTCAAAACTAACACGTCTCCAACCTGAAGAAATTCTCCGATTTCAAAAAAATGTCGGTGTTCAATTTTACCGGTTCTTTTGTCTAAAACCAAAAGCCGCGAATGGTCTCGCGGATTTATCGGCTCTTGAGCAATCAACTCCTGCGGCAAATTGTAATCAAAGTCTTTTAGCTTCATAAGATTCCCAGCTCCTCTTTTTTTAGACTGCCGCTCGCCCGCTCCCTATCGCTTTCCGCCAATTTAATGATCAGTTCTCGAACTGAATCTGCTTCTGGCACTTGTTCAAATACAAAACGCTCTTTTTCGCCGGCTGTCTGGATATAAATATTGCCAAAACTGAAAATTGTCGGAAACACGCCTTTGACCTCGCTGGTAACATCCTGAATCCGAAACAGCCTTTCCTCGGAAACCGTTCTGGAAAAAAATCCTTCTTGCTCTATATTAATTATTCTTTCGTTAGTTATTATCCAAACGTCCAAGTAATAATCAATAAAAGAAAAGAAAGCAAACAGCCAGATAAATAGCACATAAACACTTCCTGCCAAAAGTAATACAGGATAATAAACCTGATTAGTGACGTCGGGCATTATAGAGTTTACAAAAAAAACAAACACTACCATGAGCGCAATAAAAAATAAAAAATAGACTAATTTTTTTAGGATATTAAAGATATCCCTACGCAAAACTTTGATTACTTTTTCTCCTGGTAGTTGATTTGGAATTGAATTTAAAGAAAGCATAAATTAAATAACAAAACTATTTTGATTAAAAATCCCTTCAAAAATTGAGATATTGGTTTGCCAATCAACTGCGGAAAAATAATTATAAAAAACCATCAGCAATAAAAATGACACGGCCAAATAACTGAAAGTCATAAAAAAAGCGATAAAGGAGCGAAAGCTGTATTTCATCATATGGAAAACAGCGATCAAGCTAAGAATTGCCCAGATGGCGAGGAAGAAGAAATAAGGATAAATAAAATATGAGATTGGGAAAGTCATAAGCAAATTTAAAATTTAAAAATCAAAAATCAAAATTGAAATTCAATTCCCCCTCTGTCATCTCGAATCCCTTTAGGGTGAGAGATCTCGGTGTGAGGCAAAAAGAAGTTATTATTATACAATTTTTAAAAATAATAAAATACAACTAGTGATTTTTAATATTTATTTTTATATTTATATTCTAAAATTTTTCCGAGATCTCTCACTTCGTTCGAGATGACAAAGGGTTTTCGACTTTATGGACTTTCAACTTTAAACTAATTTCTCCTGCACGGGGGGTCCGATCTAGAAATCCAAGCTGGATCAGGTATGGTTCATAAACATCTTCGATGGTAGAAATATCTTCACCGGTTGCCGCGGCAATCGTATTTAAGCCGACCGGTCCGCCATTGAATTTATCAATAATGATTTCCAATATTTTTCGATCGATGCTGTCCAGGCCGGTTTCATCAACTTCCAACATTTCAAAAGCATTGAAGCAATGATCATTATTTATCTTACCATCACCGCGTACTTGGCAATAGTCCCTGACTCTTTTCAATAATCGATTGGCGATGCGCGGAGTGCGCCTGGAACGCTTAGCAATCTCTATCGCTGTCTCATCATCGATATCGATATTCAAAATTCTGGCGCTGCGGTTAACGATCTGCTCAACATCATCCAATTCATAAAAATTCAAATGATAAGTCATGCCAAAACGATCACGCAATGGCGCGGTCAAAGCGCTGACCTTGGTCGTAGCGCCGATGATGGTAAACTTGGCAGAGCATAATCTTCCATTGCCGGATACAATATTTCCTCCACTCCGCGATTAAGCCGATGGATCTCATCAATAAATAAAATATCGCCTTCTTGTAAATTAGTTAGGATGGCGGCCAAATCGCCGGTTTTTTCAATCGCCGGACCGGAAGTTATCTTTATATTGCTGCCGAGCTCGTTGGCAATTACATGGGCCAAAGTAGTTTTCCCTAGTCCGGGTGCGCCATACAACAAGACATGTTCCACCGCCTCATTACGTTTTTTTGCCGCCTCAATAAAAATACTAAGATTTTCTTTGATCTTTGGCTGGCCGACATATTCTGATAATTTTTGTGGTCGCAAAGTTACCTCAAGGACTACGTCACCCTGGTCTTCGCTGGCAGAAATCACTCTTTCTTCAATGTTTTCCATAATTTTCTTTATATCCTAATTGTAGCTTTATTACAGGGGCGAAGCAAGACAAAAACTTATTGATTGACATTTTTTTATTTATATAATATAAATAAAATAACTAAAATAAGCCCTTTTTGCAACTCACCATACAATGCCCAATAACTCACTCAGGGAGGTGGACCATGCTTCAACCAGCGAACAGAATAGACCCTCTGCTTTTGTGCCAAATTCTCGCCTTTCTCGATGGCGAGAAAAAAGAAATCGAACTCTTCCTGCAGCAATGTGAAGAAGATCGGAAGAAGCTGGCGATCAAACGTGATCTGCGGGACAATAAATACCGGCTCTGTGAGGAGAAAGGAAGTCATTTTGTCTTCCTCTTCTGCCGATGCTGGCTTCTTATGAACACAGAAGATGAAATCACTGAGCTTGATATGACAATCGCACTACAGCAAAAAAGACTGCAGGAAATCGAAGAAGTCCTCGCTGAATCCGCTGCCGGCAATCTAGAGAGAT
>LBWY01000047.1 GCA_000995135.1 Parcubacteria group bacterium GW2011_GWE2_39_37 | reverse complement strand
GGGTAAAAATTGGGGTAAGCACTCCCACTATCGGCACGACGCGAGTTGCCTCGGATTGATGGAGCGCCTTGTACCAAAAGATGATGGTCAACAAGAAGACTCCGCCTGCCAAAATATCAATCAACAGCCATTTCAAGCTTGGCATGTAAGGCACGAAGATCAAAATCACAAAGTTGAGAATGCTCCAAACACCCACGTAGAATGCATAAGTAATGGAAGAGTGGAACTTTTTTGACAACAAAAACTTGTCGGCAACGTAAACGCCGGCATTTAAAAAATATGAAACGATTGTAACCAATAGCCAAGTCATGACTTAATTTTACCATATTTAACAAAATAAAAAAGGAGACAAATAGAATGTCTCCTGTGGTTTTCAAGAAGCGTGCAGCCGGCGAGGAATCTCCACGGCCAGAATTTCTTTGAGCTCCTGATACTGAGCTATCGAGGGAATGGCCTTGTCCTCCCCCTTTACTTTTACGTAATCGGGAGGGGAGAGAATCTTCAGCACCGTTTCTTTCATGCCAAGCTTTTTCTCCAAGATGGCGGTAGCGACTGGTCTTTTACCAGTTGCATCCTGCATCAACTCACGGAACTTGTCGGGGTTTGCTGTCTGATAGACCACAGCTTTCCAATCTTCCGGAAAGCCTTCGATGAATTGATCACAGGCGGCGTGCCCGGCTGCTCCGTGCGGATCTGATTCATAGCCGTAAGCTTTGAAAATGCGGCGGATAATTTCCCGGTGCTCGCGATTACTAATCCAGTGGGAAATGAATGTTTTCCGCATTTCCGCCAGATTGGGCGGAAAATGCATATGCTTGGATCCATCCATTTGCCCATGAAATAGCTTTATCAACCGTGGCATGTTGTTGGGATCGCCGATGTCCATGGATTGACTGTCGGTGTCATGAACCAGCCTGGCTTCGTAAACACCCTTTTCCAGAAAGCTATGAAAAACCCGATTCTCATTATGCGCGATTCCGATTCTTGGGATAGGCAACCCCATTCTTCTGGCCATTTCTGTCGCCGTGGCATCACCTAGATTGCCGCTGGGAATAAACGGCACCATCTGCGGCTCTTTTTCAACCGTCAGGAGTCGAGAATAGGCCCAGAAGACGTAGATCATCTGGGGTAAGAGCCGGCCGACATTGATGCTGTTAACCGTACCGAAGTAGGTCGGGTCGCCGGTTATTTCCCGGGCAAATTTATGGTCGTCGAGCAACCAGTTGAACAAACCCTGACAAACGTCGAACGTTCCTTCTTCCAGCTGCAAGGCGATTGTGTTCTGGTTGGTGGTCATGAAGACGCGCTGTTCGTCCGAAGGCTTGCCCTTTACAAAGGAAGTGATACAGAGGATACTGCTCAGCCCTTCACAGTTTTCACTGGCTGCCCCGCCTGTATCGCCAGATGTAGCTGCGCAGACTCCCAGTTTGCTGTCATTTTTCTGATAGAGGTAGTTCAGGATGTTTATCAGAAACATCATGCCGATGTCCTTGAAGGCCAGAGTCGGTCCCTGGTCGAGTCGAAGAACATAACGGTCCCCGACTTTTATCAGAGACAACGGCATCACCTTCTCGTCATAAATCCGTTCAAGGATCATGACCAAGATGAGGTCTGGTATTTCTTTCTTGGAAATGTATGGCCGAAGCACCTGGTAGGCTATTTCGGGCAAAGACATCTGGCTCATTGCAGCGATTTCTTGGATCGAAAATCGATGCAACCTTTGGGGCAGCCAAAGGCCGCCATTAGGGGCTTTCCCCATCATTACTGCCTGGCAAAAAGTTGCCGTTTCCGGACCATTGGTACTAACAAAATTTATCGCTTCGTTTGACATTCTCTCTCCCTCCTCATTGTAGGTGCATCTTTGGGTTAAAAAGATAGCTGCATTGTATGAAATAAAAAGACCGATAAAACTTCATACAACCTTAATAAAATAACTTAAATTAGTCAACATAAATAAAAAAAGTCCCGAGAATTTCGAGACTAGTAAATGTCCAGATTGGGAAGCTTTTCGCCGTTGGTTGGTTGGCCAATCAAATCAACATTCCCGTTTTTTTTCAACTTCACTGCAGCATTGGCTATGATGAAGGCACAAAGTTCGTTCGGCCCTCTGCGCATCTCATACGGACCTTCCTTCACCTTCCTGAAGCGAGGGAAAGCTTTGCACTCATTTTGAGAGTCATCATAATACGCCACTACAAACTCAGTTTCCGGATGTCCAAGAGGAGTAAGAACTACCAGCTTGTTCCACTCCAGCCACTTACTGAGCCAGTTCCAAGCTCCAGTAAATGGTCGCCCTTTAAGACTTTCCAACCGCGGGTCAGGGTCTAGCCAGATGAACCCGGAGCAGAATACAAACTCTTGAAATCTTCCACCGAACGCCTGCATGCCTTTAAGCTTCAGCAGTTCGATATCCAAGCCTTCATCGGTTTTGATCAACGGCGTCAAATCTATCCAGCGACGCCAAGCGATTTTAACGCTCATGTAAGCCTCCTAGCCCAAAGGCAAACTGCCGGGCTTGTCAGTAAACTTGTGGTCACACAAACCGATAGCCCCACACTGAGGACAACCTCCAAGTTCCACTCTTTGAAGATGCGTGATTCTTCTCACCGATTCCTCGGTAAACCCTGCCGAAACTACCATTCTGCCGGTTTTTTTGGACTGCCTGCAGCCGCAAGAACCGTGAGTTCCGCAGCCAGCAGAGCAGCACTCTTTCTTTCTTTTTAGTTGTGCGTCCACTTCGGAAATCGACTCTTTAGTTGTCTCTCTTTTGGGTGATTCTTCTTGATCGCTCATCTCATTTCCCCTCCAAGTTCAATAGGTTGACCGAATAAACGAGGAAGACAAATCACATCAATATTGTCTTCGATCACTATGCCGTTTACCTCCGTTAATATAGAATGTCCACACCAAGGCATTGCCTAAGTTTGAATAATTACTCTATCTCTAAATAATTATTTTTGCAAATGTCGGCATAGACCAAAGCGCTGTTCCTAATCTTTCTTTCCAGGGTCTGATAATCAACCTCGACTAAGCCGAAGCGGGGCCAAAAACCCTTGTCCCATTCAAAATTATCCAAAAGGGACCAATGAAAATAACCGCGCACATCTACTCCCTCGGAAATTGCCCGATGAATAAAGATGAGATGCTCCTTGATAAACCTGGTTCTTTTTTCGTCAAACTTGTCCGCCAAGCCATTTTCAGTCACATAAATCGGCTTACCATATTTAGCCGCTCGTTTGATTAAATGATAAAGACCTTCTGGATAGATATCCCAGTTCATATCAGTGACATCCTGATTCGGATTTTTCAATTCTAAAAATCCCCAGCGGCCGCGGCCGAACTTGAACTTCCAGGTAATATTCAAATGGTCGGTGTGATAGAATTGAATGCCGATAAAATCATTTGTTTTATCAATTGAATCAAGAAAACGCCAATTGCGAAAATAATCGATCGGCTTGACTAATAATCTATTAATTAATTTATTTTTGTAAGGAATGTTGTAAACAGCATAATGCGACATGCCGACTTGCGCCGAAGCCTTAACCTGCTTGATTGCTTGGTAGCTTTGTCGATAAGCTTCCATTAAATTTTTGAACGCCTTGTTTGCTCGCCAAAAACTTCGTACTTGGGGAGGCCAAGAGCCTTGAATATAACTCATTCCTATATATGTGCCTGGTTCGTTCAAGGGCTGCCAAAAATCCACCAAGTCGCCAAACTCCTCTGCCAATCTGGAAACATATTTTTTAAAATCCGAAATAGTTTTTTTATTTTCCCATCCACCTTGGTCACGTACCCACAATGGATTCAACCAATGCCAAATAGTCAAAAACACAATAATTTTTCTACGTTTTAAATCAAGCAATACTTCTCGATAATGCTCGATTTCTTTTTCATCAAATTTATTTTCTTCCGGCTGAATCCGTGACCATTCCAGGGAAAGTCGATGAGCATTGTGATTCAGTTTTTCCACCAAAACAAAATCTTCCTTATATCTATTGTAATGATCCGCCGCCTGGCCGCTGAGGTAGTTTTCTCGATTCAAGATTTCTGGCATTTTTTTTAACTGCCAATCCTGATAATAAGTTTTTGCTTCTTCGGCTAGTCGATCTGCATTGGTTTTTTCCCACTCGCTCCATTCGTTAGTGATGCCACCCTCAACTTGATAAGCAGAAGTCGCGGCTCCCCACAAGAAATTTTTTGGAAATATTAAGATGTTTTTGTCTGACATATTTTATATTAGCTCTCCCCTCTGTCATCTCGACGAGTCAGCAGGCGAGGAGAGATCTCGGATAAATGTAAAAATGATTAATTAAACAAGTTGGGTTTAAAATACTAAAATAAAGATTCCGGGATTTTAAAATATTTATTAATAATTCTAGACTTTACCTCTTCCCGAGATCTCTCACCCTGAAGGGTTCGAGATGACAGAGAAAAAGGGTTAATCACATTCTAATTATACCACACCGTTTTTCTTTTATCATTAAAATTGACAAAGCAATAAGATTTATTTAATATTATCCTAGCTTTAGGATAAATATTCCAAGCTGTTGTTCATAATAAAATCGAGAAGGGAGACAAACATGGCAGAAAAAAAAGCGTCATTTGGAAGCATCTTGCCCGGGCCATTCAAATATTTGCTCGAGGGCGACATCGCTTACGTCAAAACCCCAGCGCCATTCATCTACGAAGGCGCTCGGGTAAACTCGGTACGAGTTTGTAATGGCAGGCCTGCATTTATCTCCGCCCAAATGCCCGTGATGGTCGATGAAAAACAGATCGCCCCAACCCCTTTTTAAAAAGGAGATGAACATGGCAAAAAAACAAGTTACGTTTGATTGCATTTCCCCAGGGCCATTTATCTACATTAAAGAGGAATATGTCAAATTGGCCGAACCCTTTTTTTATAAGGACAGGGAAGTAAACGTAGTGAAAATATCCGATGGAATTCCAGACTTTTTCGCTCCAAAGTTCTATGTTATTGTCGATGAAGAACAGGTTATGTCAACCACTTCTTAAATGGAGGCGCCATGACTGAAAATAGTAAGCCCTTTGGAGAAATTAACCCCGGAGCATTCAACCATCCGATTCACGGCGACTGCGTAAAAACCAACTGCTGGATCGGTGAATTTGAAGCGGGACGAGCCAGTGGAGGATACAATGCTGTAAAAGTTATCGATGGTGATCTGTTGATAATCAATGACAAAGACATGGTCATCCATTAACCACATGCCTTCCTAAAAAGAAGGCTTTTTTATACTTAATTTTGTAGCTTTCATCACGTTAAACATCACACATTACACGTTACACAAAAATTCCCTTGACCTCTTTTTTTATATCTGCTATTATTGAACTTGCTGAAGATTTTATGCAAATAAAATTACTGCAAATGGGGTTGACATATTTATAGAATTTGTATAACATACAAATACACATGAATTCTTAATTTCTTAACCAAAACGTTATCGAATTAAGCACAACTTGAAAAGTGGCTATATCGAGAGAAGAAACAGCGATGTTAAATGATTAATGTCTCTGTTTTTTCTTTCAGAAATCAATCAACTTTGATTGATAAAAATAGTAAGGTGATTTGGACAACTTACAAATCCCCCTACCCCCTTTATTAAAGGGGACTTTGAAAGAGTAGCGAACTTTAACAATTCAGATATCAGGACACTGACAACCAAGTCCTGAATATCAAGTATTTTGGTGCTAACAGGCACCAATTCGTCAATTACGAGAAATTACATTTCTTTGAATAAATACTGATCAATACCGTCCCCGGTGTAGATCAAAATTGGATTCAACCAATTAAAAAAATTTTTTGAGAGTTTGATCCTGGCTCAGGATGAACGCTGGCGGCGTGTCTAAGGCATGCAAGTCGATCGTGAACTT
>LBWY01000046.1:1024-8648 GCA_000995135.1 Parcubacteria group bacterium GW2011_GWE2_39_37 | reverse complement strand
TTTAAATCTGATACCTATCGATTTGAGAGCAAAGAAATTTATGGAAAGGGACAAAGAATTTTTAGAATTTCTCGTAAAATCTATCGTAGCACATCCTGGCGATGTAGTTGTCGAAAGAACAATCGATGAAATGGGTGTTTTATTGACATTAAAGATCAACCCTGAAGACATGGGCTACATTATCGGCCGCAGAGGTCAAACAGCTCAAGCCATCAGAACTCTTTTGAGAATCGTTGGCGCAAAGAACAATGCTCGCGTAAATTTGAAAATTTACGAACCAGAGGGATCTCGCAGGCCGATGAGAAGCGAAGAACCAAGACAGCAAGAAGAAGAAATCGATACTTCATCTGTCGAAGACCTAAAGATCTAATATTTTACAACTTTAGATACAATCAAAAAACCACACCTACTTATAAGTGTGGTTTTTTGTTAGAATGAATTTATTATTCACATTCCCTCTGTCATCTCGAGCGAGCGTAGCGACGAGAGATCTCTGGTAGAAGTAAAAACTGATCATACAAAATTAAAAACCTAAAAATCACTTAATATAAAACTTAATTGATTTTAAAAAAATTATTACATTTTAAGAAAATTTATTGTTTTATCCGAGATCTCTCCTCATCTACTGATTCGTCGAGATGACAAAGGGAAAATGGATTAAAAATTTTATGCATTTCCACATCCTCTCAATCTTCCCCAATATCCTAGACTCTTATTTTAATGAGAGCATTCTTAAGCGTGCACAAAAAAATAATGTTATTAAAATCCATACTCATGCACTGCGCGATTGGACTACCGATAAACACAAGACAGTCGACGACACCCCTTATGGCGGCGGAGCCGGCATGGTGATGAAGGTTGAGCCGATATTTAAAGCCTTGAAGGCTTTACAATTATCAATTACGAATTATCAATTACGAATTAATACTAAAACTTCCAAGACAAAAATTATTCTTCTCTCTGCCAAAGGCAAAACTTGGAACCAACAGCTGGCTAAAAAATATAGTAAGCTAGATAATATAATTTTTGTTTGTGGCCGCTATGAAGGCATTGATGAACGGGTTAAAAAATTTGTTGATGAGGAAATTTCAATCGGGGACTACGTCTTGACAGGCGGAGAGTTGGGAGCGGCCGTGATAATCGATTCAATCGCTCGCCTCTTGCCCGGTGCGCTTGGCAATGCAGCAAGCTCAGTTGATGAATCCCATTCCCAGCCAGGTGTTCTGGAATATCCGCAATATACCAAGCCAGATGTTTTCGAGGCAGATAGCAAAAAATTGCGCGTGCCAAAAGTGCTATTGTCCGGCCATCATGCAGAAATAAATAAATGGCGAGCAAAACAGAGTAAGGTGAAGAAATAGAATTTGTTTACATCCACGCTGTAGAGACGCGATTAATCGCGTCTCTACGAATACGAATAGCGTAATTATTTTTTAAAATAAAATGCCAAACTTATTATTCAAAAACAAATACCGCATTGCCTCTTCCCGTCATGATAGTTTTGATTATAGTGAAAATGGATTTTATTTTGTAACAATCAACACAAACAATCAAGCATTGTTATTCGGCAATATTCAGAATGAAAAAATAATTTTGTCTAAAATGGGAGCAATGGCTGAACAATTTATAAAAGAAATTCCAAATCATTTTTCGTTTGTAAATTTGGATGAATTCGTAGTAATGCCAAATCATATACACATTATTTTGGAAATAAAAAAAGATAATTCCGATAACCGCATCCGTAGAGACGCGATTAATCGCGTCTCTACGAACGTTGATGATAATATAAACGGCGATTTTACAAAAAACCACAACCCTATGGGTAAAAATAATTTAAGTGAAATAATCCGTTGGTACAAAGGGCGATGTTCCTTTGAAATTCGAAAAGAATTATCAATAAATTTCTCCTGGCAATCCAGATTCTATGACAGAATAATCAGAACGGATGATGAATTGAACAAAATCCGACAATATATTATCTATAATCCCTTGAAATGGGATTTGGATAGAAATAATCCGAAAAATTTTGAACGCAACCCGTAGAGACGCGATTCATCGCGTCTCAGTTGATCGTGTCTATGTGACCAATCACAAACCCCCAATATTACCAAAATAACTGCCAAAATCCTTGACAGTTGTTTTGTTTTATGGTATTATTATTTATTACAATTGACCAGAATATCAGCATGGCAGAAAATTTCGCCTTTTGGCGCTAATATAAAGGAAAATTCCTATCTCTGGTCCGTTTGGACCTTGAAAATTAAATATTACACCAAAATAAAAAGGCGAGGTAAAAAAATGAAAGATCATTACCAGTCGATGGCGCTCAGCTACGTAGTTTACACGTTACAAAGGATTTTTTTTCTTCGACGTGTAAGCAAAAGCGGCCTAATTGAGGCTATTTCAGAAAGAATAAACCCTACCGTAGGTTCGACCACCCCTCCAACAACAACGCCAGGATCAACTGCCCCTGGAAGACTGAAAATGATATTGCAATTTCTTAAAAAACTTCCTCGGCAGTTGATTACAAAAATCGAAAACGGCTGGATGAAGAGTTGGGCTTATGTAAAAAAAATTAAGCTTTGGAAGATAAAAAGACCAAAATTTTGGACACTTTTCACTCTTCTATGCATCACAATCGTAATTGTTTCACTACTACATGAATTCGGATATATCCGATAAAGGAGCAGCGGATGGCCAGCATAGAACTCAAAACCAAAACCCCAGTTGTCGTTGAATCTGGGGGAGAAAAAACTTTCACTGCAGTAATTGACGGTTGGCAACAACCTCAGGGGAAAAAAGGTGGAAAACCCCAGCTTCTTTTCATAGTTGAAGAGGGCAAGGGTTCATTCAGGGGGAATGTTTTGACAGTTCCGCCTACAAGAGAGGATAAAAAGTTGATAATTGGAATCAGTTCCAGTGACCCAACGATCACTCCCCTCAAAATAGAAGTGACAGTCAAAAAAGAAGAAAAGCCGGTAAAAGTATCTCCCACCCATGTAGATATAGTCTCGGGGGGAAACGTCCGCCTTACTTCAGAATCACCCTTTAAAGGCTTCAGTCCGATTTACAAGATTAAGGACTTCGGTCTTGGAATGGGGAACATTAACCCTAGCTCCGGCGAATACAAGGCACCGGATGTAGTTACTGAAAGAAAGGAAATTGTTGTAATCGTTTTGGACCAGAATTATGTTGGTCCAGAAAAAAACCATGGAGAATCTACCATCACCCTCTTCCCCGTAGAAATACGGGACAGAGATTTTGAAGCCGATCCTAATCAACCTAGAATTATCCGCGCAGGATCAGGACAGACGCAGCTGAATATCGAAACACACTATGATCTGTCTGGCCTAACAAACTACACCTGCAAATTTACTAGTAGTAAAACTGCAGGGGTGGTCGAGAATGGTGGTAAGTTCACACCTCCCAAAATAATTGGCCTTGCAACTGAGGTCAAAATAAGGGCAACTTCTAGTCTGGATTCTACAAAAAAAGTAGAGCATCGATTCATTGTTGCTCCACCTCTCTGCAACAAATGCGGAACGGAAATGGCAAATGGGAAATGCCCGACCTGTGTAGCTACTTTAACTACTGGTACGGACGTAGTCGCTATCTTAAACCGATTCAAGACCCAATAAAGGAGAAGAAACCATGTGGGATATAATAAGCAAGGTATTCAAAGGTATAGGCGTCGGCGTAGATATCTCCGACACCATCATGGACATCCTGATCCGCGGTGACATGCGGAGCATGAAAGAAAAATTGAGCAAGGTCAGTGGAGATGAAAAAAGTGCTGCAAAAGCTGCTGATGTCATCGACAAGTTAAGGCCTGGCTTTATGGACTTAACGCCGGATGATGAAGTAATAATCAAACGGCTGTTGATGAATTTTTCAGTGGATGAACAAGCAACTTTCGGAGGATTCATCCTCTGGCTTAAGAAAAACAACATCATAGAGCAGAACATTCTTAAGCGCTTCATTGTCCGCTGCGTTACAAGCGGTAACGAAGTAACAGGGCTTGCCGTAGTCAGAGAAATCATCGACATGCTAAACAGCACCGGTAGCTGCAAAGACGTTTTAAGCTACTGCGAGGCAACCTACCTGATCAACGATTCAACCTACGAGGCTTATAAAAAGATCGGGGAACAAATCAAGAACTGGCTCATGGTTGGCAAGGATGGCGCCAAGGCCATCGTTACTGCAGGAGTTGGGTCCTTAAAAGAAGGGTGCAAGTATGTCGACGACAAATGTGCTCCTTCTCAAACGATCGGCAAGGCTTCACAAAGCTTTCTCGATTTTGCCAAAAAATACAACGAGGGTTCCAAAAGGAGATAAGAGATGAACTTTCTAAATGCCGTATGGCAAGTAATAGTAGGTTGCTGGTTAATTTTTTGCGGTACAGTAAACCGTGCTGACGCAGAAGTTCGCCAATACGTCAACACACAACTTATTGTCATAGGAGTTCTATTGGCCATGTTCTTTGCCGGATTCAAATTCGACATTGACTGGCTGGTAACCTTCCCGGCGATGCTACTCGCCATCATCATCCTGATTAACAAGAAGTTTGGCAACCTGACTCTTGAAATAATTGCAGGCATTGCCAACATGCTACCTTTCAGATTAGTAAGCGCACCAATAAACGTGGCGAATGAGGAACTGAAAAAACTTCTACCTCCATTCGACATCGTGTCCCTAGGCTTTGCCTTTATGGGTGCGGTGGCCGCAATCAAAGGTGTCAGCTTCTTCACGGGGCATGACCTTGTAGTATGGACGTCGGTGGCCTTAACATTGGCCATCTTCACTTACTACATCGACAGCAAGACCAGATGGGCGGGCTGGATAATGGTTGGGTTGCTACTTTATTTGTTCACGAGTAGTTACCTGTGGCCAGTTCCTACACAAGCACTATTAACCCGCATCGAGAGGTTTTCAACCAATCGCTCAATTGTGGGCATGGACAAAAGCAACGGCGAAGAGCTTGTTGTGCTTAAAAACTCACCGCTTTACAACAAAATAAATGGTAACAGATTCGCATATGCCAATATTGAAAGGAGCGGAACGGCAAAACTCATCGGAAGAACATCTGACCCCATAAGCAAGGAACCCATGTATCAGATCGTTTTACCGATAAAGGGATACGATGATTTATACATTGGGGGCGAACAATATTTCGTCCCAGCAAGAATGGTAAAGGCGAAACAATCAACCGACCGGATATCCGAGAAACAATTCATCGGCCGTGGCCTATGCAAGGACGGAGCAATCCCCACCCTCGCAGCAGGTCGCGACTGGAGAGTCGGGCAGATAATTTGCGTGGAAAGCCCCGGCAAGTTCCAAGTTTTCCACGCTGGAGCCTGGCAGAATTACGAAGAAAGGGTAGAAATACCCGTCGACGTAAATCCAGGCAAAGGACAGCTCCTTGTAAAGGCGGAAGATGGCAAACCCATCGTCACCTATGTAATCAAGGGCTAACGTACATTTATCTCCTCCCTTCTTTTTTTTCAAAAATTATGGTATATTTAAAATAAGAAAAAAATAATATTTTTTATGTCTAAAAAAATAATTGTAGCAATTTTTTGCTTAACTCTATTTTTTACAACCATACCGTTTGCTAGTGCTGCTGATCCAACCGTGACTGCCGATCCAAGCAAAGCAGGTGCAGCAGCCGGCGCACCTGTCACCATTAAAAACCCCCTGAAAGGCATTGATAATCCCCAACAGTTCATCGGTAAAATCATTTCTGCTGCGCTTGGAATTGTCGGTTCGATTGCTTTGGCGATGTTTATTTATGGTGGTTTTACTTGGATGACTAGTAGCGGAAATTCACAAAGTGTAGAAAAAGGCAAAAATACTTTGATTTGGGCGGCCATCGGTTTGGTGATAATCTTCACGTCCTACAGTCTGGTCAAATTCGTGCTTAAAGGCATTGGCGCATAAAAATATTGGTATTGTCCGCAATTAAAGCGGTTTAATATAAGTGGATGGAATCCCGTAAACAAAAAACCCCGACGCATTCGGGGTTTTTTGTTTGCCTTTAATTCTCTAAAACATCACCGTGAAATAGCTGGTGGTATTGGTAAAGCTGCCGCCTAGATCAAAAGAGTTTTTGTGGTCGATTATTTCCGGTTTTAATTTTAATACTTTGGCTAATTGCAAAATCAGTTTCATCGTTCCAGGGGAATCAACCTGCTTTAAGGTAAACGCTCCACTGTTTAACTCCTTCAACAACTTACTACTCAATCTATCATTTACATTCGCCTTGTCCGCATTTATATAATGGGAAAAATCTGTGCTTTGGATGACAAAAATATCCGCTTTATTTTTCATCAATGTTTGGATGGATTTTTCAAAGTTTTGCTTTTGCGCGGAATAAGACAGTAGTACCGGCACGATTTGTGCTCGCGGAAAAAACTTTTTTATATAATTCGCCTGCACCCCGATAGCATGTTCCCCATGGAAACAACCGGTCTCCTTTTTTATGCCTGCGTTGTGCAACACCCCGAATATTTTCTGATCCACCATCAGGCGACCGAACATGGTATTGATTGGCTCATCAGTGGTGACAAATTTCTGTCTGCACTTCTCAAAATGATCCGGACCGATGACTACGAAAGTCTTAATATCCGGCCTTGCTTGTTTTAGCCGACGATAAAAATTATCCAGCATGGGGGAGGCGGTGGGTAGATGATGAGGGACGATACCGATTTGCGGCGTTTTAATCTTTAAGGGAGAAACAAAAGTCTGTCGGCCGATCAGGTTTTTATAGTCTTTATAAAAGTAATTTATTTCTGCAGAAACTCTTGCCGGCGCCATAAACAACAAAAACAACAAGATGCTAAAAAATGTTTTTTTCATTTGTAATTATTTAATGCGTACAGTCTTTTCGCCGGCAATATTCATTACCTCCAAAGTATTCAAAGATTGGATTACTGTGCCCTGTGCTTTATAGTCTCCTTTATTAACGGCACGGACATGATAATTCAAGGTGCGATGTGGGCAGTTGGCAGTTTTTTCAAACCATTTGCCGATGTTGAAATAAATAGCGTTTTCAGTGGTTCTGATCGGATACCAGATAGTGTTACATTCATTGCTAGTAGGCAGGTTTGGATTATATTCACGGATCACCGGCTTGAGTCCAGCGGGTAAATAATCTGTGATTTGGTAGTTGCCATCTGGAGCTTCTTTGGCAAACTGCGGATCAATCCGCACCATAACCAAATCCCCTTCTTTGAATTCAGTAGCGTCTTTATTGTCTACCAAAAAGCTCTTCTTAACCGCCACCTGATTACTTTTTGCCAGCTCATTCAAGTTGGCAGAGACCTCATAAAAGCTGATGACTCGCGGCTGTCCTTTTACCTCAGAAAAGGTCAATGTTTTCAGCTCAGCCTCAGCAAGCGTCAGTTGCAAAGATTGTCCTTTGCTCAAATCGACCTTCTCCTTGCGGCTGTCAGTCTGATAAGCAAAAGAACTGTCAATTTGATTTTCGTTGATGATCAGATTTTTTATGATCATTGCCTGCTCTAGCGCCGTCGAATCATCAACCGGCGGATTATTTTCCAGATAGGTCAAAAGCTTAGAAGCATTTTCATTATTACCGTTTTCCAATTTGGACATCAAGATACCG
>LBWY01000046.1:0-948 GCA_000995135.1 Parcubacteria group bacterium GW2011_GWE2_39_37 | reverse complement strand
GATCTTTTCCAAAGCAAGCGCTAGATAAAGCTTGGCCTCATCTGTTGTACTCGCATGGTTTTTTAGGTAGTTGATCATAGGCAGTTCCGGCTGTTCTAAGGCAGCTAAGGCATAGAGCGCCTGACTTATCTCAACCTGGTCCAGTTCTTGCTCATTCAACTTTGCGTTCAAGCCGGCGCTAACTGTACTTCTATCAAATTTATCCGCCACTACATCAGCCAGCTTGCCGGTCAAGACATAATCGGCCGCTCCATAAGGGAAAAGCGTTAAAATATTATTTACATTCTGATGGTTTTGGTAATCGCTCAGGTTCAGATCTGCCCCGAAATGTTCTTCACCGTTATAAAAATATTCATTCAAAGTCTTGGCTGCTAAATATGCTGCGGATTGGATATCGGCACGGATACTGCCCTGCCAATTCAGCGCTAACAACTTATTGAAATATTTTCCCTTGCCGTCGTCGACAAACATAACATTGGTGAAACCGCCAGCATTTGCTCGCAGATCGATTGCTCCATCCTTGACCAATCGGTTATCAGTTTCAAATTTGGTGACATAGTTTTCAAAAACTGTGAAATTTTTTTCCAATGCATCTTTCAACTCGCCTTGCTTTGCCGAGAAAGTAATTTTATGTTTGCCAATCGCCAACTTGCCTAGTGGTAAATAGATTTCACCAGCTTTGGTAGTGGTAGAAAAATTAATTTTCAAAGTTTCGCTAGTTGCACCGAATTCGACAGGCTGATCCTTTTTGTATTGGTTGCCGAAAACACGAATTTTTATCACCGGGCTATCACCGCTCAAATATTGTTTTGCCATCACCGCATCAACAAACAGCGGCAAACCAACCGCCACCAATTTATCATTATTACCTGCTTTAAACTCTGTCGGGTTGTAGGCGTTGACGGAAATGCGCCAGCTAGTCAGATTGTCCGGAGCCTTGAAAGAGGC
>LBWY01000045.1 GCA_000995135.1 Parcubacteria group bacterium GW2011_GWE2_39_37 | reverse complement strand
TTGGAAGACAAATTTCAAAACACCGAACAACAAAAATATCTATATTGCCGTAGCCACCGTTGAAGTCAGCGATAAATTCTTATCGACTTTCAAAATCAACCCTAACATCGATGGCGAAAGAGAGTTGATCTTTAAGACCTTGAAAGAAAATAAGCTGATTGACAGCTATAGCAAACAACAATTCATCCCCCCTACCCTCGGCACCAAAAACGCCAAAGAACAATTCTTTACCGATGGAGAGATTTATATTGTGGATTTGAGATAACACACACTGCCACAAATCACTTAAACATAAAACAACTTCAATGTCTTAATTTGTACAGCATTGCTCCTATTTCATCTGACAAAATGTTCAAATTTTTAAAATTTTCTTCTGATATATAATTTTCAATTAAGGCAAACTCCAATAAATAAACTGATTCCTTCAGTGAAC
The DNA here is from genome assembly GCA_000995135.1 of Parcubacteria group bacterium GW2011_GWE2_39_37. Classification (GTDB taxonomy): domain Bacteria; phylum Patescibacteriota; class Patescibacteriia; order Patescibacteriales; family GWE2-39-37; genus GWE2-39-37. Next base: position 6,220 of record LBWY01000045.1, on the reverse strand, counting down.
CGTAAGCGATATCTAAAAAATTTCTATACACCTTACAGTCAGCACCTTTTCTCCTGGCATATCCTTCGATAAAATTAAGCGCTACTGACAGAGCAGATCTTCTTAGTTGAGAAGTGACGCCAAATAATTCATCCTTGGGGAAACTTTTTGTAACTCTATACACATCATGAGCATACTGATTAGTGATAGTTTTTAATTTTTGATGAAAATCATTCATAAATATAATTTTATATTTCTTTTGCTCTAGTGCTCAAGTGTTCAATGATTAAGTGAACAGCCCCTTCAATATCTCCATATTCTTCAAATCTGGACCTTCGTTATCAAAACCAGGCACTTCTAGGATCCAGTCCTTATCCCAGAGTCTTTTTTCTTTGGCTAGGTTTTTAAAACCTTCTAGGCCGATGTGACCCTCGCCAAGGTTTTCATGGCGGTCGTGATGAGAGTTGTATAAGGTTTTTGAGTCGTTTATGTGCAATGCGACTAGATTTTTTAGGCCGATTTCATTTTCGAATTCATCAAAAAGCGCTTTAATATTCTTTGGCGTATATTCTTCAATACCACCAGCGGCAAAAATATGGGCCGTATCCAGACAGACTTTAACTCGATTTGATCCGACTTTTTTTAATATTTCCCCGATTTCAGAAAATCTGAATCCTAGCTTGTTTCCGCCGCCTGCTGAATTTTCCATAATCAAGCAGGCTTTGCCTGGCACCGCTTTTAAAACTGCCTGCATCGCACTCACAGTCTTCTGTAGAGCGATATTCTTGTCCGGTTCTTCCCCACTGGATCCAAGATGAAAAATCAAACCGTGAGCTCCGATCGAATCTGCAATCCTGAGATGATCGGTCAGATTGCAGATAGAGAGCTGTCGGTTTTCTTCATTGACATTGGCCAGATTAACCAGATAACTGGCGTGGAGATAAACGCCTGACAAATCAAAATTGGCTTCTTTGGCAACTTGCTTGAACTTATTCGCATCCTCCACACTGATGATTTTTGTCCTCCAGGCCCGGGGCGAGGCGCCAAAAATCTGGATGCATTCCGCGCCTATTTTTTTTGCATTATCAAAACATTTATATAGTCCTCCCGCCGCAGAAACGTGAGCACCAATTTTTGGTTTCATAATATTAGTTTAATATATCTGTATTATATCCCACTCTTCATTAATTTCCAATTAAAAATACAGACAATATTTGTCTGTATTTTATTTTTGATCTAAGGCTTTGCTTAATTTTCTGCCTTAACTTCCGCTTCAATAACTGGTTGGATTTCTGGCTGAAAGAATATTTCTTTTGCCTGGAAGCTCTTTACATTTTTTATATCTTCTTCCGATGATACATTTATAAACATACCCTGCTTAATGGAAGAAATTTCAACTTCTTTTTTTGTAAATGATTCTGGAGGAACAACTGCTTGATCATTAATTTTTTGCTTTTTCATCTTTTCTGTAAATTCTGCAAATTCTTTATCTAATGTTTTTTGATCTTTAGGCACAAGGCTATAAAACTTTGTATTCTTAGTAATCAATACATCTCTTTCATCTAAATTTACATCCGCCAATGGCTCAAGAGGAGCAATTTCCAAGGTTAAATTTTCATTATTCATTTTTACTACTTTACCGCTTATAGTATTTACCTGCCCATTAAATGTAGTGTTTATGCCTGATTTAGCTAAGCGAGCTTTCGCCGCCTCCCATCCTGCTTGAAAATCATTAACCTGATTATTAATGGATATCTTATTATTCTTTCCCACCTTAAATCCTAAAGCGAAACTAAGAATAGAAATTAAGATTATAGCAACAACAAAGATTAGATTTTTTTTCATATTTTTATTTTACATGCAAAGCGCATAGGCGGTTGCTATCACAGTAGCGCCACCATTAACATAGAAGGAACAGTACCATCGTGTGGTTGACTGTGGATAATTTGAAGAATGTGTAAAAGAAGTAGACCCTGCATAAGAGCATCCACCACCTGTAATCACCTTACCCGCTGGACAGTCTGCGGTAGCCCAGGAGGCAGCTGCCCCTGTTACACTCTTTGGACCACCATTTACATAAACAATCGGAGAGTTACCATTCTGACGCAACGTGCCGGTATAGTTAATGTCGCCGTTAACATCCAAAGTATAAGAAGGGTCTCTTGCTATTCCAATCATTGAACCAAAACGACTTTTACCATATCCATAAAAATCATAACCAGTTCCTGTATTCCAACTCGTTATCGCGTTTGCTGAACCACTAGTTTGGGCATAAACTGCTATTCCCCCATTTGACGAGGAATATATTCCAGTTGCCCCTGCTGCGGGAGTTGCATAAAAATTTGTTGCATCTACTCTTCCGTTAACATCTAGCTTTTGACCTGGATTCGTTTTCCCTATGCCAATATACCCCCCGGCGGTTTCATAAATCACCGAATTACCTTGACCTGTTCCTGATGTCCATTTACTAAGATAATTGGTTGTACCCGAACCGGAAATGCCGGCTGCTGGTACCGTAGTACAAGACTCAGCTGCTCCATTGGCTGCAACACCCAAAGGATATTGGCCGGCTGGACAATTCGTTGGGTTGGCTGACAAAGCACTTGCAGTTCCTGTAGTGTTCTGATTAAGAATTGGAACGTCGGATGCTTGAATACCACTGATAACTAAATTAGTGCCGTTGCTACGCAGATAGCTACCGGCTACTCCTGCGGTATTACCCACTCTATAACCCCATTCTGCATTAATTATTCCCAAAACGTCTAAGGTTTGATTAGGGTCTGATCTATTTATGCCGATTCTTCCTCCACTGTTATAAATATCCGAAAGCCCGATCGTTGAAGCGCTTGTCCACTTCGGTAAACGGTTAATATCGCCTCCAGATAATGCTGTGGCTGCGGTACAAGACTGGACACTGCCATCGGCAGCTACACCCAAAGGATACTGGCCTGCGATTGGCAGTACAGGACTCCACAGCTCCATTGGCTCCGATACCCAAAGGATACTGGCCTGCAGGACAATTGGCTGGGTTTGCTGATAAAGCACTGGCAGTAGCTGCATTGCCTGAAGTGTTTTGATTGAGAGTAGGCACATCAGAAGCTTGAATACCGCTTATTATCAAGTTGGTGCCGTCACTACGTAAATAGCTACCAGCTAAGCCAGCAGTATTATTAACGCGAAATCCAGAAGAAGCTGTGATAACACCGTAAACATCTAATTTTTGAGATGGTGACGCCGTACCAATACCTACGTTTGTTGCGTTATCATAAATAACTGAATTACCTAAACTTGTTGCGGAAGTCCATCTGCTAAGGTAACTAGTACTTCCCGAACCCGTTACTCCACTAGCGGATACCGTAGTACAAGATTCGACTGTTCCATCAGCTGCAATACCCAAAGGATACTGGCCGGCTGGACAATTAGCAGGATTGGTAGACAAGGCGCTGGCGGTACTAATATTTGAGGAGCAAGATTCTGCCACACCATAAGCTGTAATACCTAAGGGATATTGGCCAGCTGGGCAATTAGTTGGGTTAGTAGACAAGGCGGTAGCAGTGCCAGCATTTCCGGTAGTACTTTGACCGGCGGCACCCGCAGTATTATTGACTCGAAAACCGGAATAAGCAGTAATAATACCGGTGACATCTAATTTTTGACTAGGGGTAGAGTCACCTATCCCTACCCGATGGTTTACAACATCAACATATAGATCGTTACTCCAAACACTAAAGCCTCCCATTACACTTAGACCATTGGTAGACAAAATGCCTGCTTTACTCTGAGTGGTTGAGCCAACATTTAACGGCTGATCAATGTTGCTTGCCGGTGGAACCGCTGATGGAGCCACCCAAGCAGCAAGAGTAGAATGTAGTGATAATGTCAAACCAAAAAGCAAAAACACCGCCACCAATAAATAAGAGGAGAAGCTAAATTTTTTGTTAGCCATATATATTGTAAAAAATTAATAATTCCTATTGTTTTGGAGCTTCTTCTTGCGCAGTATTTTGTAAGCACTTAACATCAATCAGCGAAACTTTTTTTTCTCCGCTATAAGCATCGAATGGTTGACACTTGCTTTCTTCTGCCTGCCTGATCACATTATTGATAGTATCGGTAAGACCGGCATTGTAGGCTTGTCTTAATAAAGAGACTTGGTATCGGCTATAGAGATCGAAAATAATATAACCGGTAGCGATTACTAACCAGAAAATAAGGAAGCTTTTTAAGATTATTTGTTTTTTAGAAATGATGGCTTTAAACATGATTTTTAAATTAATTTAGTGATTATATTATAACATTTAATTATTTATTTTCCAATACTTTTTCTGCTTTTATCTCCCTGTAAGACAAAAACAGGAATAACCCCAATAATAAGAAAGTATTCAAAGGAGCCATCCAGAATGGAAAATGCTGGCCGAAAGATTCCAAAACCATAATACTGCCCAAAAAGCCGATGGAATACATTGCTCCGTTTTTTAAATATGCAAACTTTGAGATCAGATCAATGCCGCGAATTGTGAACTCCCTGACTACAAATGCGCCGATACCGTTACCGATTAAAATGAGGGGTACGGAGATGGTAAAAGCAAAAGCCCCTACTACCCCATCAATAGAAAAGGATGCATCAAGCACTTCAAGATACAGGATCTTTGACCAAGCACTCATACTGGAATTGGTTAACAATTTCTTTTCTTGCTCTTCTGCGTTTTTCTTAAAACCATCAGTAATAAAGAACATGGTCGCACCAATTGAAGCGGATAGAGCTAAGATAGGGTTAATCTTTAAGGCAAACCAAGTAACTGTAGTCAAGGCGATAGAAGAGATCGCATAAAACCAGGCACCGCGTCTATGAATGAAATGTTCTACCAAGAATGCGTATTTCTTTTCTTCTAAAAAAAGCCAAGCTAAAAAAACTAAGAACAAGTAAACTCCGCCGCCTAGCAATAAGATGGGTTTGGATTTTTCTACCGACTCCATAATGCTCGGATCTCCTGAGAAAGCGAAAGCGAATACTTCAAAAATTGACAAGGAAGGGTTGACCATCCAGACAATCAAGAAGGGCAATAGACCACGGACAACGAATACGGCAAGTAACAATCCCCAAACTAAGAATATCTTGCGGTATTTCTCCGGTAAAGTTTTTAATACATGCGCATTAACAATCGCATTGTCTATGCTGCTGATTACCTCAAACACTACGAGGCCTAAAATTATCACGACAAGACTCCAGATCATATTTTAAATTTTTTATTATTCTTAATATTTATTTTAGCCTTTTTTCGACATAGAAGCAACAACTAAATTTGACTCCCATTTCGACAGGTCTGCCCGCCAACCCACCCCACCTTTTTCTACAAATCAATGTATACGCTAGAAGAAACAAAAAAGACAAGCAGCGCTTGTCTTTTTTTCAAATTATAACTTTTACGTTACACGTTATGCGTTATGCGTTACACGTTATGCGTTACACGTTATGCGTTACACGTTACGCGCTTTCCTCCCCGCCAACTGTCCGCAAGCCGCATCAATATCCTGACCGAAGGCATGTCTTTGCACCACGGCAATGCCTGATTGTTCTAAAATCTCTTTAAATTTTCTGATTCTTTCAGGAGAAGATGGCTTATTCATTTCAGTCTTGTTATATGGGATCAAGTTTACGAAGCCAAGAATACCTTTTACTTTTGCCACAAGTCGCCTGGCATCACTGATTGAATCATTCAACCCATCTATCATCACATATTCGAACATGACTCGACGATGAGTTTGTTCAATATAATCAATGATAGCAAGCAAAACTTTATCCAAGGGATATTTTTTGTTGATCGGCATAATGGCAGTACGCAGTTCGTTGTCCGCAGCGTGCAAAGAAAAAGCCAAATTGACTTCCAGATTTTCTTTGGCCAATTTTCTGATACCATTAATAACGCCGGCAGTAGAAATAGAAAAACGGCGAGCACCTAAATTCAAGCTTTCTTCGCTGTTCAAAAAGCGGATCGCATTGATTACATTTTCATAATTCAAAAAGGGTTCGCCCATGCCCATAAACACCACATTGGTAACTTTTTCGCCGGTCTTTTTTAACATCCGAGCAAATAACAAAACCTGTTCGATTATTTCATCTTTAGTCAGATTTCTTTTGAAACCCAAGGTCCCAGTGGCACAAAAAACACAACCCATCGGACAGCCTACTTGAGAAGACACGCATACTGTATTTCTTTTATCTTTATGAGAAATCAAGACA
>LBWY01000044.1 GCA_000995135.1 Parcubacteria group bacterium GW2011_GWE2_39_37 | reverse complement strand
TTCATCTGCCTCGAACTGCTTGTACAAAGGCGTGTCCTGGAAAAAATTACGGGCATCGCCGCCGCCGCCCTTTTCCGCATTATGAACGTAATAGCCATCAGCAAAATATGTATGGAAACGGCCGACCACGATATTGTAGACTTTTATGTCCCTGCTCTTGATATACTTTATAGAACTTATGAGCTCTTTTTTATTTTCGAAATCGATCAAATAATCACCTACCTTTGCCTCTCCGGCTAATTCCCAACTTCCATTCAGATAAATCTTGTGCTCCGGTGTGACTTTCAATTTATCATTGATCAAAAGGTAGCCATCAACCAGATGGGAGGAAACTCCCTGTATTATGCTGTTTGCTCTAGTCTCAGAAGTTTCACTAGCCAAAGTTTTAATCTCATCACCGACATTAATATCTTCGATATTTTTCTGACCGCCATCACTCATATTAATTTTAGTGCCGCCAACAAAACAACCGCCCAGCTCTGCTCCATCTTTAAAGTTGGTCACATAGCTTGTGGACAATACATTTGGATAGGCAGAGATGTCGTTATAAAGACTGCCCAAAATGTCCCCAGTATAAGCCCATGGAGATACGCTGAAAAGAGCCTCATCCACCGCCGCAACATTGGCCACGGCCTTATTGGCTTTATTGTCCTTGTCCTTGATATTAATGCTTAAATTGATGTCTTCTCTTGGTCGATAACTTTCTTTGTCTGCCTTGATATCAATATTTAATTTCTGCTGCTGCTCGTCAAAAGAAGCTGTTATTGAATCACTATGTAAGAATCCATTCGGCATTACTTTGACTGCCATGTAGGACATGGAAGGCAGATGATCTTTAGAAAAATTATCTTTATAAATATCTTGATTAATAAATTCCGCCCCTCTCAAGCCTTCTTGAAAACGAATAATCAAGGTTCGATTATCAATAGATTTTTCTTTACCGCTCAAGCTTGCTTTCAAATTCACCTGGTCGTTCACCTTGTATGAATTCTTGTTCTGCTCTAAATCCAGATTTGTCAGGCTCAAATAGGAATGCTCATTGCCTGGATAATAATTATAAGATTCGGCCGAACCCATCACTTTTTTACCCTTTTCATCTTCGGTCGAAAAAGTCGCTTTCAGATAGCCGTTCTCCTTGACTTCTTTCTTGTCAATTCCGATCTGCCATTCGCCCTGCTGATCAGTAATACCGTTTGCTTCTTTGATTAATTGCTTGCGGGTCTCGTAGCGATATCTTTTGACTTTTACCTTTTCAATCGGATCATAGGTTTCGCCATCAGGAATCTGTTCATAATAATAGCGGTCGATCTTGACTCTGACTGCCTGCCCAGCTACCGCCTGGCCGATGATTCCTTCCTCCGTACTATTGGCCAAATTCAGTTTATTGATCTTTGCCCTAAAGACGATCAAATTATCTTGCTCCTTTTTTTCTGTTTGCAGATTGATGTTTGCGCCATATACATTAACATAAGCCTCACCCCAAATTTCTCCCTCTTCGCCCAAAGTCGGTCTGACCGTAAATCTAAGCGGCATCGGATAGGTGGTCCATGACACGGAATACTCATCACTCCTTTCTTCAAAATAATATTCTGGCACATAGCTGAGTTCTGCCTCACCCTGATCATTGGTCTTGATCACTCCTGTCTTCTGCTCGCGCCAATCGATCGCATAATTCAATTCCATGTTTTTGACGGGTGTGCCATCAAAAAAATTGACCTTAATTTTTGCCTTGACGGTTTCACCGGCAGTGGCATTGCTAGAAGTGATTATCTCATCATTATAGCTTACTAATATACTATGATTGCCCGATGGCAGACCGGCAAAAGAGATTTCTCCTTCGATGGTATCAAACGGTGAAACCACTACTTCCTTTTCTACCAAGCCGTCCAAACTGATTTTGACTTTTTTCTCTTTCAGGTCAAAACTTCTGCCACGGACCACGCCCCAAAAGCGTACCTTGTCCGTCAGTCGATAGGCATAACGATCGGTATTTAAAAATCCTTGAAAATAATTCCTTTTTTTCTCAAACATATAACCGATGTTCGGCACAGCGGATTCGGCAAAATTTTCTCCGCGGAAAATCAAAGAAAAATCTTTATCTTCTTTAAAATCACTGCTTGAATCAAATTTTACTAATCCATTCTCATCGGTTACGCCCAATTCTTTTTCTTTACCTTCTTTATCCAATGAATAAAGTTTTATATTGGAAAAAGCTTTCTTGTTGGCCAGATCATAAGCCCAGATCAAACCGTCACCATTGGTTTCGGAATAAAAGTAGGCCAAAGGAGAAACGCGGGCAAAGCTATAAACAGTGGAATCACCGGTAGTCAATTTAAAGACGTAAAAACCGGTTTCTAATTTCTGCGGCAACTTGATCAGCCCAAAGTTATTGCCCTCATCTCGGCGCAATAATACCGGTTGGAATTTAAAAACCTCTGCCGGATTAGTACCGAAGACAAATTTTTCTTGATTGTAATTCGACCAATTATTCGCTCGATCTTGATATTTATAATAATCTGCAATGAAATCATTGGTGTTGGCAAATTTATAAGCCGTCATTTCCGAAGAAGTGGCAATGCCGCTAGCTTCCAAATAACCTATTTTATCCGGCGTCATTTCTGAATAGCCATTGTTCAAATAAAGATAAGGTGGTATGGCAGAATTTTCCGCTGCCGAAGTTTCAAAGGTAAAGATTTTATCTTCTGCCAAGGCTTCTTTTTTCTCACCTGCTTGATAGCCTTTTTTTATCGTAATTTTATAAAGTGTTTTTTCACGCAAATCTGTTTCCGGTATAAAAGTTATTTTATTTGCGCCAACTTCAAAACGACCAGGAGCGACCGGTTCAATACTGAAAAATTCCTCTGCATTTTTTCCAATTGCCAAGCGATTAAAGATTATTTCGATGCCCGATTTCACGTTCACGCCTACAGCCTTGTCTGTCGGCATAGATTCTTTGATATCAAATTGATCTTTCACCTGAAAAGCCCAAGAATATTGATGATCTAGCAAAGCCTCGGTGGAGCTAGCGGCAACCTTGTAGACCTCGCCTGCGTTCAATTCTTTCTGAGGAGTGATTTCATATTGGACATTCAAGGATTCATTCTGATTGTTGGCTAAAAAACTTTTGGCCAAAGATAAAAAACCGAATCCGCCGGAAGATACTTTGTAATCAACCTGGGGTTCGAATTTTAAATACTGCTTGATCTCTCCTTCGGATAATTTCTGGTTTGCCTTCAAGACAAAAGCTGTATTTTTTTCTATGCCATTCAAATCGCCATTCTTTGCCGCCAAAGAGATTTTTAAAACATCCGACTTATCACTCTTGTTGAAATTCATTGCGGCAAAACCCACAACAACTATTATTAAAACCAATAATAGTGATATCGGGAGAATCTTGTTTGACCTCGGCTTATCAGCCGGGTAATCGCCGCTCTCTTCTTTTTTAAAAATTCCCCTGAGTTTTTTGAACATAGTATTTTTTAAGCGATAAAATTAAATGAATTTATGCTTAAATTATATATACTTTTAGCTTTATTTACAATGAAATTACAGCACTTAAAACAATTTTTTGAACAATACGGAGGATTGTGATTTGCATAAAGTGTAGCATATTCCCCTCCTCTAAGATTAGAGGAGGGTTAGGGTGGAGTTGATGTTTAAAGCAGGGGCAAGATAGACCACATCAAACTCCATTCCCCAGTCAAGCTGAGGACAAGCTCTGTCCTTCCTCTTATCCAAGAGGAAGGGACTAAGATAATCCGTTTGTTAAAAGCAATCATTTTTATATCGATTAGATGATTAAATCGCAAAATAATTATTTATTTAAATTTTCCTGCAAACTTAATTCAGATAATTGCCAAGAATGCAGGATAAAGCTAAAATAATTTTATGGATTATACTCTATCTTCTGAAAAAGCGACTTTTGATTTTGCCAAGAAATTTGCCAGCCAACTCAAGGGTGGGGAAATTATCGGCCTGATCGGCAATTTGGGGGCCGGCAAAACCGTTTTTTCCAAAGGCATTGCCGCTGGCTTAAAAATTAAGGCTAATATTACCAGCCCAACTTTTGTAATAATGAAAGTTTATCCGGTTAGGCATAGCAACATCAAGAATATTTGCCATATTGATGCTTATCGTCTAAAAAGCGCAGATGACTTAGCGGCCATCGGTGCCAAAGACTATTTTGGTGAGCCAGACTCAATCACCATCGTAGAATGGGCAGATCTAGTAAAAAAAATATTGCCCAAGAAAACAATATATGTAAAAATAACTAATAAAAGTGAAAAGGAGAGGATAATTAATTTAAAATAAATATTATGTTTGGAAATAGAGCCAACAATATTCTAAGAAGTATGGATAGTAGCCACGGAACCTTTCCGCAAAAAGCCTCAGAAGAAGAGCCGTCAGAAGAACAAAGAAAAAAAGATAAAGAAAAATTGATGGGCTTTGCCGTAAAGCTTGTCGAACAGAGTGATTTAGTTAAAAATATTGAAGAGAGTATCAAATTAATTAAGCAAGCAACCGAAGCAGTCGGAAAAAAAGATGATAAAGAGTTGCGCTCGGTTTTTGAACGTTTAAGCCAATTTTTAGGCTACCACAGAGATCTTAATAAATTAATTTTTGATTTTAAAAATGGATTCGCTAAGTTATTGGTTGATAAAAACGCAGCCACTCCCGCGGAAGAAATAAAAAAAATCATTATTAAAGCCTTGAGTGAAGAAACAGGTATACAATATCTGGTGATAGAAAATGTTTTTGACATTAAAAACGACTCAACTGCGACATTACATTAATCCTTTCTGCTATAAAGAAATAACAAGCTGACAACTCCGCAAAAAATCATCACATCCGCCAGATTAAAAACTGTAAAATAGCGCAAATCTAAATAATCGATCACAAAACCATATTTGAAACGATCAAACAGGTTGCTACTAGCACCAGCCAAAACGAAAGACAGGCCCCAGGTTTCCCACCAGACCTGTTTTTTTATTGCCTGCAAAAGAAAATATATTATTGCAAGCACAAGCGCACTGATTACAATGTTGAGAAGCCAGCCACTTAGCGGCACGGAAAAGGCGATATATTCGTTGGCAGTAAAACTGAATTTGAATAATTTTCCGATTATAGGAAAATTAACTTCGTTCAATGACAATATTTTCAAAAAACGGTCCAAAGAGACAAAAAAAACAACAACTACAAAAATAGCTGTTATTCTGCTTTTAAACGAAGTGAGCATTTTACTGGCTTTGCAGCTTAAACGTTTCGGGTTGATTGGCTGTTTGCAATATTTACAAATACCATAAGTGCCATTCTCAATTCTGCTCAAAGCGCTTTCAATGTCGCGCAAACCATCTTCCAGAATTTTATCTGTAGCAAGATTGGTAGTATAGCCGTCGATTTCCTGGGCATTGTCATCGGGTTTATCACCGAATTCCGGGAATTTTACCTTCTTTTGGTCTGCTGCTCCTGTCGGTCCGTCGGTAACCGCGCTCAGCTCTTCTAATAATTGTGCTTTTTTACCTAATAACTCTGCATTAATCTGTTTCAAGATTTCTGGAGTTAATTCACTGATTTGTTTTGTGGGTTCCATATTTTTTCTTTATTT
>LBWY01000043.1 GCA_000995135.1 Parcubacteria group bacterium GW2011_GWE2_39_37 | reverse complement strand
ACGAGGTCCTGCAAATCTAATAAGTATTGCTTAAAAGATATGTACGGAAGGTGGTCCAGAGCAAAGGCTCATCCTAAACATTTAGCAATTCGTTAGATGCTTGAGATGAGTTTTTTATTTTTTATATAAATTTAATAATAATTTTATGTCTGAGAAAAAAAAGGTCACGATGGAACAGATCGTTTCATTGTGCAAGCGACGAGGTTTTGTATTCCCCGGTTCGGAAATTTATGGCGGTATGGCCAATTCCTGGGATTACGGTCCTTACGGTATTGAGTTAAAAAACAATATCGCCAAAAGTTGGTGGAAGACTTTTGTGCAGGAAAGGGATGATGTAGTTGGGTTGGATTCAGCAATTATTACTAACCCCAAAGTTTGGGTAGCTTCCGGGCACGTGGCCAATTTTAATGATCCATTAGTTGATTGCAAGGGTTGTAAAACCAGGCATCGCGGTGATAAGCTCTTGGAAGAAAAAATCGGCGTTGATGAAACTGCCGCTATTCCTTTTGAAGAAGTCGGAAAGAAATTGAATGAATTAAAAATTGTTTGTCCAAACTGCGGCAAAACTGATTGGACAGACGCAAGAAAGTTTAACCTGCTGTTTGAAACTCAGGTTGGTGTGTTGGCGGATACAAAAAATATCGCCTACCTCAGAGGTGAGACTGCTCAGGGTATTTTTATAAATTTTAAAAATATTTCAAATACAATGCGCAAAAAATTGCCGTTCGGCGTAGCGCAAGTTGGCAAGGCATTCCGCAATGAAATCACTCCAGGTAATTTTATTTTTAGGACTCGTGAATTTGAACAAATGGAAATCGAATATTTTATTCGTCCGCCAAAGACAGAAAATGAATGGCGAGAACCGTTCGAAGCTTGGATGGAGGATATTAAAAGATTTTTCAGTGATAAACTAGGGCTAAGCGATGAAAATATGCGTTGGCGTAGACATGATGAAAATGAAAGATCTTTTTATTCAAAGGACACTTTTGACGTAGAATATCTTTTCCCATCTCTCGGCTGGGGGGAGTTACACGGCTTTGCTTACCGTACTGATTATGACTTGAATCAACATATCAAGCACTCGGGTGCTGATTTAACTTATGTAGATGATGAAGGCAACAAGTTCGTGCCTCACTGCATCGAGCCATCATTCGGTTTAACCAGAACTTTATTAGCAGTATTGGCTGAGGCTTATAACGAAGAAGAGGTTGGAGAAAATGATACCAGAATTGTGATGAAGTTTAAACCGGCATTAGCTCCGATTAAAGTGGCAGTATTCCCTTTGCTGAAAAATAAACCTGTTTTAGTGGAAAAAGCTCAGGAAATCTACAAGAATTTAAAACCCTTATTTATGTGCGAATTTGATGACAACGGCAATGTCGGCAAACGCTATCGACGCCAGGATGAAATCGGTACGCCTTTCTGTGTAACAGTCGATTTTGACACGATTGAAAAAGATAATTCCGTGACCGTTCGCGATCGTGATTCAATGGAACAAGTTAGAGTAAAAGTTGAAGAGTTAGAAGGCTATTTGGCTCAAAAATTACAGTAAATTGTCAATATTATCAATTTGTGTTATAAATAAAGAGATTAATAATTAATAAAGCTATTTATGATAAAAGTAGATCAAAATTTGTGCATCGGCTGCGGTACTTGCGTCGCTCTTTGCCCTAAAGGTTTTCAAATGAACGCCGAAGGCAAATCTGATGCTATTAGCCAGGAAGACTTGGAATGCGCTAAGAATGCAGCAGCTAGCTGTCCGACTCAAGCGATTATTGTTGAATAAATCGTACTGAAATAACAAACAATCCTGGCTATTTAAAGTCAGGATTGTTTTTTTGTAGTAATAATAGTATTCTGTCATTGCGAGTAAATATTTTCCGCCCCTTAATAAAGGGGCGGCGAGGCAACAGCCGAGCGGGGATTTTAAAAGATGTTAAAATATTTGTTTTTTGATTAAATTAAAAAATCCCCCTAACCCCCTTTGTTAAAGTGGGAATAAAATATGACTATTGAAGAAGTAAAAAAATTAGATATACCCAAAAAACCCGGTAGTTACCAGTTTTATAACGAAGCCGGGGAAATTATTTATGTAGGTAAAGCGGCTAATTTGCAAAGCCGTGTTTTATCGTATTGGCAAAAAAGCACTGATCATACTCCGGCAAAGTTTGCTATGTTGAAGCAGATAAACTCAATCAAGTGGATTGAAACGGATAGTGAGATAGAAGCCTTGTTGCTGGAATCTAATTTTATAAAAAAATATCAGCCGCAATTCAATGTTTTATTACGAGACGATAAGCGTTTTGCCTATGTGAAAATTTCGTTGGAAGATGAAATCCCGGGAATTTTTGTTACTCGTAAAGTCGATCAAGCCGGTAGGTATTTCGGTCCCTTCGTTAGCGTGATGGCAGTCAAGGAAACTCTGAAAACGATCAGAAAAATTTGGCCATATTGCGCTACGCGCAAGACTCAAAAAAAAGCTTGTTTTTATCACCAGATTGGAAGATGCATGGGAATCTGTGGTAATGTAGTTGGCAAAAAAGAGTATTTGGAAAAAGTGATCAAGCCGATTATTTTATTTTTTGAAGGCAAGAAAGAAAAAATAATTAAGAATTATGAAATAAAGATTAGGGATTTAGAAAAGAAAATAAAAAAACTAAAAGAAGGCTCAGATGAACATGTTGAAGTGATGGAAGAGTTGGGTTACTTAAAATTTCAAGTCAGAAATATGAAACATGTGTTGGAGCATGCAAATATTTTAGGGTTAGTGGATAAATATGCAACTGATATTGTGGAGTTGGCAAAAGTATTAGGCTTGCCGAAAACGCCTGACCGTATTGAAGGCTATGACATCTCGAATATTTTTGGTCGAGAGGCTGTCGGTTCGATGGTAGTTTTCACTGACGGCGAAGAGGATAAGAATGAATACAGGAAGTTTAAAATAAAAGTGGGGCAAGGCGAGGCTAGCGATGTGAGGATGTTGAGGGAAGTTTTGGAGAGAAGGTTTGCGCATTCTGAAAATCCCCTCTTGAGAGGGGTGGCGCCGAAGGCGACGGGGTGTGTTGCGGGGGTAGATGTCGAACCATTAGTGAAAAGTTCACCTTCTCAACACATTCCTCTTTCGCAAGAAGGGGATTTAATCCTCCCCTTTATAAGGGGAGGTGTCGCAGCAGCGACGGAGGGGTGGACCCTTCCTGACTTGATCGTCATCGACGGCGGGAAGCCCCAGCTTAATGTTGCTGCGGCAGTTCTAAAGAAACATAAATTAAAAATTCCTTTGATCGCCATTTCCAAAGGTAACGGCTTGCGCTCCGGCATCGCGCCGGACAAATTATTTTTCCCTGGAGAAAAAAAACCACTCAGTCTCCCGCTGAGTTCTCCAGCATTGCACTTGATCAAGAGAGTGCGCGATGAAGCCCATCGTTTCGCCATCACTTACCACAGGAATTTGAGAAGCAAGGAATGGCTAAATAAATAAAACTGCTGTTTAGCAGTTTTATTTTTTGATTCAAATATAGCAAAGATTATTTTAAATTTTGAATTGTAATTTTGACTTTTAATTTTTAAATTTTGAATTTTATATCATCGACTCATTAATATTACTTACGATCGTGCTTGGGGTTATACCATGTTTTTTGTTGTAGGATTCTTGGATTTTGCGGCGACGTTTAGTTTCACTGATGGCGAATCTCATTGCAGGAGTGATTTTATCGCCATACATGATTACTCGACCTTCGACATGACGAGCTGCACGTCCCATGGTTTGGATCAGTGAAGTTTCATTACGTAGAAAACCGGACATGTCAGCATCAAGAATCGCAACTAAAGAAACTTCGGGCAAGTCTAAGCCTTCCCGAAGTAGATTTATTCCCACTAAAACATCATATTTTCCGTTTCTTAAATCGCGTAGAATATCAACTCTTTCTAGCGTTTCAATCTCGCTGTGCAAATATTGGACTTTGATGCCATGTTCAGATAGAAAACTAGACAGCTCTTCAGCCATGCGCTTGGTGAGTGTAGTAACCAGCACACGTTGCTTCTTTTTTACTGTTATTTCTATTTCTTTTATCAAATCAGGAATCTGTCCGGTGCTAGGACGGACTTCTATTTCTGGATCAAGCAACCCAGTTGGACGGACAATCTGTTCAGCAACTTGTTTAGAATTTCTGATTTCGTATTGGTTCGGAGTGGCACTGACGTAAATAATCTGTTTGACCTTGGTATTAAACTCTTCAAAATTCAAGGGCCTATTATCGCGAGCGGAAGGCAAGCGGAAACCATAATCAATCAGGTTCTGTTTGCGTGATTGATCGCCTGCGTACATGCCGCCGATTTGCGAAAGGGTAACATGGATGGCGGTTCGCCTGGACCGCGGTCAGATAAATGACGAGAATAATTTTCAATACCATTGCAGTAGCCAACTTGTTCTAGCATTTCCAAGTCGTAATTGGTTTTTTTATCTAATCGGTAGGCTTCCACCTCCTTGCCTTGTTTGCGTAGTTCATTCAGCTGCTCTTGCAGTTCAGAACGGATACTGTTCATTGCTTTGCTAATCCTGTCTTCAGGAGTCATGAAATGCTTGGCTGGTAGAATGGTGATACTTTCTAATGTCTGCCCTGCTTTGTTGTGAAAAGCTTCTGCCCAAGGAATATCTTTGCCAGGTATAATATTGAAAGCATGGATATTTTCTATGGTATCCCCAAACATTTGAATACGAACAACTGATTCGCCGGTTGCCAAATGGATGTCGATAGTTTCTCCACGCACCCTGAATTGTCCACGCAAGAACTGTTTATCGCTTCTTTCATATTGCATCTTGATCAATTGTAACAAAAGGTTATTTCTTTTAATTTGTTGATTCACAGAAAAACGTTGACTTAGCGCTTCATAATCAGCTTTTTCACCTAGACCGTAGATGCAAGACACCGAGGCCACAATCAACACATCACGTCTGCTCAAGAGTGATTGAGTGGCGGCATGACGCAAGCGATCAATTTCTTCGTTGATAGTCGCTTCTTTTTCTATATAGGTATCGGTTTGGGGGAGGTAGGCTTCCGGCTGATAATAATCATAGTAAGAAACAAAATAATGGACTGCATTGTCAGGGAAGAATTGTTTGAATTCTCCATAGAGCTGTGCTGCCAAGGTCTTGTTGTGAGAAATAATCAGAGTCGGCCTTTGTACTGCTTCTACTACTTTTGCCATAGAAAAAGTTTTGCCTGAGCCGGTTACGCCCAACAAAGTCTGGTCACGGTAGCCTTTCTTTAATCCTTCAACCAATTTTTTTATCGCTTGAGGCTGATCGCCTGCCGGTTTGAATTTGGAATTAAAAACGAATTTATTCATATTTAAAAATGTCTTTATAAAAAAGAGTGAATATTTACCTTACCATATTAACTCCAAATGAAGCAAGAGTGAAGGATTGGAATAAAAAAAGCCCAGGTATTACTGAGCTTGTATTCGCGGTAACGGAAGTTGATCAATTATTGTTGATTTGTCACGGCATCGATGGCAACGGATTCGATTTCGTGAACAGGCACGAAAAACTTCGAAATCACTTAGGTTGTCAATAACCATAACCTCGGGGAATTCAAGCGAAATAACGTGAAGTTGTTCGGTTGGAACCACCTCAAAGTATTTTCCTGAAATAACCTTTTCAGTTGAGCCGCCGTTTCTGAATGTGTAAGGAATAATCTCGATGCGATTATCCTTTAGCAATTCTTTAACAAGTTGCTCCCCTAATTCGTCCAATTCGGCAACTAGCAGAAATAAAACAGTTTGCAAGGTGCTACCTCCTCAATGATTTCATTTGTTCATAAAGATAATTTTATGTTATCACAAGAAAAACAATAAGACAATTTTTTGACAAATTGCTTAAATTAGGTTAAATTAACAGCATAAATAATACAAATGTTTTAAATTTAGGGACAGGTCGCGACCTGTCCCTATGAAAATATATGGCTAATCAAGAAGAAAAAAATCAACAGAATCCTTTTTCTTTAATGGAAGAGGAGGTTTTAGATTTTTGGGACAAAGCGAAGACTTTTGAGAAATCTGTCGAAAAACCAGCGCCCCAGGGTGACTATGTATTTTACGATGGACCGCCGTTTGCGACCGGAACCCCTCATTATGGCCATATAGTTGCCAGTTTGATGAAGGACGCAGTGCCAAGATATTGGACAATGCGTGGTTTTAAAGTAGAAAGAAAATGGGGCTGGGATTGTCACGGTTTGCCGATTGAAAATATAGCAGAAAAAGAGTTAGGCTTTACGCAAAAAAAAGACATCATTGCTTTTGGCGTGGATAAATTTAATGAAGTCTGCCGTTCAAAAGTTCTGGGTTATGTTGAAGAATGGGAAAAGGTGGTACGTCGATTAGGCCGCTGGGCTGATATGGAAAATAGTTATCGAACAATGGATTTGGAGTATATGGAATCCGTCTGGTGGGTATTCAAGCAATTGTGGGATAAGGGGTTGATTTACGAAGGTTATCGCTCCATCCACGTTTGTCCCCGCTGTGAAACCACTTTGTCTCAACAAGAAGTAAGCGAAGGATACAAAGATGTTAAAGATTTATCCGCAATTGCTAAATTTGAATTGGTCGATGAGCCAGGCACGTTTGTATTGGCTTGGACGACTACGCCTTGGACCTTAATTGGCAATGTGGCGCTAGCGGTTGGCGCTGATATCGATTACGTAAAAATCAAGTGTCATCCTGAACTCGTTTCAGGATCACATGAAGTTCAGCATGACACAGTTTATTATGTCTTAGCAAAAGAAAAATTAGCTGATGTAATGAAAGACAAACAGTATGAAATTATAGAAGAATTTAAAGGCAAAGAATTCGTTGGTAAAAAATACAAGCCATTATTTGATTATTATGCCAAACAAGCAAATTTAGAAAATAAAGAAAACGGTTGGCAAATTTATGCTGGTGATTTTGTT
>LBWY01000042.1 GCA_000995135.1 Parcubacteria group bacterium GW2011_GWE2_39_37 | reverse complement strand
GATCAACGTGGCCGATTGTACCAATGTTGACATGGGGTTTTGAGCGTTCGAATTTTTCCGCCATATAGTTTTTTGCCTACGGCCCCCAGTCCTGAAAAGCTCAGGAGGAGTTTCTAGCCTTTTGAAAAATAAAACAGGCAACCAGCCGTCTTTATTAATTAGTTTATTAAATTATTAAATTAAATTATTCGTATTTTAATTAATTTGCTTATATTAAAATGAAACTTCTTCCAAATATTGCCTGTCTTCCTCTATGATTTCTTCTGCACCTTCTTTAATATCATTCCTGATTGACCATTGCTTTCTTTTCTTTTCTTGCTCCGGAAATTCCCTGTTCAGGTCTTCTTCTGGTGCGTTTTTTTCGATATTTTCAGTATTTTCAACCTCAAATTGTCCGGTTGGTTGTTCACTTTTCCAGATTGCAATATCGCGATTTATTTTATCAAGCAATTCGTTTTCTGTCAAGCCGCGAATCTCACTTTTGCCTACTGACAATTTCTCATATTCATCCAAGTTCATGACAACAAAAGGTTCTTCTGATCTGACGTTATCAAAAACGATCAAACGATCGCCAGTTTTTTTGCAAAGATTAATAGCTTTTTCTAATTGATTGCGCATATTTTATATTGCCGACCCTTTGATTCTTGGGTGGGCTGATTTATTGTTTTCAAATCTTTGACACCGTATCTTTCTTTTGCTACAGACTCAATACACCCCTACTCATTAAACATTTATTAAGTAAGGGTAACTTTATTTTATACGAATATCAGAGCCAAGTCAAATCAATGCTTTTTATTTAATTTTAGTGTATTTTATGTTTAATTTAGTAAACCGGTTTGTTTTTTCTTTATTTTTTAACTGCAAATCCTTTGCCTAAATATAAGATTTATTTAATAATATCTCTCTCAATGAGATCAGGCAAAATCTTATTCTTAATTATTGGGGACAAACGAGAATGAGTTAAATCATCTTTACCAATCCAATGAAATTTGATTATTTCCATGGAAGGTTTAGGTTCACCAATTATTTTACCTTGATAAAGCTTGATAGAAACGTCTTTCGTCGGATCGCCTGCTGCCACATCTATATAGTCCTTAATAAAAACAAGGCTTGATTTATCTGTGTCAACATCGAGCTCTTCTTTTATTTCTCGAACTAAGCATTCAACATCATTTTCTCCTTCATCAACCTGCCCGCCAGGCATTATAAAATCAGAGGTAAAATTATTCTTTTCACACACTAAAAATTTTGATGATTTATCATTTAGCAATAATAAACCGATTTTATTGAAATAGGCCATAAATGATTTTGCTATTTATTTTTAACTATATAACCAAAACCTAAAAATCTAAATAAAAACTAAATAAAATCTTAAGAAGATTTGAATTTTTAGCTTGTCTTTTAATTCTTTATCTTGAGTCGCCCCTTGCGTGACCGCTTTTTATCTGAAGTCGCTATATTTTGTCTTTAACGTATTTCTTTTTTACTTTTATTTTCTAGGATAATATTATTTCCTCTTCCAAAAAGCTCTTCAGCTTGGAATTAAAATTTACCCGCACCTTTGGGACTATACCCATTCAATACCTCTTCCCCATCTTTGTATCCATCACCATCTGAATCAACTTTGTTCATGTCGGTACCAAGCTTCTTTTCTGTTTCATCAGCCAAACCGTCTTTGTCGGTATCAATTTTTTTGGTAGCGCCTGAATATGTAATCGCCTGCATGGCGTTCCAATCTTCCGTGGTTTTAGGTCCTTTGCCAAAAATATGAGTAAAAGTTTTAATGCCTGTCTTTTCACTACTTAGATTTCGATTATTAGCACTTTGACGCAAGCCGTAGGCCATGACTTTGACAGCTGCCGCATCTTTATTGTCATTCATATCTGCAACACGTTTATAGATTTTATAAAATTGCTCTTTTGCTCGTTTTTCAGCAATATCACTGGTTACACCTGGAAAGCGTCCGTTAGCAATTTTAATCGCATCAGCCAACTCAGCTTCGGTTTGCGGTAATTTATCGAAAGCTGCCTCATATGAGCTCACCACGGCCGCACGTTCGCCCTCACCGAGCTTTTTTGTATTTTCATCCACACCATAGGCAATGAATGCCTTGATTGCAGATTGCATGTTTGAGCTTAACTCTCTCATTTGAATGGCAAATATTTTTAAATATTTTAGCTCTGCAGCTTGTTCACGTAATTCATCTCGTAGTTGTTTGATTTGTTTTAACAATTCGCTGATTTTACCATCATTCAATGACTTGGCTTGATTGTTGATGTTGTCAATTTGGTTGTCTTTTCCACTTCTTGGACTTACTATAGTAAAGGCATTACTTAATGACCAATTTGCAATATCGCCATTTGGACCGTCATTGCCAAATATTAAATTACCGTTAACACTTTTTGAAACTGCTAAAATTTTATAAGTTCCCGGAGACACTGTTTGACAAATTGTGCCATCCAAAGAACAAATATTTTTGCCTTCCCAAATAAACTCCCCATCTGGTCTTCCATCCAATTTAATCCAACCTAAAATGCCATCTGCATTAAAACCACTGTAAGTTGAGACGGCATTTTTGCCTACAAGACCGATTTGCACCAATTCTTTACCGTCTTTCCAATTGATTTTGAAATTGATCCCCTGTTCAAATTCTTCACCACCAATAGGAGAAATTACTTTGACTTGGTTGCTTGGTTGTTCTATTTTACTTACAGTAACTGTTTTTTCTAAAGTATTATTATTCTCATTTGATTCATTCGTCCCATTATTAAAATCAACATAAGACTTTATCAAATAGGTGGCACCTAACTTAAAATCAATATCCTGCAATAAATAGTTAGGTTTATTAAATAGAATCGAATATTCTTCTCCAGAAGCCAAAATGTTTTTTCCATAAGCACCTGCATTAATTCCAGCATTATATTCATCCACGCGCTTGCCTTCCCATGTTAAACAAACAAAATCATCAGGCTTACAGTTCTTTATTTTGTCGTAGTAATTTGAACCATGAATAACTTTTACAATTGAATTTTTGATATCAGCATTCCCTGTCCCTATATTTTTAATTACAATTGTAATTGAATTATTTATAGTATTTTCAACAATCGATTTTATAATCAAGTCTGGATTTCCTACTTGTTCTTGAGAAAAAGAAACAGTTTTCACCAACGTATTGTTGTTTTCATTTGATTCTGATATTAGATTGTCATAATTTTCAAAGTAATCCCTATCAATGCCAAAAGTAAAATTCGTTTTCAAGGAACCGCCACGAGGAAGTAAATAACCACCAATTTCATAATCATACTCTGTATTCGCTTTTGCAACCGGGTAGATACTATTTACAGGATTAGACGATTTAAATCCGTTCTGATATTCAGGTGTTATTCCTGATTTCATGCTGATATAAAAATTGTTATTTATATCGACTAATGAATTATTTTTATAATGAACTAAGAAATTAACAACATCATAATCTTTTCCAAAAATAGTTTGTGGACTTACATTTTTTTGCTCAACTCCTGTAATAACTAAATCCGGCTTAGGCGATACCATTTTTTGAGTTGCTGTCGTAGGAAGATTTGCGGTTTGTCCGCCAGCCGAGCAATTAATTTGATAGTAATAAGGCGCATCTTTAAGATTGTCCAATTTCAAGGTGTACCAATATTTGCCATCATTAGTCGGAGTTGGTCTTTGAACGATGCTTCCAAGCTGAGAAGTTGTAACGTTTTGATTTTCACCGTGAGCTACCATACAAGTCGCTTCTAGATTTGTATTCCAATTAATAGCCAAAGAATTACTATTTGTAACTCTATGGTCATTAACTCCGTCGACGACAAGCTTATCGACAATGCCTAAATTATTTTTTGCCTCAGCACAGCCCTGACTATTGCAAGAATCGGGCATGCTTGAATTGTAGCGAAGAGAACCATAAAGCTTTGGTGATTGTTCATTGATATCACTAGATTGTGGCTCACAAATTTGAACAAAATCAATAGCGGCTTTTGCCAATGTTCCAGTGGCAATAACATATTCATGGACATAAAAAGCGCCCAAAATTCGATTGCAGCCCCTCCCGTCGCCACCAATGTCAATACCATTAAAAGAATCTCTGAATGCGAATCTTTTGGCTGGAGTATAAAGAAGTCCCGGAGATAAATTCTTGCCGGTTTCAGCAGCAAATTCATACATCATGTAGTCTATATCAAAATTCTCGGTTTTAAATACAACCTGGTTTTGACTAGCACTGTTTACATAAATTTTGGAGTTGTTGCTGTTGGAAAAATCCCAAGTTTTATTCTGGCCGATATAATCGCCGAAATCACTTTTTGTCATTATTCTGAAAGTTGGTTCTTGTGCTGAGGCTTCAGTACTAAATAATGGAACAAAAAACAAAACAACAAATGCGATGAGAATCGTTATTTTTTTATTCATAAGTTTTTGAGCTTTTATTGCTCTATAAAAATTTATTTTAATTTACCTTAATTATAGCAAAATTTTTTCCACCCCCTTTGTTAAAGGGGGCTTAAAAAATGCATTTGTCCCCCTGACAAGGGGGAATTAAAGGGGGTTTGGCCCTGGATTTAATCCCCCTTTATCAACGAAGTTTATAGCTCTTCAAAATAGTGTGGATAGATTCGCTGAAAATGACACAGAGAAATGCAAATCCCCCTAACCCCCTTTGTTAAAGGGGGTAAAAAGATGCAGCAAAAAAGCCGTCACTTGCGGAACGGCTTTTTTATTGAAGCTCTTTTTATATTCTAATTTATTTTCTCTTACCGATTATCTCCTCAGCTACGTTGTTTGGTACGTCTGCGTAGTGGGAGAATTCCATGGAGTAGCTGGCTCTGCCTTGGGTCATGGAGCGTAAGCTGGTTGAGTAACCGAACATGCTGGCCAATGGCACTTTAGCAGTGATGAACTTGACCTGGCCGCGGTCGGTCATTTCTTCGATCTGTCCGCGTTTAGAGTTCAAATCACCGATCACATCACCCATGAACTGCTCTGGAGTGATTACGCCGACTTTCATCATCGGTTCTAGAATAACTGGTTTGGCACGACGAACTGCATCTTGGAAAGCCATCGAACCGGCGATTTTAAAGGCGGCTTCGTTGGAGTCGACTTCATGGTAAGAACCATCATAAACCACAGCTCGGACATCTACCATCGGATAGCCTGCCAACACACCGCGGGTCATCGCTTCTTTTACACCCTTGCCGATAGCTGGGATATATTCTCTTGGAATTGAACCACCTTTTGTTTCATCAACGAATTCATAACCTTTACCCACTTCAGAAGGACCAACACGTAGCCAACAATGGCCATATTGTCCACGACCACCGGATTGTTTAACATATTTTCCTTCAGCCTCGGCAGTTTCTTTGATAGTTTCTCTGTATGCA
>LBWY01000041.1 GCA_000995135.1 Parcubacteria group bacterium GW2011_GWE2_39_37 | reverse complement strand
ATGTGATGCGGACATCAAAGAAGAGGCTTTGTTAGCGATGGTGGATTTCTTGAATGAAGATGAAATGATCGATGCGATTCTTATCCAACTGCCTTTGCCCGACGGTATTGATACGGATAGGGTAATAGCCAGAATGAAGCCGGAAAAAGATGTCGATGGATTTCATCCGGAAAATTTGAAAAAATTACTCTCTAGCTGTGACTATGAAATTGAACCGCCGTTGATCGGCGTAATTTTGGCGATTCTCGAGGATATAAATTTCTCTATTAGTGATAAAAAGGTTGTGGCATTGGTCAATTGGAAAGTTTTAGGTGATGTTGTAAAACATGTGTTGGAATGCAGAGGTGCAAGAGTTGAGATTGTTCATGCGGATGATTCAGATTTGAAAAGGAAAACTCAACAAGCCGATGTTCTGATCGTGGCGATCGGTAAAGAAAAATTTGTGACTGCCGAGATGCTTAAGCAGGATGCAGTGGTGATTGATGTTGGTATTAATCAATGTGCCGACGGAAGTATCTGCGGCGACGTTAACGAAGCAGACGTCAGCGAAAAGGCCGGTTATCTAACGCCTGTTCCCGGCGGAGTCGGACCGCTGACTATCGCCACCGCTTTCAAAAATACAGTTTATTTGTGCAAGAAAAGGAAAAAATAATTCCCCTCTTGAGACTTCGTCGTCCTGGGCGGGGTGTGTTACATGGTGAATAAACAATAAGGTTTTGTTTGGTCGCGTTTGAAACACACCCGGCGCTTCGTGCCACCCCTCTCAAGAGGGGAGTTTTAATACTATGACTTTAATTGAGAAACAAAAACAACAATTGGTAGAATTGCTGAAAATCCATTATGGTTATCAGAGTTTTCGACCTGGGCAGGAAAAAGTGATCGATAGTGTTTTGGCTGGCAAGGATACTGTTGTCATTATGCCCACCGGCGGCGGTAAATCTCTTTGTTTTCAGTTGCCTGCCTTGGTTTTGGATGGCATCACTATTGTTGTCTCTCCACTAATCGCTTTGATGAAGGATCAGGTGGACAGTTTGGCTCGTGTCGGCATCCCGGCAACTTATATCAATTCCTCTATTTCGCCGAATGAAACAAGCGAGCGCTTGGAAGCGATCAAGCTGGGTCGTTATAAATTACTTTATATCGCACCGGAACGTTTTTATAGCCAAGACTTTTTGGCTGCTCTCTCGGTTATCAAGGTGAGTTTGTTTGCCATTGATGAGGCGCATTGTATCAGCTCTTGGGGGCATGATTTTCGTCCCAGCTATATCAGGCTGCGTGAGGCGATAAAATTTTTGGGTAACCCAACAGTCTTGGCTTTGACTGCCACGGCTACGCCGGAGGTGCGAGATGATATTATCAAACAGCTTAATTTAGAAAAACCGAACCTAGTGGTTACCGGTTTTGCCCGACCCAATCTTTCCTTTGGCGTAATCCATTCCAACGAGGGGCAAAAACCGCAATATGTCATTGATGCGATCAATGGCGCTGCCGAAGGCTCTGGCATTATTTATGTCGGCACGCGCGGACGAGCTGATCAGCTCTTACAGATCTTGCTTGATAATGGTATTGAGGCTACCTGCTATCATGCTGGTATGGATCCGGCAGACCGCAAATGGGTGCAAGAAAATTTTATCAAGAACAAAGCCAAGGTGATAATAGCGACTAATGCATTCGGTCTGGGCATCGATAAACCGGACGTACGCTTTGTAATTCATTACGATATGCCTGGCACCATCGAGGCTTATTATCAGGAAGCCGGGCGCGCCGGGCGTGACGGTAAGCCAAGTTTCTGCTTGCTGCTTTCCAATTCTCGCGATCGTGTTTTGCAAGAATTTTTTATCAAAGGTGATAATCCGCCCGCCGAGCTTGTATTGGAGCTTTATGAAATATTGCTTAGCTATGAGTCGGACAGAGTGCTGGTTACCTACAGTGAATTAATGAAAATGGTGGGGGGCAATGCTCCGGATATGGCCATCGGTACAGCGATCAAACTATTAGAAAAAGACGGCTACATCAGACGGTCACAAGATAAAACCGGTAACGCCTATTTGAAGCTATTAAAAACCAAGGCTGAGATAATCGAATTGATCGGCGGTCGGGCAAAAACACAATTGGAAATTATTGAAAAATTAATCGGGAAATATGGAGAACAGTTGGTGGAAGGTTTTGAATTCAATCTCGAAGAGGCTGCTGGCATCTTGGAAATAAAAAAAGATTCCATTAGCCGATTGATAAAAAAATTAAAAGATGTCGAGGCCGCGGAATACAAACCGCCTTTCAAAGGGACGGAAATCATTATCTTGAAGAGAGTAGCGCGAAGCGAGGTCAACCTGGACTTTACCGCTTTGCGTGAAAAGATGCGTCATGCCTATGCCAAGTTAGATAAGATGGAGAATTATGTTTATCACGATGAATGTCGGCCCGGCTACTTGATGGATTATTTCGGTGAGTCAGAAAATGATTGCGGCAAGTGTGACAACTGTTTAAATAATGTGGATCAGCCTAGCTATGAAAATCTGGAGAAAACGAAAAGCAAAACCAAGGTTAAAAACACCGAGAGTCTTGGCACCAAATTAACTCAGATTGAAACCTATGAATTGTACAATCAGGGCAAGAACATTGACGAGATGGCGCAGATCAGAAACTTAAAGCCCGCGACTATCGTTGAACATCTTTGTTATCTGATTGAAAATAAACTGAAAATCGACGTTAATAAATTTGTTTCTTTAGAAAAACAACAAGAAATATTGGAGGCGATTGAAAAGGTTGGCGGAGCAAAATTAACTCCGCTTAAAGAAGCTTTGGGGGATAAAGCTAATTGGGATGAGATAAAATTAATGTTGTCAGTTTGGAAAAAAAGTAAATAACACTCCGTCATTCCCGTCCAGTCAAGCTGAGGATAATCCTCCGGCGGAAATGCACTTCAATATCGCAAATTTCTGGATTCCCGCCTACGCGGGAATGACACAAAATTTAAAATTTAGCCTCAAAAACATTAATTTAAAAGTTAAGGCGTTTTATAGCAATAAACCATAATCTTTGTTAAAATGGTAATGAAATTAATCATTATCATTTTTTTATGAAAAAGTTAGCTATTGTTATTTTTCTTAGCCTGTTATTTTTTAATTTAAACCCAACCTCAGGATTTGCTGCAGTCAAAATCGGCTTTGTCAGCAATAATATCTGGCTGGACAAAGACGCGCCCTTGCTAGCAGGCGATCAGATTAAAATCTCAACCGTATTGGTAAACAGTGATATTAAGGACATTGATGGCTATATCACTTTTTATGACAATAGCAACGTAATCGGTTCTGCTATTCATTTTGTGTTGCAGTCCGGGGGCACAAGTTTAAAGACGACTAACTGGACTGCAGTCGGTGGCAATCATCAGTTCAAAGCTGTGATCTCAGGCGCATCTGCAATCGGCACTGATGGCACCAGAACAGCTATCAACGCCAATGTGGTCAGCCAGACGGAAGTTATTTTTGTAGATGTGGATACGGATGGCGACGGCATTCCGAATCAGCAAGAAACAGCAAATGGCACCAACCCTAATAATCCGGATACCGATGGCGATGGAGCAAATGACGGTGTTGACCCTGCTCCGACCAATCCGAACGTGACAGACGGGCTAGATACTGATGGTGATGGGATATCTGATAAGGTGGATTCGGACCAGGACAATGATGGTCTGTATAATTGGGAAGAAAAAAAGTTGGGCACCAATCCTTTGAAATATGATACCGATGGAGATGGTTATAATGATAAAGAAGATGCCTTTCCACTGGATCCCAAGCGCTGGAAAAAAGAAGCTGTAAAAATTGAAGAAGAGAAAAATACTTTTTCTGCAACTGTAACCAGCGGCGTAGCAACCTCAACTAAGCTTTCAGAAAATTTAGATTCTGACTTAGTCGGTTCAATCGATGATGATCAACTTGGTCAAGTTTTGGGTGAAAAAGTTTTTAATAATTCTACTACTGAAGAATCGGTTGTGGGCGCAATTACGGAGGGTAACGCGGAAAAAGTGGCCAGTAGAGTGAATTTTTGGGACAATACAATTTTAAAAATCTTGTCGGCTTTGGCGATTATTTTTTTAGCCATCGCCCTACTCTTCTTTTATTTATCCGCTAAGAATAAAAAAGAAAACAAGGGAAATAACAACATAGAAAATTAATTGACTTTTATCTAAAATTAGTATAAATTCTAGTTAGAAAAATCAAACAGCTCAGGGAGGATTCTTTGGGTTGTTTTTTTTGTATATTGATCATTCACAACAAATAATCCTATTGGAGGGGATATGTCGACAATACTTATCACCGGCTTTAAACGCTTTGGAGATTATCTTTCTAACCCTACCGAGACCTTGCTTGATCAGATCAATGAAACAAAGATCGGTGGGTACCGGATTAAGACTTTGGTCTTTCCGGCCGAGATAGTTGTTGGTTACGGATACATATCCGTAAACACCGCCTTGCTCAATCAAGCAACGATGATACTTTCTCTCGGCCTCTGGTCTAGTATCCGAGGTGTACAATTGGAAAAGAGTTGTCAGAATTGGGTCGACAATGTAAAATATTGTCCACCCTCGCAAAACAATCAACCAGTTTCCAAATTAGAACCGCCAAGGGAGATAATTGAAATCCCATCTACCGGCTATGATATCCAAAAGTTTTCTAGCGGATTGAATAGTTGGGGTCTGGAGCTTTTTATTTCCCGCAATCCCAGCGGCTTCTGTTGCAATTCGCTGGCCTACTCGACTATGTGCGCGATCAGAGGCAGGGCATTAAATCTTGGCTTCGCTTTTTTGCACGTGCCGTGCACTAACGAATGCATCCTGCCGGAGGAAAGGAAAGGAAAATTCATCATAACAGAAGAGCAGTTAACAGGGGTGATCGAAAGTTTTATTGGCGCAGTTTACTGACAAAGGGGGTAAGGGAAAATGATCAGGCAATTTTTGGGTAAATGTGGTTTTAAACCATTACACCTGGGAATCTTCATCTCA
>LBWY01000040.1:474-6167 GCA_000995135.1 Parcubacteria group bacterium GW2011_GWE2_39_37 | reverse complement strand
AATTTTCAATGCAGCACGAAATGCCTTGCCACGATGGTTAATTTTTATTAGCTCCTCATGCTCAAACTCTGCGCTTGTTTTCAAATAGCTGAATTCTTCAGGTAAAAAAATCGGACTATAGCCGAAGCTTTTATCACCTTTCGGTGCTAGGGCAATTTTTCCATGCCATTCGCCATTCACTGTTTCAACGAATTTTGTTATTGGATCATAAACAGCAACTGTACAATTATAATGACAAGTCCGTTTTTCCAGCGGCACCCCTGTCAATTCTTCTAAAACTTTTTCATAATTTGCAATATCAGTTTTAGCCTCAGAATATCTTGCCGAATATACTCCTGGTCGGCCATCTAGAGCATCGACGCAAATACCGCTATCATCCGCCAAGGTTATCATTCCCAATGCATCGCCAATGACGATCGCCTTGATCAAAGCGTTGCCTTCAAAGCTTTTAGCATTTTCTTGGATGTCAACTCCATTTAACTGCTGCTTGAATTCATCCAGAAAATGTACAGAGAAAATACTATCGGCAAATATTTCCCTTATTTCTTTTATCTTGCCTTTATTTTCTGTGGCAATTAAAATGTCTTTTGGCATAATTATTTGACATCCAAGCCGCGCAATACTGCTATTCTTTATCTTTAAATGGCGAGGCAATATACAAATGTGCTGTTGCACGATTGGCTACCTCTAACGGCTCTTGATCTGCTGAAATTTTTTCCAACGCCCTTGCCAGTCCTTCTGGATAACGCGTCAACAAGGCTGCATTTGCATCAGCCAAAAATTCTCTCTTTCTGGAAATGGCAAATTGGATTAAATAGGCAAAAATCGGAGCTAAAATAGATAATATAATCGCTGCAATCGTGATGGCTAATGTGACTCTTGAATCACGATTGTCATCACTTCGGTGTCCGCCAAAAAACGACCAGCGCATAAACCAATCAGCCAAAAGCACCACCACGCCAACCAAAACAGTCACGATGGTTGAAATCAAAATATCACGATTGCCTACATGGGATAATTCATGAGCGATCACTCCTTCCAACTCTGCCTTATCAAGCTTTTGCAATAATCCCACTGTTACCGCAACCACAGCATGCTCCGGATCGCGCCCAGTAGCAAAAGCATTGGGAGCAGTGTCATTGATGATGTAAATTTTCGGCACCGGCAGCCCGGCTGTTATGCATAAGTTTTCAACTATGTGGTACAGTTCGCGATTTGAATCATGGTTTATTTCCTTGGCATCACTCATGGCCAATACTATTTTGTCCGAAAACCAATAGCTGATAAAAGAAGAAACTATACTGAACGCAACCGCAAAGTAAAGGATGACTGAATTATTCATCGCCTGACTAAAGACGAAACCGACAAGCATTATAAAAACGAAGAAACCGGTCATCAACAACCAGGTCTTCATCTTATTTGAATCAGCTTGATTATATAGTGTCATATATTTAAGAATTTAATTTTAACTGAAAATTGTAGAAACGATGCTTCTTAAAGACCTTATCCATAAATTTAACTTTAAACCTAGCACCATGAAATAAAAATGAAAAGTCATTCTTGATTATTTCTTCGACCTCTTTTTTAAACTCTTCGGAAATGGTCTTATTTTTTACCATCGGGCAATCATTGTCCCAATAATATAGGTTAACGATTTTCTTATCAAAATTAACCATATTCCAATCAACGATAAAAGGATAAATTTTACAGTCGATCGGGCGAGAGTCGATTTCCTTGTTGGTAGAATATTTTATGAACTTGCACTCCTTGCCATCAGAACAATTGCGGTATTTGACACGATCATTGATAAATTCAATTTTAATTCCCTTGGAAATCAAAAAATCTTTCATGCGATCGTGAAAAGCCATATATTCAATGATCCATTCTTCTACCAAGTCATCATCACAACAACACTTATTACATTTAGATCCAAGACAACCGGTAATTTTTCCTTCTTTGAATTGTTTTTTACTCATAAATAAACTTTAAAATCTAACGTTCAAGCAAGCTTGAACGTTATATTCTTGAGTCAATTAAAATTTAACTTGAACCACTTCTTTTTCACTTTCCTCGGCGGCAAAGAATTCTCTTTCCTTAAAACCGAGCATGTTGGCAAACAGATTGGTCGGGAAGACTTGAACTTTGGTATTGAAGTCCCGAACATTGCCGTTATAGAAACGTCTGGCGGCCTGGATCTTGTCTTCGGTATCTGTCAACTCTCTTTGTAATTCCAAAAAGTTCTGGTTGGCTTTCAAATCCGGATAGGCTTCGGACAAGGCGAACAAGCTTT
Source organism: Parcubacteria group bacterium GW2011_GWE2_39_37 (assembly GCA_000995135.1). Taxonomy (GTDB): domain Bacteria; phylum Patescibacteriota; class Patescibacteriia; order Patescibacteriales; family GWE2-39-37; genus GWE2-39-37. Next base: position 3,877 of record LBWY01000040.1, on the reverse strand, counting down.
TCAAAGTTCCGGATAGCATGTTTTCAGCCTGCTCCAATTGTTTAGTGTCCCCACTTGCTTGAGCCTGCATGGCCATATTGCGAGCCTGAATCACTTTATCAAAAGTTGACTGCTCATGAGCAGCATATCCCTTTACCGTTTCCACCAGATTCGGGATCAGATCATGCCTTCTTTTTAATTGCACGTCGATATCGCTCCAAGCTTCATCGACGCGATTTTTTAAACGGATTAAACCGTTGTACATGGCAATGCCGGCAATCACTAGGACTGCAATCACGCCAAGAATAATCCAAGTTGTTGTCATATGTCTTGTTTATCATTACAAGGTACTGCTTATAATGAATTATTAAATTTTTGTTTAAAATTGTTAATTTACTATGTTGTTATCTCGACGTTAACTGTTTTTCCAACTAATTTTTTAGCGTAAAATCCGGTCAACATGGACGCCATATCAATAATCTCTTTTTCACTTTCAATTTTCTCCAAAATTATTTTTTCACTACTGATTTTTTCTGGCACTAAAATTTCTTGTTTCTCATTCTTGCTTCTGAATTCTAGCTTCTTGCTTCTAACCAAAACTATCGGTCCGACCTCATCAATCAATTTTAATATCAAGTCACTGGCACCTTTCAATTTTAGTAATTTTTCATTATCTTTCTCGTCCCTTCCGACTACTACTAAAGTTTTGTTGTCTTCTTTACCTAGCCAAAATTGCCTGCCCTGCTTTAGTAATTCCACATCTTTGCCATTGCAATCAGGCCAATATTTAAACATTTCCTTCAACTTAACACCAAAATCTGGAACGGTCAAAAGACAACCGCCTGCAGGGCTGGGATAATTAGCTAAACCATATTGCTTGGCTAATTCAACTTGTCGTGACCTTCCCCTACCGTTGATATCCAGCAATCCCTCTCTATTAATTTTACCGGTTTTTTCCGCTTCTGTTAAATCGAGAAGTTTAGCTGATAACGGTCTAACCAATTTTTCATTCAAACCAGAAAACTTAGCAACAATTTTTAAAGAAGGTTTGGTTTGTGACATCGGTCTTTGTCCTAGCACCTCGCCGGTTGCGATGAAATCATAAACCGCTGCAATCGCTTTGATTGAGCCATCAGGATAAAACAGAACCACTTCTTTACCCTCCATAATCTGTTTTGCCTCTGCTAACATCATGCTATGACAATCAATGCAGGGATTCATGTTCTTGCCATAGCCATAGCGTGGATTCTTCACCATCGCCAAATGTTCGACTGCAATATTATACGCGATCAAAGGAATGCCAAGCTGCTTAGCTGCTGCTAAACCGTTAGTTGCTCCGAAAAAATTACTGATAAAAGTAATGCCGACAACTTCCACTCCTTGTTCCATCAAAACTCTGGCCGCTAACATAGAATCTAGCCCACCAGATAATAATACTAATGCTTTTGCTCTCTCCATATTAATAGATTGTTTTGTTAATTAAATACACAATGCCGAGGGATACCGCTAAATCAACGAAAAAAAGAAAATAAAAAATTATATTCAAGCCGAAATCACCTAAAAAATTTATCAACACTTTTAATCCTTTATTCCTTATCCTTGATCCTGCATCAGTTGTAACAGCACCCACTTCAACAATAAAAGGAAAAATGAAAATATCCCAATAATTCATTCTGATACCAGAAATTTTTGCAAGCCTATAAAAAATAAAACTGGACAATGAATAGAGAATTGTAAAAGTAATGATAAAAAAGACAATTAACATTATATTTTAAAATTAATTAAACTTTCTTAATCCCCAACCAAACCATCTCATCATTAACCTTAACTTCTTTTACAATATCCACACCTTCGGACTTTTCATTTTTAATCTCATTACTCAAAGTATCTTTTTTCAGTTCTTTCGCCATTTCTGCAAACACTTTAGCAACCATTTCACTTTCAGCTTGCCAATAAATTATAGCTCTATCCTGTATACTCATATTCGCATTCTTGCGCAGATTATTTATTGAACGGACCAATTCTCTTTTTGTTCCTTCCAAAATTAACTCCTCAGATAAACTAAAATCTATGGCTAATTGAAAACTGTATTTTTCTTCATCACTATTTTTAAAACTATATTCTGCCCAATAATTGTCAGAAGATTTTACATCGTCTCCAAAAAATTTCCATTCTTTTATATTTACTTCTTCAAGAACAATTTTTCTTATTTGATCATCTGGAGTCCATTCAGTTGAATGCTTCCTAATATTTACTGATTGCAATGGTTGACGAACTTTAATTCCTTTCTCATCCCTAAAAGCTAAAATACGTTCAACTAATTTTCTTGCCAATTCCATGTCCTCATTATTTTTTAATTCATCATTCGTAATTGTTAATTGCATTTTCGGCCATTCTTCCAAATGCACGCTTTTATTCTCATCCTTAAAATCATTACCGGTTACTTTCTGCCAAAGCTGTTCAGCGATGAAAGGCATAAAAGGCGCCATCACTTTGGCCAATTCTGTTAAAACATATTTAGTGGTTGCCAAAGCAGCTTCTTTGTCACCACCAACCTCACCCCTACCCTCTCCTTCTAAGGGAGAGGGGGTGGACTCACCTTTGAAGCGGTCACGTGAACGTCTGATGTACCAGGTAGATAAATCATTAATGAAATCAGTAATCGGCCGAACAGAGCGTGGCAGGTCATAGTCATTCATTTTATCAGTTACTTCAAAAATCAACTGTTCTAACTTAAATAAAATCCATTTGTCCAGAACATTGTCGCTGGTGCGTAGAGACGCAAAATCTTGCGTCTCTACAGCATAGATTTCATAGAACTTATAAACATTCCACAATACCATGTTATTTTTACGCAATGCTTCTACCACTCCCCCTTCTGCAAAATTAAAATTATCTGCCATCATCACTGGCGAAGATAATAAATAATACCGCATCGCATCTGCACCATACTTATCAAAAATCAAAGAAGGATCAGGATAATTATTAAGTCGTTTGGACATCTTCTTGCCATCCTCGGCCAAGACAATACCATTAACAATAACATTTTTAAAGGCGGGTCTTTCTTTAATGGCATTTGACAAAACATGAAGGTAATAAAACCAAGCTCGAGTCTGATCAACGCCTTCAGCAATGAATTTCGCCGGGAAATTTGCCTCAAACTTTTCTTTATTCTCAAATGGATAATGCATTTGCGCATATGGCATCGAGCCAGAATCAAACCAAGTATCTAGAACATCGGGCACGCGTTGCATTATGCCCGCACATTTTTCACACTTAAAAGTAATCTTATCGACAATATGCTTGTGTAAATCTGTCACTTTTTCTCCTGATGCTTTTTCCAGATCAGCTACCGAGCCAAAAACTTTCACCTCACCACATTCACAGCGCCAAATCGGCATGACACTAGCCCAAAAACGTTGTC
>LBWY01000040.1:0-428 GCA_000995135.1 Parcubacteria group bacterium GW2011_GWE2_39_37 | reverse complement strand
ACTTTAATCACATTCACAAACCAAGAGGTTGTTACATAATTTATCAGAGGAGTATCGCAGCGCCAACAATGAGGATAACTATGTTCATATTTTTCTTTATGAAACAAAAGCCCATTGTGCGCTAAATGTTTAATAATTTCGATATCGGTTTTCGTATGGTCATCAATAGGCTTAACAGATAAACCGGCAAACTCGCCTGCTTCAGGCTTAATAATGCCATCCATGCCAACATGCTGCACAAAAGGTAAATTGTTCTGTTTTCCCAAATTCAAATCGTCCTCACCAAAGGCCGGTGCGATATGCACCACGCCTGTACCATCTTCTGTAGTAACAAAATCACCAGCATAAATTTGCCAACCGTTTTCTTTATTTTCTAAATTTGCTTGTTTGGCATAATAATCAAATAATGGCTTGTATTTTTTACCAAC
>LBWY01000039.1 GCA_000995135.1 Parcubacteria group bacterium GW2011_GWE2_39_37 | reverse complement strand
TTCTACCTTTTAGTAATTAGGTATATGAACGTAAAATATTTTTGACCCAAATTCTGTTTCGTTTCACTTCAACAGAACTTCTCATACTCGAAAACGTTAGCTGAAATAGCAAAAGACAAAAAGGGGGAAATTATTTTTGAAAATTTAAAAAAAACAGCACCGCCATATGTTTGACGGTGCCTGTGTAGCAATGATCATTAGCGACCTTGCAGCAGTTCGATAATTGCATCTTTAGAAGCCTGGTCAAGAAATGTTTTAGTGAAAGTTTCGAGCTTATCGGTTCTTCTGATTTCTACTCTAACCCCTCCACTCGACAATCTTGAAAAAAACATTTCTGTGGACATCCCCATATTATTACTGATCTTTACAGTGGGGCACCCGCATTTATCAATATAAGTTTCTACAGTTCCCAATATGTCCACCTCCTTTTTTTTAAATTTTCAAAAATAATTTGGAAATCGGCTTCAATTTATCCAATCATTACAACAAAGAACGATATAGTAGTATAGATAATTTGATGGAAATGTCAAGGTGTCGTCGATTTCTTTTGTTTTTTGCTACATCAGCTAACACGGCATATCTGGTTCGTCCCGCTTTATATTTATGATATAATAAGGAATATTGGGACTCTCCCAAATTCTGTTTCGCCTAGCTCAACAGAACTTCAGATGATGCCGAAACGTTATACGCAATTGCTTAATTTTTTTAAAACCAACACATATGAAAAAATCGCCCGAGCAACAAATTTCTCAAACTCCTAATCCTGAAGATGCTAAGCGATTGAGCTTTGAACAACCGCGGGGTTGGTATGAATATGGACGCATACCATATAAAATATTTTACACATTAGATTGTCCTTCTAGTACCATTGTGGATGAAAAAACACCTGGTAGATTTAAAGTGACTCCTGACACTGGAGGCGGAGAATCGCTTAGCATCTTCATACACGAAAGTGTTCCTGCTGAATTTAAAGATGTTGTCGCTTTTCACGAACTTAGAGAAGCGGAACTTGTCTATGCTGATGGAGTAGCGCGAAATCAAGCGCACCAACAAGCGACAGCTGAAACAGAAGAATATGCGAGGAAACACTTAATTAAGGAGGAGTTTGAGAAATTTGTTGAATGGCAATCCCACATTTGATATTAAAAAAATTAAGCAACAGCGTATAACAAAGAGTATGCGGTTCAAGAATTTTTCATTATAATTTAATAAGGAGTAAAAAATTCCTTCATTCAAATTTTTTGTTCCGCTATCTCTACACAAAAAACTTCGCATACTCTTAAACGTTACATGAAATTGAATTTTAATTTTTATTCCTTAAACATATGGATAAACATAAAAAAGCTTGGTTAATAATGTCTATTTTTGTTGTATTTGTGGTGGGATTTTTTGTGGGAAAAAACAGTGAATCAAGAAAATACAGAGTCCCCTTGGCGGGTTGTCAGACTTCCATACTTCCTACTGATAAAAAATATTTAACAATCAAATTAGAATTTCCCACAAAAAAAATGTTTCAAAATTATTATTCACCTAGTTTAGATTTTACCGAATTATACCTCCCAGAAACTGACAGTGTAAAAACAACATTTGAAACATTTGGCTATAATGGCTACTTCAAAGTATCAACGGGCGAGATTTATCAATGTGGTTTTTTTAAATAAGAATAAAAATTAAAATTCAACGTCATATAACGCTCGATATCCACAAGGGCTAAAGACACATTTCAATTCGCTTCACTTCTTGAAACGTCGGATATCGAGAAACGTTCTGCGAAATATTATTCAAAATTTTTATGGAAACAGAAAGACATTTCTCGCAATTAATTGAAAAAAAAGAAAGCACACCAAAAACTTATACGATCAAATTTGATAGTCGTAGCTTTGGAGATAAAAAAATAGACTCGCTGGTTGTTAAGTATTGGAAACAATTTGGAGACCCATGGCTTCCCGGAGCAGTGTCTGAATGGTGGGAAAAAATTTGCCTTGATAATAAGCTGGACCCAACAAGCGAAAATCTGAGGGAGCTAGAGTTGCATTTAATTGAGATTGCGAGAAATGCTTTCGAAGAGGTTGGAAATGGAGAAATAAAATTAATTTTTGAGCCCCATAAAATAACAGCTGTCGTGACTGACCAAGGTCCTGGCTTTGAAAGTCCTCCAAATGAACTTATGTGGTCTATGCATGGGCTAGATTTAGTTAAAAAATATGCTGATGAATTTAGTATTGAAACTAATGGTATAAGATATTCAAAAGAGAGTAGCGATTCTGACTTGATTGAATCTGGTGAAGCCGATATTAAAACTGGCTCAAAAATAACTTTTATAAAAAATTTTGAATAATACTTCGCAGAACACGGTATATCTGGCTCAGAAAATTGACGTAATTATATTTTAAAGGAGTGTCAATTTCCCTCGACCAAAATTTCGCCACTTCTTTATATTTTTATAGGGAGGTGTCGAAACTTCAGATAATGCCGATACGTTGGGCGAAATAATGAAAAAGTCTTCCGTCACATTGGATGATTAAATACTAATATTTTTTGTAATTTTATAATAATCACAAATATGAAAAAAATTATTGGCTTCGTGACATTACTATTTATTTTATCGGGATGCTCAAATAATTTCACAAAAACAGACGCGCAGCCAAGGAATGTTATAACGAGCAAGAGTCAGGAAACAAACTTATTTGTTGCTGATACCGTCAATAAAGACACAACAATAAATTCAACCACCAGTATTTCCATGAAAAATAATCTGAATATCTTTACCTCAAGAAACAATAAATTATCTTTTTCATATAAAAATGACTGGGTATGCAAAGAAGTTATATACAGCAAAAGAGTTGATTGTTATCCTGAAATTCGTAAGTCCGAAGAATTCATCATTGGCATGGATCAACCTACTGTATATTTTCCTGAAATAACAATTACAATTAATAATTGCGAGACTAATAATATTCCCAAAAAAGACCCACAAATGACTTCTCTTTATTCTATAAAGAATTATAATGGATGCAAAGTTTTAGTGTTAGGTGAAGATGAAAAATCTGATACCGAGGTAGAATTGAACAGTATAATAATTAATTAAAAATCGCCCCGATTTAAATCTTTCGCCTTCGGCGAAAGCAAAATGAATTGTTTATTTCATCATATAAAAATCCCTATAAGGTTTCCAATCTATCGAGTAATTATGAAAAGTAAAAAAATATTCTCAACTCCTTTTGCAATCATTTATCCGCTTTATATTCAAAAAGCAGAAAAAAAAGGCCGCTCGAAGGCGGAGGTTGATGAAATAATCTGCTGGCTCACTGGCTACGATCAGCGGACACTTGAGCAACAGATCAAGAAAGCTGTTGATTTTAAAACATTTTTTGCAGAAGCACCGCGGATCAATCCCAATGCTTCAAAAATTACAGGCGTAATTTGCGGCTATCGAGTAGAAGAAATCGAAGACAAGCTTATGCAGAAAATTCGTTATTTGGATAAGTTAATCGATGAATTGTCTAAAGGAAAGTCGATGGAGAAAATTCTAAGGAAGTAATACTGCATAGAAGTGAGAAAAATAGCAAAGGTTGTTTCGTCTACAAATCACACTTATCTTCAGCAAAGCATTTATATTCATTTTCAATATATCTTTTTATTTCCTGCTTGAATCTTTCTTTGGAAAATTGTTCTGAATGGGCTCGGATGAATTCTGCATCATAGGAATTCGGATCAAAATCTTTCAAAACTTCATAAATTGAATCACCGGTTTGTTCATAAAAGAATTCACCGGTTTTTTTGGATACGATTGTCTCCTTCACTCCGCCCTTGCCATAGGCAATGACAGGGCGCCCTGAAGCCATCGCCTCAATCGGCGTTATACCGAAATCTTCTTCTTGTGGATTAATGAATGCCAAGCATTTTGCGTATAATTCTGTTCTTTCTTCGTCACTGACTCTGCCCAAAAACTCTATATTAGGAGCATCACCGGCAATCTTTTTTAATCTCTCCAGATCCAGGCCGCTGCCGAAAATTTTTAACTTTTTGTGGGGCAACTTTTTAAAAGCTTCGATGACAATATCAAAACGTTTATAGGGGACCAGTCTTCCACCGCTCAAGTAAAAATCACCTACTTGCTCGGCAGGTTTGAAATTTTCGACATCAATCGGCGGATAAATGACTGTCGATTCCCTATCGTAATATTTTTTTATTCTCCTGGAAATAAATTTGGAATTAGCGATATAGCGATCAACCCTGCCTGCCGCTGCCCTATCCCAAATCCTTAAATAGCTCAAAGTAAGTGAAATAACTTTTTTAAAATATTTATTGTATTTAAGTTCATTGATATATTGATGAGTGTCGCTCCATAAATATCTAGTCGGTGTATGGCAATAGCAGATATGAAGTGTTTCGGTATTGGTAATTACGCCTTTAGCAAAAGCGCTGGCATCCGAAATCACTAGATCGTAGCTGCTTAAATCAAAAAACTCAACCGCAATCGGCATAAATAATAAATACCAACGGTAATGCGTAACTCCCCAGGGAAGTTTTTGAATAATGGATGCCTCTATATGTTTGCCTTTAAAATTCTTTTCGACATTTTTTTTGTCGTAAAGCAATGTATAGATTGGCGCATCAGGAAAAAGCTCGGTTAAAACCCGAAGCGTTCTTTCTGCCCCGCCATCTTGGGCTAGGTGATCATGGATTAATGCGACTTTCATTATTTATAAAATAAAATTATTCAGCATTTCGACTGCGTAACACTGCAATCGGTGTTTTAAGTAAAATGGAAAGGTCAAGCAATAAGTTCCAGTTCTCGATATAGTATGTATCGAGCTTAACTTCTTCTTCGAAAGATAAGTCGCTTCTACCGGATACTTGGGCTAGGCCGGTGATTCCCGGTTTTATTGTCAAAACTTTTTTATGCGATTGTTCATACTTGGCGACCTCCTCGGGCAGGTGCGGTCTAGGCCCTACAAGGCTCATATCGCCCTTAAGAACGAGCAAAAGCTCAACTAGCTCATCTATACTGTAACGTCTGATAAATTTGCCTACACGGGTAATTCTTGGGTCATCTTTGATTTTTACTAATGGACCGTCTGTTCTAAGATTTTTTTCCGCCAATTCATTATAGCGCATCCCATCGCTACGCTTAATCATGCTTCTAAACTTAAAATATTTAAACAATCTTCCACCTTGACCCACCCTATAGATAGGACTGCCATCATCTTTTTCTGAATTGCAGTTATCAAAGTGATCGGACTGGTCAATATCAAAAGAATAATAGAGACAACTATGTCAAAAATTCTTTTGTTTATTCTGCCCCAGCCTTCCAATGAGGTTTTTTTAACCTCAACGATCGGCAAGCCAGCGATTTCTGTAACTTCTGTTTTTAGAACTTTGGTATCAAGCAAATCTGCCGCATATTTAAAGGTTAAATGATTGTCATAAGCGAAGTCATAAAGTCTCAAGGTCTCTGCTTTAGACATATTCGGGTCTGACTGGATAATTTCATCGACTTCTTTTCCTTTCAAGAATTCTTCCAGCTCTTGAGCAGTCTCAATACTGAAATCTCTTAATCTTTTTACCACTTCATAGCCGCTGTTCAGATCACTTGAGAATTTGTTTATCAGAATATCTGAGCTTTTACTATTGCCGACAATCACCACTTTATGAACACCAATATCGTATCGGAATAAAATCCGTTGTATCAATCTGATCAAAGAGCGCTCAATGGATACAAAAATAATTGCCAGCATCCAAGCCGCCAATACGATGAATCTACTGGAAAATAATTCCCTAAAGAAAAAAATAAAAACCACGATTGCGACCAAGCCGGTTGAACAAGCCAAAAAGACATAATACAATTCCTTAATCAAACTGCGAGTAGACCTGATGTTGTATAGACCGGACAAGGCAAAAATGATTATCCAAATCAAGCCGACCAGTAGAACAATATAGAAATATTCTTTGAATGGTAAGTTGAAAATAATCGGCCGAATTTCTGCGGTAATCTGAGCAAAGCGAATATTATAAGCAGCAATTGCAGCCAGAACTATCATTAAGTAGTCCAGGGGTACTAATAACCTTATTTTTCGATATCATTAAGCCAGGCTATAAGCCGGATTCTGTATCCTATTTTTTAGGATGATGATCATCTATCTTGGCCTATTGTTGCCAATAGGCTCGCGCGAGCCACTTTTCATCTATCGAGCCGTGTCACAACAAGATAAATCAATAAAATTGTCTTATCTTATTAAGGCATATTTTTGCTTGACAGGTTTGCTCTTGCTCCAGATGGGGTTTACCACGCATTTCGTTCACACGAAAGCGATCTTAGTAGCCATTGGTTAAATGGATATCCCGAGCAACCAATAACATCTAAAAACTTTTCACCTTTCACCGACATTTTTGCCGGCTAGTATTGTCTCTGTGGCACTTTCCGTAGGCTTGCGCCCCGTGGCCGTTAGCCACCATCTTTTTTAAGGAGTCCGGACTTTCCTCTCTGCTTATTTTTAGCAGAGTAATCATCCATCTGACTTAATGATATCGAATTTTAAAGCTTCAAAA
>LBWY01000038.1 GCA_000995135.1 Parcubacteria group bacterium GW2011_GWE2_39_37 | reverse complement strand
ACGACCGGTAGTCATGTAATTTTCTTTGTAGATATTCTTATTCAAAAAGCGTTCGTAATTGCCGATGTCTTGGTCTGTTTCATCTCCATCCTCGGTTACAAAAACCTCACCATGTTCAGTTGGGTTCATGGTGCCTGCGTCAACGTTGATGTAGGGATCGATTTTGATCGCCCCAACTTTGAATCCTCGCCCGACCAGAATGCGGCCGATTGAGGCAGCTGTTATCCCCTTACCGACACCTGACATTACTCCACCAACTACAAAAATGTATTTAGTGTTAATTTTTTTGAGTTTTTTTGCCATATTTTAAAATGAAAATAATAATTACTTTTTGGCTTTTTTCTTCTTTTTGCCCTTTGGCGCCTTAGGTTTGGCTGTCAGAGCTGCTTTTTGTTTTATCTCGATTTCCTTGGCTTTGGCAGAGGTGTAAATATCGGCCAATGCTTCCGGCACCAGGTAATTCATAGCATACCCATCCGTAACAGTCTTGATATCATTTTTTTTACCCAGATTTTTAATGTCTTTAAGTAGTACTACTTTCATAAATTATTTTAGCTTACAAATTAATAATTTCATCAATATAACAAACACATCCGCCAAGGATGTTTAATTGTTTTTATTCTATCATTTTTCCAAAAAGCTGTCTAATTTACAGCAAAAACAATATTTTGACATTTATTAGTTAATATATTAATATAATATTCGGGGATCGTCTAATGGTAGGACAGCTGGTTTTGGTCCAGTCAATCGGGGTTCGAATCCCTGTCCCCGAGCATAAAAATAAAATACACCTGAGCGAAAGCGATGGTGTATTTTATTTTTACTTTCAGGAAGAGGGATGAGAAGTTTATGCCCCGGAGCGATAGCGTAGGGGTAAATCCCTGTCCCCGATCTATAAACAAAACAGACCAGTTTCCGGTCTGTTTTGTAAGCTTTGGAATTGAAATATATTAAAAAAGCCCTAATCTACATTAGGGCTTTGGAGGCTTCATCGGATGGGTAAGGAAGCCATTCTTCATACTCGTAGCTTACCTCGAAGCTGGCCTTGATCAGAGCTTCTAATACCACCAGCGCTGGTTGTCCTTCAGTTTTTAGCATGCGGATCATCACGCCTTTGACGGGGTCGTTCGGGTCGACAAACCAGATTGGGATATTGGAATGGGAGAGTTGCAAAAAATGCAGAACAATAATGTAGATTGCGTTCTTTACTCCATTCTCGTCCCTCAGATTCGTTACCTTGTAATCCGCTACTATCGACTCACCTGGAAGGTTCTCTAGAACAGACAATGTGACATCACAGGTTTTTACCCGACACAGCTTAATCGTGATATGGTGGGATTTAACATACTCATCGACAAAGCTTTGAGGTGCCAAGAATGTTAATTCCTGACCCAGGATCTCGTTGTACTTCAAGAGAAACTGATCTTTTTTACTTGCAGATCTGAGAGAATCGGCTAAGTGAAGAAGTTGTTCATGCGTTTTACAAGAAGCCAGCCAAAAGTGCGGCATATTAACCCCCTTTTCGGTTTATAGTTCACCTTTGCTTATATATTTGCTTATTTTTGTATAAAAGTCAATAAGTCGAGAAGCGATTTAACTTTCTCTAACCTCTTTAATACGACTATTGCTTTTTTGTTTTAAAAAATGACGAACACCCTTCCCTGCTAATGGTTCGTCGTCATATCTGGGCATGACATGTAGGTGGACGTGAAACGGGGTGATTTGACCGCTCACTTTGCCGATGTTCCAGCCGAGGGTATAGCCACTTGGCTCATACTTCTCGTCTAGATATTTTTTGACTTCTTTTAATAGATTAAACATGTCCACTACTTCCCCATCTGATAGATCGAACGGCGTGGCCTTATGTGCAAACGGGATAATTACGCCTGCACCTTCTAACACACCCTCAGGATTGTATCCTTTGCTGGATAAAAAGACGCAGGAGTTGTTTCGCATGACTTCTTCTTTTTTTAAAATTTCTTGGTTGCAAAATAGGCAGTCATTATTCATAGGTTTTTTGTTATTTGATAAATGACAATGGAAGATTTCCACATTGTTCCAGTAAAAATTCATGTCTTTTTAGAAAGGCTTTTTTTACTTCTGGTAAAACGATTTTTTTATCCCAACCCTCCATTTCTTTGCGGATATTGTCTGCCATTAGATCTTCGAAATTCTTTGAGTAATTATCTTGCCACCAAAGATAATAAAAAGGACCGATTAATTTCGCAGCCCCGTCGGCAGAGGAAATAATTTTTATCTCGATAGGCATCTGATCTATTTCCTTTTTGCTATCCATCATCTCTATATATGAAACTGCCTTTTCGCATAATTCTTCAGAAAATCCAAGCTGTGATAATTTTTCTTTTCCGCTGCTCAATGTTTTTTCGTATTGGTGATCAAAGTCTAGAATTTTCCCATAATCATGAAGCCATACCAGAAGTAAAACCAGATTTTGGTCAGCTTCTTTGTAAATATCACAAAGTTCCAAAGAAATTTTTTCAACAATCTCCAAATGGTATTTAATAAACCATTTATGATGGATAAAGCTAGGATTTTGGGATGCCTCTATGACATGCTCCTTAAATTGCTGAATTAAATTATCCATAAATGAATTTAAAGTAATAATTCTTTAATTAACAAATCTTACTGCCTAACTTAGGCACGTTTTATCATCTCCTTAAGTTTGTTAATTTTTAACTCGGTTTCTGGAGCAAACTCTACAGTTCTACTAGTCTCGTCAAATATAAACTTGTCATCCAAAGATGCTTGCCCTCCGGCATTTTCAGTATAGCTGCCCGCGTCACATTTATAAAAAACAATAAATAGATCCAGTAATTCTTCTGGAGTCATGCTTGACTCGGCAGATTTTTGTAAAATATATTGAGCAGAATCTTCAATTTTTCCTTCTTGTAAATACGCACCTACCGGGTCAGCACCTACCAGCGTTTGAGCAAGTTTAATCTCATCAGAACCGAAACCCATCTGTTCAAAAACTTTCTTCATAACCGGTTCTGTGTAATAGTGTTGGAACTCCTTATTACCAACTTCGATTGCCTGGGGCTTACCAATGTCATGTAATGCCAAGAATAATCTAAAAAAACGATCAGATGTGCCAGTCGGTAATTCCTTATCCGTGAAATATTTTTCATATTGTTCCATTACTTTCTGCGTGTGCTCGCCAATCGAATAATTTTCCCAAGTGCCAGCGGCATGCTCATACTCTTCACCAAAACATTCTTTGAGTGAATCTAAGAGCTGATCAGATTGGAAATTTTCATCTGACAGAATTTTGTCCAGCGCTGTTGTATCAAGCCTGGAATAATCATAGTCTTTGGGGCGAAGAGACTCATACATTTCGGGCGTAAAAATTAATTCACCTTGTTCACTGACTACTGGGATATATACACCTTTTCTGGCAATATCTATAAAAACCTGATTAAGATTCTCCTTTGACAAATACTGCCTAGCGACTAAAAAATCAATTTCCGTGCTGGCAAAACCGGTTCGGATGCCATAATGGCTATTACCATATATGCCAGTCATAAACAGTTCAGGCTTGCCATCTCGCTGGGATTTTGAGGCTTTATCTTCGATATCAGATTTGTAGAACTGTCCTCGATCTTTCAGAGCAATTAGTAATTGTCCATAATTACCGGCAATGGAATTATTTATAGTTTCTTCGAACGATGTACCAATATTATCTTGCTTAACCATTGCTAGGTCGGTATCCAATGGAGTGGAATCCGAAATCGCAGAACTGCCCAAAAACTCAGCGGCCACCGAACCATTTTGTAGTATTTTTTCCAGATATTGGTGTTCTATGCCCTTGAGCAAATCACCCTCTTTCAAATGGGCGCCAGTCATGGAGAATTCAGCGGCATAAGCAAGGCCTCTTTTTTCCGCTTCGGTTAAAGCCTGATTCATAACAAGAAGCGCCTGCTGGACATTTTTAAGCCCGATCGGTCGCAAATACATTTCTTGTAATCGTTCAACGGGGTTACCACCCTTTTCTAAGCCTAACGATCTGCTGAGCATATTAAATCTCTCTGTTAAAGTTCCATCCACATCATTTGTTGAGGTTTTTTTAAGCCAGGAGCTGTCATATAATGTTTCCAGCCGCTTCAACTGATAATCAAGTGTTTTTTGTTCGACTGGGCTAAGCGCCGCAACTCCCGAGGTAGCAACTTCCGCAAACATAGCTTGCCCATCCTGAAATGCTCGTAAATAATCTTTCAAAGATTCATTGCCGGATTTTAAGTGAATATCGAGCAAATCTTTAAAAATCTGGAATCTGCGTCCTCGGTCACTCTGTTTTTTTAACACAGGACTGGTATGCTCCTGAATTAATCCTTCCAGCCGACTTTTTCTATACAACACTTCGAAAATTTTATTGATCTTACCGATTTCTGGCAAACAATTTTTTAAAAAAATCGCCTCAATTTTTTCAAAATCCTCACGAGGAGTTTCTGATTTTATTAATTCTTCAATTAGCTCCGGCTTGAGTTTCTGAATTTCGGCAGAGGGGCTATCTGAAACCATTTTCTGGATTGGTACCCAATCTTCAAGTTCGGTCATTACCACGTTTTTCTTGCTATTAGGATAAAAATCGTATACCCCGGGAATGGAACGATCCAGCCGCGGCTCGGAGATTTGGGCCTGACTATAGGCCATTCTGACAATTTTTTTGAATAATTCTGGATTTTGCGCTTGGTCGATTATATTATAGAAAGAATATTCATATAGTCTACTGGAAGACCCATCTTTTGATTTGAACGGCTTTACTGATTCATTCAGATCATTCAAGTGTTCCAGCAACCAGGCCTCAACCGTATTTTTTTCACGCTCATAGGGCGTTTTTAAAGCATTACTGGCCAAAAAAATCAGGTTTTCCCTAAACCTTCTTTTGGTTGTCGGACCAAATTCATTACCAGACTCATCTTCTGACTTATCATTATTACCAAGCTGTACGGCAAGAGATTCCAGCGAAGCGGCCAGATAATGGTGGATCAGCTTATTATCATGCTTATCAACGCCCCTAGATTCATCAAGCTCATCCAGTAGAATATCGCGCAGCGCGGCCAATGCGTAAGGAGAGGTGTTAACATCTTCTAAAAATTTCTGTAAATTCAATTCACCTGTGCGGAAACGATCCATGAATGACTCTCTTAACTGTTTTTTTTCTTCATTATCAAGTGTAGAACGCCAACTGATCTTGCTCAATAAGTCCTTGACTGTTTCCGGAAATGCAGCTCGTTGTGATTCTTCCTCAGACAAGGCATGATCGTAAGCTTCCAGTATACCCTCTTCCGCTAGGCGATCAAAATCAGACTGATGTAGCTGATAGACCGGGCCTGTTGACCCATTTGGCATGTAACCAATCTTATTACCTTCAAGATTGCCATGGCTGTCGCGTCTAATGGCATAGCCAACAGTTTGACCGTCTTCGCTTTTAGTCTTAACGATAATTGATCCTTCGAAATTGCGATCACGGGCAATACTTGTTTTATTCAATATTTTTCCAGGCGTTATTTCCTCTTCATTTTGAATTGGGACAATAACTTGTTTCTGTAGGTCATATTCGGCAGCATCTAACTCTCTGTTAGTAATTTCTATAACCTCATTTGCATTCAAAAGCTCTGTCTGATCTGCTCCGGAATTTTTTATTATTTCAATTGCTTGGTTGCCATTTTCTTTTGCAGCGGCAATAGCAGCTTCTCCAGATTTTAAAACATTAAAAACAACCTGTTCGGGACTTTCCTCGCAAATTTCTACTGGATGCTCAGAAGACAGCTGCTCTGATTGCATATCGATAATTTCTTTTAATTGATCTTCTGGCATAGATTAGCTATTTTTAATTTCCTTAATAAGTTTTTCGATTTTTCTTTTATCAATCTCTTTGATTATTTTGGTTAATTTTTCATCTCTTTTCTTTTCAATATCAAAAACAATCTTAGAAAATTTTTGGTAAATATTTTTTATTTTTTCTATCTTTTCCTTTTCCGACAATTTTTTTGCAGTTTTA
>LBWY01000037.1 GCA_000995135.1 Parcubacteria group bacterium GW2011_GWE2_39_37 | reverse complement strand
CACTGATAACTCCTGCGCCCGAATTTTCTCATCAAAACCGGCCTTTTTAATCCTTTCTGCTGCCTCAGTTTGGGATATGTGATATCCACCGGCTAAGTTGTTTTTTAACATCTTTCGTTTGGCTCCGAAACCGAATTTAACCAACCGAAAAAAATCTTTCTCTTTAAACGCCCCCTTTAACAAAGGGGGTTGGGGGGATTTAATTCTTATTCTGATCACCGCGCTATCCACCTTAGGCGCTGGCCAAAAATTATCAGCGGGCACATTTTGGATGATTTCCGCCTCGGCATAAAACTGAACAGAAACATCAATTCCGGCCGATGTTCAGTACTTAAAAATTTACGTAAAAAAACCGAAGTGATGTTATAGGGTAAATTAGCCACAATCTTATAGCCTGAAGCCAAGACTTGTATATCTAATACATTCTTATTAATGACTTCAATATTTTCCGCTTTTTGTAACAGCAAAGCGGTTTTTAGTGTTTCGGCAATCTTGTCATCCAACTCCACCGCAATGACTTTTTTTGCTTGCTTGGCCAGCTTGGCCGTCAAAAAACCGAGACCAGGTCCGACTTCCAGCACTATCTCATCTTTTTTAATTTCCGCCGCCTCAACTATCTTGTCATAAACCTCTTCCCGAATTAAAAAATTCTGCCCTTTTGACCGGGCAGGCTGGATATCATACAATTTACAAATTTTTTTAGTCTGATCGAGGAGGTTCATTCATGATTTATTTAATTTAAAGGTTGTGATATTATTATAACAGAAATAATAACAATTATGAATCCTAATTTCTTTAGATCAAAATTATTTAAAATATCATTTTTTGCCTTAACAACTGTCTTTTTATTCAGCGGATTGCCAAAAATTATTAATGAGGTAAAAATGGATGTATTTGCTGCAGGCACCGGAAAGGTTCATGTTGCGCAGATCGCTTTAAAAATCCAAACCTGTCAAACAACTCCCGCGTGTATAGGCACCTGTGCTTTATGCGGGGGATGTGGGGCGTATGACCAACTACAATATGCCATTCTGTTTGGACAAGAAGCTCGATCAGAATTAATCAGAAGTTGTCCGTCTATCGGATTTAAACCAATGCAAGGCAATGGAATGTGTAATGTTGGTGAGGTAATTTTTGGACTTGCCCAAGACATGACACTGAGTAAAATAACTCCAGCAGATGCTATGAATTTTTTTTGTGGTAAACAATGAAGAATATGAATAAACAAAACACTATAAATCTTCTTTATGTAATTTGTTTTTTTGTTCTGTCTTATTTTTATTATACTTCTTTCGCAGAAGCTGACATCTCTCTATTATCCAGAGTAAGAGGAAAAATTTTGCTCCAAGTTGAAAAAAATGGCGAAGCTTGGTATGTAGACCCCCTTTTCGATGAAAGATATTATCTAGGCAGACCAAATGATGCCTTTAAGATTATGAAGGAATTGGGAGAAGGCATAACCAATAAAGACTTGTCAAAAATTCCAGTTGCCATCACTAAATACCAAGGCCTTGATTCAGATAATGATGGCTTGAGTGATGCAATTGAAAATAGTCTAAAAACGGATAAATACAAGGCCGATTCTGATGGAGATGGTTATGACGACAAAACAGAAATTTTAAATAACTACAATCCCAGTGGCTCGAACAAAATAACGATTGATATTAATTTTACCAAAAAACAACTAGGTAAAATTTTACTTCAAGTTGAAAATAATGGCGAGGCATGGTATGTAAATCCTGCGGATCAAAAAAGATTCTTTCTAGGCAACCCGGCTAATGCTTTCTATATAATGAAAAATTTAGGAGTCGGCATAACGAACAATAATTTGGCACAAATACCCGAACATTATCTTGATTTAAAAACTAACAATGATTACATAGTTAATAATAACACCACGCCCGTACCAAACAATGATGATAAAATTAAATATTTAGACCCTAAATACCCTTTCAGCTTTGAATATTTAAAAAAATATAGCATTAAAAAAAGCAGTGATTTTGATTATGTGATATTTTTGGGAGACTACGACCAAAACCTATTTAAAGAAAAAAAATCTTTCATAACTATTATGTACCAAAAAATCGAACCATCAATCGTGCTTGAAGCCTATAAAACCTCAAGTAAAACAGGTGCAAAAAAAATCTATGATAAATATTCAATTATAAATAGCAAAGAAGCTTATTCAGAGGAATATCAATTTATTGAAAATAATAGCTATGAAATAACCACAACGATAAAAAATAATACAAATGAATTTTTACAAATCCAAATGGCTGCCTCTACCGATTCAAAAAGTCTCTACGACAAAATTTATAGTGACGTAATAAATAGCGTTAAGTTTAAATAGTTTACACCTAAACAAAAAAAGACGAGGAATTCGTCTTTTTTAAAACAGAAAATGCGTAAGTTTGAATTTCAAACTGATGAATATTATCATATCTACAATCGCGGCGTAGATAAAAGACAAATTTTTGTTGATGAAAATGATTTTATTCGCTTTTTAACCGGGATGAGGGAGTTTAATATTGAAAAATCAATCGGTAGTTTACGAACTCTCCAGGCTCTAAGTGCCTGCAGCTGCAGGCACTTAGAGCCTGGAGAATCTACATCGTTAGTTAATATCATTTGTTATTGTCTGAATAAAAATCACTTCCATTTTATTTTAAAACAACAAATAGAAAATGGCATCACAAAATTCATGCACAAAATAAGCATGGGTTACACAAACTATTTTAATCTCAAACATGAACGTAGCGGATCACTTTTCCAAGGACCATTTAAAGCGGTCCACATCAATACCAACGATTACCTTTTGTGGTTATCTGGTTACATTAATGGCAATTGCCAAATCCATGGGCTAGGCGATGCCAAAAATTATCCTTGGTCCAGCTATAAAGATTATCTTTACTTGAGGAATGGCACATTGTGTGATAAAAAACCAATCCTAGAACAGTTTAAGGGCTTGAACGAATATGAAAAATTTGTTGAGATGATTGTTAATGATTCGAGTGAACGAAAAGAAGAATATAAAAAATATTTACTGGAATAAAAACAGGCTCTAAGTGCCTGCAGCTGCAGGCACTTAGAGCCTGTTTTATTTTATTTCACCACAATATTTATCAACTTATCCGGGACGAAAATTACTTTGATAATTTCTTTGTTTTCGAGCCAAGGTTTTATCTTTTCTTGTTCAAGGGCGA
Source organism: Parcubacteria group bacterium GW2011_GWE2_39_37 (assembly GCA_000995135.1). Lineage (GTDB taxonomy): Bacteria > Patescibacteriota > Patescibacteriia > Patescibacteriales > GWE2-39-37 > GWE2-39-37. The sequence goes on along the minus strand of LBWY01000037.1, from coordinate 4,910 downwards.
TCTTTTGAGCTGCTTCTTCTGTGATCCCTGCTTCAACTTCGATAGTCTCTCGAACCTTGCCATTGATTTGCACCACAAGATTAACCAGTTCATCTCTTATCAACGCGCCATTGTATTCTGGCCACTTTTGCAAAAAGATACTTTCATTATTCCCTATCAAGGACCACAATTCTTCGGCCATATGAGGAGCAAAAGGTGACAGAATCTTTAAAAATTTTTCCACTGCCGGCTTGGGCAAAGAATCGAACTTGCTGGCAAAATTCACAAATATCATCATTTGTGAAATAGCCGTATTAAAACGGAATTCCTCAATATCTTCAGTAACTTTTTTAATAGTTTTATGCAATAGCTGTGGCAAACCTACCGGTGCGCAATTGCACTGCCCTACTCCAACCTCACAATCGGTTAAAGTTTTTTCGGTTGCCAATTTCCAAGCTTTTTCTAAAAATCTAGTTATGCCAACTATTCCTTTGGTATTCCAAGGCTTAGCATCTTCCAATGGACCCATAAACATCTCGTAGATTCTTAAGGCATCTGCGCCGTATTGCTCGACTATTACATCAGGGTTTACTACATTCCCTTTGGACTTACTCATCTTGGTTCCATCTTCAGCCAAGATAGTTCCTTGGTGGCGCAACTTCAAGAAAGGTTCATTAAAATCAACCAAGCCGAATTTTTGTAAAGCCTTGGTAAAAAATCTTGCATATAAAAGATGTAGGACTGTATGTTCAGCACCTCCTAAATACACATCTACTGGTAACCATTGCTTTAAGGCTGATTGGCTAGCAAATTCTTGATCATTCAGATTGTCCGCATATCTTAAATAATACCAGGAGGAGCAAACGAAAGTATCCATAGTGTCTGATTCTCGTTTGGCTTTTATGCCACATACTGGACAAATCACTTCATGAAAGGTCTTTGACAACATCAACGGTGATTCTCCGGTGGGCTTAAAATCAACGTCAGTTGGCAGTAAAACCGGCAAATCCTTTTCAGGCACAGGAACTTCACCACATTTTTCACAATAAATTATCGGAATAGGTGCTCCCCAATAACGTTGGCGGCTAATCAACCAATCCCTTAATTTATAATTGACTTTCCTGCTACCCTGCAGATTTTTTTCTAACCACTGCATCATTAACTCTCTCGCCTCAGCTGAACTTTTGCCAGTAAATTCTCCGGAGTCCACAAGCTGACCATCATCGGTATAGCATTCTGTTTTGGACCCTTTGTTTGATATAATACTCTCTTTGATCTGAAGATTGTATTTCTTGGCAAACTCAAAATCTCTTTCATCATGGGCCGGAACTGCCATCACTGCGCCAGTTCCATAACTGCCCAAAACATAATCAGCAACATAAACTGACACGCTATTCCCATTAAAAGGATTGACAGTTTTGATGCCTTTTAATTCAACTCCGCTTTTCTCTTTTGCCTCCATTCTGTCTAAATCTGTTTTCTTTTTCGTAGCAGCCACATATGCCTCCACCTCATCAATGTTTTTAATCGCCTTCCCTAATTCTTTAAGTAACGGATGTTCTGGCGCAACAACAACATATGTACAACCGAAAATAGTATCCACCCGGGTAGTAAAAACTTTAATCCCCGGCTCGTAACCACCAACTGAAAATTTAATTTCCGATCCTTCCGATCTGCCAATCCAATTCTTTTGCGCTGCCTTGGTCGAATCAGGCCAATCGACAGAAGACAAGCCGTTCAGCAAACCTTTGACTTCATTATTATCTACTACTTGGTCTTCAATAAAGTCTGTAATTTTGAAAAACCATTGTTCTAAATCCTTTTGAATTACTTTATTGCCACAACGATCGCAAACACCGCCTTCGGCCTGCTCATTGGCCAAAACCGTCTGGCAGCTTTCACACCAATTCACTTTTGCTTTTTTCTTATAAGCCAATCCATTCTTATAAAACAACAAAAACAACCACTGAGTCCATTTATAATACGCGGGGTCTGAAGAATTTACTTCCCTGCTCCAATCATAAGAAAAGCCCAGAGAATTAATCTGCTTGGTAAATGTCTTTATTGCTTCTTTCGTTGTTTCGGTTGGGTGGATACCAGTTTTTATTGCATAGTTTTCTGCCGGCAACCCGAAAGCATCCCATCCTTGAGGATGCAAGACATTGTAACCTTTCAACCTCATAAAGCGAGAATAAATATCAGTTGCGGTATATGACTCAACATGACCTACATGTAAACCGGATCCGCTTGGATAAGGGAACATGTCCAGAATATATTTTTTCGGTTTAGGTGAATTATCTTCTGCTTTATATAATTCTTGCTCCTCCCATTTTTTCTGCCATTTCGGCTCAATAATTTTAAAATCGTATTTTGACATGAATGTGTAACGTATAAGTTATAACGTGTATCAAATAACTTTTGTTATACAATACACGATGTAAACTAGTCAATCTTTTTGTTATTTTCCCTTACCTTTGATAATTTTCTGCAATTGCTTCACACCCGCCCCGCTGACTTTCATTTTCTGCGTCTTGCGTTTTTCTTTCTTTTTATATTTTAATTCTACTTCTTTTTCCAAGTGATTAATGTTTTGCTTGCTCATATATTATGGTATAATATCGGTACATTGCTAAATTGTTAAATCAAGAAGCAATTTAACAATTCAACAATTTAACAATGTTTTTTTATTTTATCACATAAGCAATGAATCTAGAAGCAATGCAAACAGAAAAACCTTGGTATCTCCGTTGGTATGGGGTAATCATCATATCATTTTTTTCTTTTTTCTTGATTGTTTTGGTCGCCACCGGCTTCTATATTTTTGATCGTGTACAGAGTATCCGTGCTAATCCCGATATTTTTTCTGGCTTAGTCAAGTTTCCTGATACCGAGGGACCAAATAGTTTTTCTATCGGTTCCAAAAATCCTAAAGTTACCATCGTGGAATTTGCAGACTACGCCTGCCCCTTTTCCAAAAATTCTTTTCCAATAATTAGGAGGCTAGCTTTAAAATATAATAGCCAAGTAAAATTTATTTATCGTGATTTTCCATACATATCCGAGCAATCCATAGATTTAACTATTGCCGCCAGATGTGCCGGTGAACAAGGCTTGTTTTGGCAGATGCATGACAAGCTTTACGAACAACAAGGCTTAAAAACCAAAGAAGAATTATCTGCCCTGGCAACGCAGATCGGGGTTAATTCTGCCAATTTCAATAATTGTCAAAATAGCAATAAATACCAGATCCAAATCCAAAAAGATTTAGCAGACGCAGCCAGACTGGATGTACAAGGCACGCCCACCTGGTTCATTAATGGATACAAATTTGAAGGAGATATACCGGAAGAGACGATGGAGAGAATAATACAAGAATTTTTAAAATTATAATTATTCAACATGATCAAAAAATTCCCAAAAATCCTTCTCTACTTATTCGTCACTATTTTTATCTTACAAATATTAAGTTTGACTTTTTTATTGCTCTTACCCAAACCTTCAGCAGCTGCGGATATTAAATTTACGCCTCAAGTTGGTATACCAGGACAAAAAACTGGCGATGATACTAAAGATTTCAGCGGAAAATCTGAAATAAATTTTTCGGAAGACAAAACCATACGGCCGATCGGTGAATATATCCGCTGGTTTTATAAATATGCTATTGGCGCAGTTGGAATTCTCGCCACCATCGTAATGATGTTCGGCGGTGTCCTTTGGATAACCGCCATGGGCAGTCCGGAAAGAATAACCGACGCCAAAGCCTGGATTACCGCATCGCTTACCGGCTTATTTTTGGCCCTCACTTCCTATTTAATGCTAGCCACCATCAACCCGGCATTGGTTAATTTGAATACTCCGGGAATTCTGAATGTAAAAGATTTAAATAAGCCGACGGGAACACCCGGATGTTGCGAATATATGACTGGAGGTAATAAGGCGTATGAAATTCTAAGTGAGGATGAATGTAAAATTAAAACTGGTTATGCATATTACAAAGATAAAAAGATTTACCCTTGGCCGGCAAATAGTCAGAGCTGTATGTCAGATGATGAAATTTCCAAAATCGTTCAAAATGGCTGCTGCCAAAATTACGAAACTGCAGACCCGACAAAAACAATCAAAAATTGCTTCAATAGTACAAAATCTCGATGTCTAGATCCAATTTATCAAGTTGGAGGGTCTACAAATGTTTTTACAGATAATAAAACATGCGACCCTACGGGCACTACTAAAAATTGCAATTAGTTTATTATGTTGAAAATTACAAAATCCATTCTTCTCGCTTCGTTTCTTTTAACTTTTATTTTAAATAATAAAAAACCCTTTTGACAGCTTGCAAATTTCTATCCCGGGCATGAAAAGATTTAATGATGCGCAAAAGTGCTCTGACGACCCATCGAAGCTTTGTGTCGGTTGGATCGGTGAATACATCGCTGGCATATACAACTATGCGATCGGCGTGGTGGGAATATTGGCAACCATTACCATGATGATCGGCGGTGTTATTTGGCTGACCGCAGGCGGCAACTCTTCAAGGATAGGCGAAGCGCAAGCCTGGATTACCTCAAGCGTGACCGGGCTATTGATAGCCTTAACCTCTTACATGATTCTTTATCAAATAAATCCTGATATACTAAAAGTTTTTGATGGATCATTAAGGATACAGTTTGTAGAAAAAGTACCAGACAAAGAACCTTTATCAACTGAAGGGAACCCAAACAATAGCCAAGACTGCAATAACTGTGTAACGCTTGCATCTGGAAGGTATAAAGATGGCAATATGATAAACTCAGACATCGCAGCTAAACTGAATACAGTTAATACAAATGGTATCAACTGGATAGTGTCAGAGGCATATCCGCCAGCATCTCAACACCAATCAAAGTGCCACTACAATGGCATGTGTGCAGATATCGGCATACGTTCTGATG
>LBWY01000036.1 GCA_000995135.1 Parcubacteria group bacterium GW2011_GWE2_39_37 | reverse complement strand
CAGTTCGCCTTTTTCAAATTTAATTTTTTGTGGCAATGCAATTTTTTCCATATTTTGTGTTTAAATTAGATATTTTAAATCTATTTTTTATATTCACACTTAACTTGGCTTTCGATTATTATCTTGAGTAGTACTCAACGATCATTTGCGGATTGAAATTTACATTTAAATCGGCAATTGTCGGGGAATGCAGGACTTTTCCAGTCAAGATATTTGCTTCAAGGTTCAACCAGCTTGGTGTATCAAACTTTTTCAATTTGTCAGTCAATGAACTGAAGACCTTGCTTTGTTTGCTTGATTCTTTGATGGTGATGATATCCCCGGTTTTTACTGTGTATGAAGGGATAGTAACCTTTTTGTTGTTGATTCTGATGTGACCATGAGTGATCAGCTGTCTTGCCTTGTCTCTTGATTCCGCAAAACCTAGTCGGTAAATGGTATTGTCTAATCTAGTTTCCAATAATCTTAAAAAGTTTTCGTTAACATTTCCAGTCTGGTTTTTTGCTTTTTCAAAATTCAATCTGAATTGTTTTTCCATTAATCTATATTCTTTCATTGCGCGCTGTTTTTCTTGAAGCTGTAGACCGTATTCAGTCTGTCTGGTCTTGCCTTTTGCGCCATGAACTCCAGGTGGAAAGTTTCTTTTAACGATACCGCATTTTGCAGTATTACAACGCTCCCCTTTCAAAAAGAGTTTTTCACCTAATCTTCTGCATTGTTTACATTTTGGATCTAAATTTCGTCCCATATTAATAATTCATTTTAATTATATTCGCATGTGTTCTTACACTCTTCTTGGTTTCTTCGGTCTGCATCCGTTGTGTGGAAGTGGGGTCTGGTCTTTGATGTATGTAACTACCAAGCCGCTAGCGTTAAGGGATCGGATAGCAGATTCTCTGCCGGTGCCAACACCTTTCACGTATACGCCAACTTCTTGTAAACCGACTTCTTTTGCTCTTTCAACTGCGATTCTGGTGATTATCTGAGCCGCATAAGGAGTAGATTTTTTTGGTCCCTTAAATCCGGCCATGCCTGCGCTAGCCCAAGAAATAACGTCACCATTCAAATTGGTCAAGGTAACAATTGTGTTATTGTAAGTAGCTTTGACATAAGCCTTGCCTACAGAAACTTTCTTCTCAACTTTTTTCTTCTTTTTCTTCTTTTTATTATCTGTTTTCTCGGTCTTTTTCTTTTCTAAAATCTTTTTAACGCTTTCTGGCAATTCTTCCGGTGCGTTAGCATTGAATTTTACCTGTTTTTCTTCAACTTTTTCATCACGGAAAGAAAAAATTTCTTCAGCAGCTTCTTTTTTCGGTTTCTTTTCACCGGCTGTTGGAGTCTTTACTTCTTCAGTTGATTCTTCGGTTGTTTTTGTGTCTTCTGACATAAGTATCTTTAACTTAAATTCTTTATAGATTAGGTTTTTTGTGCAGCCTTTGCTCTTCCTGATGCTGCAGTTTTTCTGGTATTGCCCCTAACTGTTCTGTTATTAGTTTTGGTTCTCTGCCCTCTAACTGGCAAACCTTTTGAATGTCTAAGTCCACGGTAGCAGCCGATGTCTTTAAGTCGTTTGATGTTGCTCATCACTTCACGTCTTAAATCGCCTTCAACTTTATTCTGTTTTTCAATAACATTTCTTAATTTATTCGCTTCATCATCTGACAAGTCTTTTACTCGAGTATCAGGATTTACGCCTGTTGTTTTTAAAATTTCCTTGGATTTCGTATTGCCGATACCATAAATATAGGTTAATGCAATTTCAACCCTTTTTTCATTTGGAATTGTGACGCCTGCTATTCTTACTGCCATACTTTATAATAATTTAAAAATTACTTAATTTATCCCTGTCGTTGTTTATGCTTAGGGTTTTTGCAGATAACACATACACGACCCTTGCGTCGGATGGTCTTGCAATCTTTGCACATTTTTTTTACTGAAGATCTGACTTTCATATTTATTAAAAAAATTTATAATTTATAGTCTATAGGTAATCCTACCCTTGGTCAAGTCATAAGGACTCATTTCAATCTTGACCCTGTCTCCTGGTAATAGGCGGATTTTGTTCATTCTCATCTTACCGGATAGGTGTGCCAATATCTCGTGGCCGCTGGCCAGTAAAATTTTAAAAGTTGCTGATGGCAGCAATTCTAATACCTCACCCTCTAATTCGATGAAATCTTTTGAGCTGTTAAGATCTTTTCCTTGTTTTTTACCCATTAAATAAATTATTTTAAGCTAAGAATAATTTCAATCTATATTTATTATCTTAGTTAATCGTAATATTAATTATATATGTAATTATTGATGCTGTCAAGAGTAGCCTCTATCTAGCGCTGGTTAGCTAGTTTTAAATGAAAACCTATAAATTATCAAGGTAATGAGATATTTGTTGTTTTAAGTAAATAATGTATAATATTATTGCCAAAAAGATCATTTTGGAAGGAGGTGAAGAATTTGGAGTTGACATCGAGGGAGTAAAGGGCGCTTCAGTGGTGTTTTTCTGGCAATATCGCTTTATGGCGATAGGTGAAAACGAAGGGCCCGCTCGCCGGTTTTGCTGTTGCTTCCTTGCCAGGAAAGACTATGCCTCCTCTCTGAACGAGAGGTTAGCAACAGGAGAGATGATTTCTCGGGCATGTAGATTGTCCCAGGGAAAGAGACTTTAGATCTCAATCTACAACAAAAGCGATAGAATCGACATTCTATCGCTCTTTTTTAAAATTTAAAATGTTACTCCAAAACAGCCTTGATTCTTCTAACTCCGGCAGACGAGGCCTCTTCTTTTTGTATCTTGAATCGGCCAAGTTCTTCGGTGTTATTAACGTGCGGTCCGCCGCATAATTCGATGCTGAAATCGCCTATTTTATAGACTTTGACGATATCACCATATTTTGAGGGGTCAAAAGACACTTTGGCTATATTTAAAGCTTCTCCTTTCGGTAGTTCTGATAATTCAACCGGTATTTTCTCCCCTATCTTCTGATTTACTAAATCTTCCACCTGTTTGATCTGTTCAGGAGTTAATTTTTGGTCGTAATTAAAGTCAAACCTAAGCCTTTCTGCTGTAATATTACTGCCTTTTTGGAAGGTTTCCGGACCGAGGATCTCGCGCAAGGCTGCTAGAAGCAAATGAGTAGCGGTGTGATATTTGATAGTAATACCTTCGGTATCAGCAAGACCTCCCTTGAACATACCAGCTGAGGCAGTTCTTGATAATTCCTGGTGCTTTTCCAGTTCTTTATTAAAGCCTGCCTCGTCAATTATTAAATCAGCCTCCAGTGCCAGTTCTTTGGTGATTTCAAAAGGGAATCCATATGATTGATAAAGATTGAAAGCGTCCTCGCCTGATATGGTTTTATCGGCGTTTTTATGTTTAAGCTTTTCAAACTCTTTGATACCGTTTTCCAGAGTTAATCTGAATTTGTCCTCTTCTTTCTTAAGTTCCTCAAAAATTGATTTTGTATTTGAATTTAACTCCTGATAAAAATGGCCATACATATTAATAACGACCTCGGCAATTTTTGGTGAAAAATCTGTTTGCATGCCGATCAGCTTACCGTAGCGGATTGCCCGACGGATGATTCGACGCAAAACATAACCTTGTGCTGTGTTCGAGGGAGTAACGCCATCGGAAATCATTAAAGTTGCTGTTTTGATATGGTCAGCAATGATCCTGAAGGCTCTTTTGGTTTCTTCATTGTCGCTATATTTAGAATGGGTAAGAGTTTCGATTTTTTCGAAAATCGGCTGGAAAAGTTCTGTTTCAAAAACAGTGCTTTCTCCACTCAATACCATCAATGTTCGTTCCACGCCCATTCCTGTATCGACGTTCGGTTTTTCAAGTTTTATGTATTGTCCATCTGCGGTTTTATTGAATTCCATGAAAACGTCATTCCAAATCTCAATCAATCGGTAATTGCCGACCAAGTCAGAAAATTTACCCTCTAAAGCGCCTTCTTCCGGGCGAGTATCATAAAACATTTCTGTGTCTCCACCGCATGGTCCAGTGGCGCCGGCAATCCAAAAGTTATCATCCGTACCCAGAGGTATGATGCGGATATCATTATTTATCATTTCATCCTCCCCCGCTACAGTCACGTTCATGCCGGCTTGAGCAAAGGTTTCTTTCCACACTTCAATTGCTTTTTCATCCCTGGGGATGCCGTTCTCACCTTTGAAGGTGGTGACATAAAGCCTTTTTGGATCAAGACCAAGCCACTCCGGGCTGGTTAAAAATTCAAAGCTCCATTTAATTGCCTCTTCTTTGAAGTAATCACCAAAACTCCAGTTTCCCATCATTTCAAAAAAAGTCAGATGGCGGTTGTCGCCCACATCGTCAATATCACCGGTTCGTACACATTTTTGTACGTTAACCACCCTTTTGCCCCCCGGGTGCTCTGCCCCCAATAGATATGGTACTAAGGGGTGCATACCGGCAGTGGTAAACAAGGTTGAGGCATCAGTTTCATGAGGCACCAAAGAAGCCGAAGGAATAATAGTATGTCCTTTGGATTTGAAAAAGTCTAGATATTTTTGTCTCAGTTGTTGAGCGGTCATATGTTTTTAAGTAAGGATTAATTAGAAGTAGAATTTTGATTGACACCGAATTATTGCCAGTCTGGCCATGGATGTCACTCCCTTTTTGTGTCATCCTGAACTTGTTTCAGGATCAGGCGGATTACCAAAGTAATTACTATTTATTATCCTAATATGAATATCGACATGATCCCGGACTTCCGCTGCTGCTCCATCCGGGATGACACTGGAAGGTGGTTGTTTAATATAAAAATTATATATTTTAAAGAGTTTTTTGGCAATATGGAATAAAAAAAGATAGTCAAATGACTATCTCGGGTGCTAAAGGCCGTAGAACATGGATTTGAAGTAGCAGATAGTGAGCAAATCTTTATCTACTCTACACTCCATTATGACGGTGGGTGAATTTTTTTCTGATACGGTCAAGATTTCTTTGTCCTGCAAGAATTGATAATTCCCATCGAAGTAAGCAATCCAGAATCTTTTCTCTTTTGGGTGGCCTGTTAGATATTCCATGTCCAGTTGTTCAAAATCTTTTAGCATGAAAATTAAAGTCATCTTTTCCCAGCAAAGCTGATTTCTCAACAAGATTAGCTTATCGAAACAGTTTTTAGATTCTGTATCTTCGGTTTTGGGCGGTTTTGATCCCCACAGAAAAAGAAACAAATCTGTGAACAAATCAATTGCTTTCGGGTAGGATATCGGTTGCTTTTTTTCCACTTGTTCAAAGAAATATGCTTTGCGGAACATCTTTTTTATATAGATGTTAAATTCCCGCACCAAGCAATTTGGGAAAGTTCCCTCAATTATCATTACAACAAGCTTTGACATAAAAAGAGCAACTTGATGAGTCTGATCGGTCATTTCAGTTTTCATGGTACCCCCTCCTTATTGCCGAATTCACATCTTATCCTTAAGTTAGCAGAAAAAAATAAAAAAAGCAAGATTGAATATCTTGGTTTGGTGATATTAAAATATAATTTGTTGTAGTCACCACCTCACTCCCAGATCAAGTCCGGGACAGGCTTCACCCTCTTCCCCAATCAGGTCGAGGGCAGGCTCTTCTGGAGGAGAGGGGGATACGTTCGCATGTAGAGGGTATCAAAGGAGTAAGAGTGTAATTATAGAAATATCGTAATTCGTAATTGCTAATTGATTATCCCGCCACCTAATACTTCATCTCCATTGTAAAATACCACACTTTGACCGGCGGTGATGGCGCGTTGGGGCTGATCGAATTTTACTAAATAGGAATGAACCTCACCCCCGCTCTCTCCTTTGTAAGGAGAGGGGGTTTTATTGACGGTGCATTTAACCGGTTTGTGGCGATAGCGGATTACTGCTTCGGTTTGAAACGGAAATTTCGGTTCTTCTCCACTTATCCAATTTACTTCTTTAGCAATTAACTCATCTTTAAAGATCGATGGGTCATCTCCATCGGATGCAACGAATAAGGTGTTGGTTTTGTAATCTAGACTTGAAACGTAGAATGGACCGATGCCACCGATCTCTACGCCTTTTCTTTGGCCGATAGTATATAATGGCAAACCTTGGTGGTTGCCGACAATCTTGCCATCCAGGGTTTTTATATCTCCAGGTTTTAATACTAAATGACGTTTTAAAAAATCATTATGACTCTTTTCTGGAATAAAACAGATTTCTTGGCTTTCACGTTTTTCCGCAACCTCAAGACCGTATTTTTTTGCTAGTTCCCTAACTTGCGGTTTAGTTAAATCGCTTAAGGGAAATAAAACTCGTGCTAGTTTTTTTTGATCAAGTGTATGTAAAAAATAAGTCTGATCCTTATTTAGGTCTTCCGGCCGAAAAAGTTTGTAAATATTTTTTTGTTTACCGCCGATTGCTTTTGTATTCTTATTATTTAATTCGTAATTGTTAATTGACAATTGATAATTGATTTTCGCGTAGTGTCCAGTCGCAATATAATCCACACCTAAATCATCCGCTTTTTTTAACAACAGATCGAATTTGATATGCTTATTGCAATTTATACATGGGTTGGGAGTTTTGCCGTTTTGATAGCCGGCTAAAAAATCATCTACTACCATTTTTTTGAATGGTTCATCAAGATTGATAGTGTAGATAGGAAAGCCAAGTTTTTGAGCTACTCTTCTGGCGTCATTGAATGATTCTAAAGAACAGCATTTATTGTTGATCCCGGAGTCATTTTCCACTCCAGGTTCTGCCCAAAAATGCATAAAGATTCCGATCAAGTCGTGACCTTGCTCTTTTAATAATGCTGCTACAACCGATGAATCCACTCCACCAGACATAGAAACGATAATTTTTTTCTTTTTTGTCATGAATACTTTATACAATACATTCTATGATTTGTCACTACCAAAAACGCTCCCGTTTGGGAGCGCCGTGGCATCAACTCGGTTCTATAGTATTTTTCAAATGTCCAGGTTGTTTATTTTTTTACCGATGTATTTTTGCAGTTCTGCCAAAGTTCTAATCGGTTGTTTGTTTTGATTTGATATTAGATACACATTTTTGTTTTTGTCGCGAATCAATTCACCGTCAGAATATCCTCCTAGATATTCGACCTGCCTGTAGGCATTCAAGGTTTCCTCATTAACATTGTTTATTCTTCTGCCGATGTATTTTCTAAGTTCTTGTAAGGTTGAGATATAGCTTCTTGTCCAGTTCTTGATCAAATATATCCTGTGGTCCAAACCTCTAATCAAACTGCCTTCACCATAAATTTTTACTCCTTTCACTTGATTATTTATCGGCAAAAAATTTCCGTTTTCAGCCGTATCAATAATTGCAAAAGTCGACAAATGTCTTACTTTGAAAACAATTTGGTTGGTGCCTTTATTGAATCTGGCTGAAGGTATCAATTCCCATTGCATTTTTTCATTAAGGTAGTATGCCTTAAGATTGTTTATGTCATTGGGTAGTTGAGTTTGAACTGTAATTATTATATCTTTCAAGAAATCATGAGACTCTTGCCCTAGGTTGTCATTGGCAGTCAAATCAAAAACATTATTTCCAAGAAAAAAAGTATTTGCTGTTTTGGGAAACATATTTGATCTTGGGGTAAAAGAATTGATCTTAAAGGTGGTAGTTGTAGAAATCGCATCACGTGGTATTTCAGCTGAAACGATATAATTTTTATTGATGTTGAATTCTACAATACCTGCTTGAAGGGGCAAGATTATCAAGGGTACGTTTATAGCGGTTAATAATGGAGGTGTTATCGGACCTCCCCAGCCTCCTCCCCCTCCTCCCCCTCCTCCGCTACTGCCATTTGCATGTCCTTGAGTAGTCACATTGATTATGGCGAAGTCAGAGATGTTTCCGGCCGCATCAAAG
>LBWY01000035.1 GCA_000995135.1 Parcubacteria group bacterium GW2011_GWE2_39_37 | reverse complement strand
GGTAATCGGCAAGACTTCATTTGAAAATCAAAAATTAATTGAGAATTTTACAGCCGTGGTTGACTTGATCAAAAAAGTTAAACCAAACAAATCTAAAGGCGTATATATCAAGAATGTTTCCATCACCTCAACCATGGGTCCTGGAATCAAGGTTTCTCTATAGTCGCATAACATAGAAAGTATAACGCGTAACAAACTCAAAACAACCGCCGCAAGGCGGTTGTTTTGCATTTATCCCCTCTCCTTTAGAAGGAGAGGGTTAGGGTGAGGTTGGTTAATTTCAGTAAACGTAATTTACTTATGCACATATGCTCACATGATCCTGAAACCCTGTCTGGCCGTAAGCAGGGATCAGAAAAACTTCAAATAAAAAAGCCGGCGAAAATTCGTCGGCTACCAAAACCTGCTTCTTACTGAGCTTTGGTCATAACAACGATAACCATTATACCTGACGCCTTCATTTCGTGATGACGTCCTCTGGCTACCGGAAGAAGCTTTGTAGACAGAATTAACCCTGCCTCCAGGGCCGGCCAAGGCGATGGCTTTTGCCCTTGCTCCTTTTTTGCCGGCACAAGAGTATTCTTGCTCTTCAACTTTGCCGTTTGCCAATGTTACTTCAACCTTAAACTTCTTTCTCGTCCTTTCCGACATAGTCTACCTCCATTATCACAGTAACTCAGTGATGCCACCATCTAACACCTCTACCTGTAAATCTTCCGCAAAACCTACGCCCATAAATCCCAGGTAGCTTAATCCTTGTTGTGCTTGATGCTGTTTTGGCTTGTTTGGCATTTTCGCAGCTTCCTTCGTTAAGTACAGCTTCGATATTGCCTGCATTCACAGACGCTTGTTGTTCCTTTCCCATAATCAACCCCCTCGATGACTAGAGCCATCTTCTAAACTGCGGTTGACCAACATTGCCATCGTCCTTTTTCCTGCAGTAGAGCATAACTCCTTGTAAAGCAGTAGCTAAAGCCAAAGCCTTTTCCATTGCGCTCCTCTTCCCTCCGGCGCTAACGTTGAAATTCTTTGACTTGCCATGTGCAAGCCTTATGCGTGCAATGAACCTTCTCTGATCATTCTTTTTTTTGGTCATACCCCCTCCAAAAAAACGATAGATAGTAGAATATAATTTAAACTTAATTGATTTTTCATTAATAGTCAACTTGCCATCACCATTTCTTTTTGCTAACGTTAAATTATTAACAACTAATTTAAACGTATGTTCTACACAATTGTGCTTCTCGTTTTCGTGTTTTTCATCCTGCCCGGCTTCCGAGTAGTCCAGCAGTATGAAAAAGGCGTGGTTTTTCGCCTAGGGAAAATCATCGGCCAAAGAGAGCCGGGGTTAACTTGGATCATTCCATATATTGAATGGATGAGAAAAATCGATCTTAGAACCATTACCCTGCCGATTCCGCCACAAAAAATCATCACCAAAGACAATGTCTCCGTCGATGTTTCTGCAGTAGCTTATTTCCAAATTGTTGACCCGACCAAAAGCATCGTAGCTATCGAAAATGTTTTGAGGGCAATCGACCAAATATCTCAAACAACTATGAGAAATATCGTCGGCCGTTTTCAGTTGGATGAGATATTATCCGAACGCGATACCATCAATGCCGAAATCCGCACCGTGCTTGATACCCACACCGAACCGTGGGGCGTAATCGTCTCAGTTGTTGAAATCAAGGACATTGAATTGCCAGAAAACATGCAACGCGCCATGGCCAAGCAGGCCGAGGCCGAACGCGAAAGACGCGCCAAAATCATCGCCGCCGAAGGTGAATTTATGGCCAGCCAAAAATTAGCAGACGCCGCCGATATCATCTCCCAACATCCGATTGCTTTGCAGTTAAGAAACCTGCAAACCATGTCCGAAATCAGCATCGAAAAAAATTCAACCATCATCTTCCCCGCTCAATTCATGAGTACAGTCAAGGAGATAAAAAAATTCATTGCCGATGAACAAATATAATATTTGAAATTATCAAAAATACCCGAATCACTTCGGGTATTTTTTAATAAAAAAGCAGTGGGTTAGCACTGCGTTATCTGCCAGAACAATGATCATCGTACATTTCTCTTTGGGATATTCCTCCTCCTGCACTATTCCTGACAACGGATCTCTTGCATAGGAGAAAATTGAGCTCTTCGAGAAGACTCCTGAACCTGTCTTCCGCAAATTTTGGGAAAAGAGCGTCCAAAGTGGGATTTGCTGAAAGAAGAGCTTCGATAACAACCTCTCTCCAACCTTCTTTCAATTTATCAAGTTCTTGAATTGTTGTTCCTTCGGTGATCACGAAAACCTCCTTCTCAACAACAAATTAAATTCTTGATTCCACTCTAAAACAAAAATAAAATAATTGCAAGTCTTAGCATAAAATAAAAAAAATTTGACCATAAATTAGCAACTATTTCAAGATTGCCCTTCTTCTTTAAATTTGATAAAATTAAACAACCATTAAAAAACTAATTTATATTTATGATTGATTTAAGCAATCCGAAAACCGAGCGCTTGAGCTGGGATGAGACCTTTATGAACTTAGCCGTTTTGGCCTCCAAACGAGCCGCTTGCCGTTACCACGAAACAGGAGCAGTATTTGTCGATGACCGTAAACGAATCATTTCCATCGGCTACAATGGCCCGACCGAAGGCGACCTACATTGCCTTGAAGTCGGCTGTGCCAAAGTTGACGGCGACCCCAAAACCGGCAAACTGAAACGCTGTCGCGGTGCTCATGCTGAAATCAATGGCATCATCAATGTACAAGATACCCAACGCTTGCGCGGCGCCACTTTATACAGCGTCCTCTTCCCTTGCTACGATTGCATGAAAGCCTTGAACAATGCCGGCATCAAAGAATTAGTTTATTTAGAAAAATATGAACGCATCCAAACCGGCGGCGAAAAATTTGAAGAAGAAGATGAGTCAATAGAGCTTGCCAATAGACGCGGTATAATTATCAGAAAATACGAAGGCAACGTCTATTACGACGGCCAAGTAAAAAGTCCAACCGTTGAAGCAGGTGAACACCAATGCTGCGGTAATTGTTAATAATTACCTCCATAAGCTAAGCATGAATTCTGGCAGCTTGTGTCATTCCTGCGAAGGCAGGAATCCAGAAAATCAACTCTATCCTTACTAGAAAAAAGATTAAAAGGTAATAAAATCATTAATCCCACTGGATCCCCGCATGCGCGAGGATGACAATAAAAATATGGAAAAAATCCAAAAAATTGGTGTTACTGCTTTTATATTAAATAATGATAAATTACTGATTATCCGCAGATCTGCAAATGCAACTTTTTTACCCGGATACTTTGAAATGCCCGGCGGTCATGTTGAATTCGGAGAATCTCCGGAAGAAGCTTTAAAAAGAGAGATTCAAGAAGAGGTAAATTTAAAGATCGAATCAGCCTTTCCATATAATATTTTTTCTTATGTTTCCAGCAACGGAAATAAGCATACGATCGATATTCAATTTATAGCAAAGGTTGCCGGTGAAATAAAGATAAAATTAAGCCAAGAGCATGAAGATTTTGTTTGGGTAGCGGAAGAACAGCTTAATGAATATGAAATTACCGCAGAAACAAAAGACGCGATGCTCAAAGGTTTTAAAATTATTCGTAATTTATAATTCTTAATTGATAATTGGATATGATTCTAGGCATAAAAAAATTACATGAGCTAGTCGAAGAAATTAAACTAGTGGAAAATCTTTGTGAACGAGAAATGGTTAATCCTGAAGGTGCCGGTTTCGACCTGCGCTTAGCTGAGGTTTATGAATTAGAAGGCGATGGTTTTCTAGGTGTTGAAGAGCGCAATACACCCAACATTAATTTAGTTGCCAAGCATGATTCAGAAAAACCTGAAGCTGAAGATTTTTTTGTTTTTAAACCTGGCAAATATTACCTAATAAAGACAATCGAAAAAGTTAATTTACCGACTACTCTTTCCGGCATCATCTTTCCGCGCACTACTATGTTTCGTTCCGGTCTGGGATTATTCAACGGCATAGTCCAGCCCGGCTATTCTGGCGAACTAACTTTCGGCGTTTGCAATCTAGGCAAATCAAATATAAAAATTTCTTTCGGCGCCCGCATCGTCCACATCACTTTTCAAGAAGTCCTGGGCGAAGGCAATCAATATCGCGGCCAATGGATGGGTGGCCGAGTAGCCACCGAAGGACAAGAAGTGCAAGTTTAATCTCGCAACTAATTATCTAATTTATTCTCGTTTCGCGTTATGCGATACGAGTTACACGAAATATGCATCCAGAACAACAATATTTAGATCTTCTAAAAGATATCATGGAAAATGGCTCGGACAAAAAGCTATTTTTTACTCCGGAGGTCTTGCAGCAATATGCCGACAAAGGTGAATTGCCCCCGACTATCCGCTCGGTATTCGGTCGAGCAATCCGTTTTGATTTAAGCCAAGGCTTCCCTCTTTTGACCACCAAAAAAGTTTTTACTCGTGGCATCATCGTAGAATTACTGTGGTTTCTAAGCGGCAGTTCAAACATCAAATATTTGGTTGACAATGACGTGCACATCTGGGATGAATGGGCTTGGAAAAGATACCACAAGCATTGTCTGGAAAACGACCCTGGAGCAGATTTGGAACAAAAAGAATTTATTGCCAAATTGAAGGCCGAAGATAAAGATAGTGAATTTGTTAAAACTTGGGGTGACTTGATAACCATCTATGGCAGAATGTGGCGCCGTTGGCCGGCATCTGACGGTCGAGAAATCGACCAGCTCGGCTGGGTGATCCAGGGTTTGAAAGACAAGCCATTCAGAAAGTCCTATGTCGTTTCTGCTTGGAATCCGGATTTTATCTATGCAATGGCTTCAAAAAATAATGTCAATGAAGTTCCGCCTTTCTGCCACACCACCTTCCAATTCGGTGTAACCGAAGGCAACAAATTAAATTTAGCCCTTTTCCAGAGAAGCGCTGATTCCTTTCTCGGCGTACCATTCAATATTGCCAGTTACGCCCTGTTATTATTAATGGTCGCGCAAGTTACCGGCCTGGAGGCGGGAGAATTTGTTCATTTTTTCGGCGACGTCCATGCCTACTCCAATCATTTCGAGCAGGTCAAAGAGCAATTAAGCCGTGAACCCCGCCCCTTCCCAACTATCAAGCTCAATCCAGAAATCAAGAACATTGATGAATTCAAGCTAGAAGATATTACCATAAAAAACTACGACCCACATCCGGCCATCAAAGCAGAAATCGCCAACATCGGAGGGTTTTAATCAATTTTCAATTATCAATTACGAATTATCAATTAACTGTTTTCTGTAAAAGTTGATTATTCACCACTTCCTCTGTTTTCCCGCCTTGTCCGAATGACAACGTTTCTTTTCCTGTCATCCCGGACCCGATCCGGGATCCAGGGTAAATCTGGGAGAATTTGAAATATAAAATAAAAATATTAAAGACCACAATTACTACATTTACATTTTGTCTAACGAAAGAAATGGAACGTTGTACATTGGTGTAACATCAAATTTACTTAACAGAATAACTCAACATAGAAACAAAGAAATTGAAGGTTTTACCAAGAAATACAATGTAGCTAGACTTCTATACTATGAATATTTTAACGATATAAACGACGCTATTGTCAGAGAAAAGCAATTAAAAAATTGGAGGAGAG
>LBWY01000034.1 GCA_000995135.1 Parcubacteria group bacterium GW2011_GWE2_39_37 | reverse complement strand
AAAAGCTCAAATTGTCTCATCTATGTCAGATAAGACAGCTTTAACAAAAAAACAGGTTGATACCTTTTTTGATGCCTTGACTGACATGGCATACAAAGAAGTGAAAAAGAACGGTGAATTCGTTCTTCCTGGGTTCGGTAAAATGGTTAAAGCAAAAAGAGCTGCTCGCATGGGTGTCAACCCTGCTACTGGTGCAAAAATCAAAATTGCTGCCAAGACTGTTGTTAAATTCCGTTTAGCAAAAGCGGCAAAAGACGCAGTACTTTAAACTTCAACTTCAAAATATAAAAATTCCGCCTTAGGGCGGAATTTTTTGTTTAAAACAAAAAATTATAAGGCTAATGCTAGAGAGAAAAGTTTAAGGGACAGCCTAGACTATTGACAATATCTGATTTTTGTATCATTATGATAGATAAAATTTGCTGGTCATTTCAATGTTATCTCATTTATGAGGAGGTTAATGTGGCAAAGACAGTACACAAAATCAGGACTAAGGTCGGTGTAAGATTGTTTGGCCAAATGGTGAAAAGTGCAAAGACACTTGGTCGCTTACCTGAGGCAGGTGACGTCATCATTTTGGAGAAAAAAAATTGCATCATCGGTCCCATTAAAAAGGGGGCACGGCCAATTAAAGGAAAGCCTGCCGAAATCCCTTTTAAGGTCGGGCAGAATACGGTCTTGGTCAAGCAGATGCTTGGAGCTCCTTTTGCCGTTCGCAGCATCGAAGACGTCACTAGGAGCGGCGACCACGGCGAGTACTGCATAATGGAAGTTTCATTTTTGAAGAAAGACGGAAGTTGCGAAATGGACATATTTACATTCTCAACTGAAGTCATCTCTTCAGAAAGGCACAAAATTATTCCTGGTTGTAGTTTGGTTGCAACCATGAACATGCAACCGGTGTGGCTGATTCCGTCAGCAACAGAGAGCTAGCCCCAGCTCTCTTTTTTTATTGTAAAAATCTTACCGAAGGTATAAAGTTATTTTATGAGGACAAAGAGATTGCAATCAAATAGAGGGGAGTCAAGAATCGATGAAACCCTGGATCTGCATGGCTATTACCAGATTGATGCGACCGCGGCATTATTAGAGTTTTTGGAAGAAGCGAAAGAAAACGATTACAGGCTGGTTAAGATCATCACTGGCAAGGGCATTCATTCCATTAATCAGCAGGCAGTAATCAAGGATTTGGTTGAAGATATTTTGCGGCATCGAGATTATGAATACAGCGAAGCCAAGATAAATCAGGGTGGGAGCGGGGCTTTACTAGTGAAAATAAAAAGTTGATTTAATCTTATTTTAATATTTTAAAATTAATATATTTAAATAAATTAACTCATTAATTCACCATCTATATGAAAAAATATTTTCTAGCTCTAAGTTTATTGCTTTTTGTTTTTGCCTTGCCGGCCCCTAGTCAGGCGGCTAGTTTGGCGAATCGACTTTCCGGACGAATTCTTCTGCAGGTGCAAGCCCATGGAGAGGCTTGGTATGTAAATCCATTGAATTTGCAAAGATATTTCATGGGTCGCCCGGCAGATGCTTTCAATCTGATGCGCAGTTTCGGCTTGGGCATTTCCAATCGTGATTTTAATTCATTTAAAGGTGTGGCGCCGAGAAGATTGTCGGGTCGGATCTTGTTGAAGGTAGAGGATTTGGGCAAGGCGTATTATGTCAATCCAGTAGATTTGAGGATGCATTACCTAGGCCGACCGGATGACGCTTTTAGAATAATGCGTTCTTTGGGTCTTGGCATAACTACGAGCGATATCAGTCAGATTCCTATTTCCGGAGCATCTGTAATCCCTCCGGGAGATGTGATGAATATAATCGTGACTAGCCCCACCCAAGGACAAAATGTAGGCCTGCCTTTGATCGTGCAAGGCAGAGCAAGAGTGTTTGAAAATACAGTGAACATGAGAATAAAAGATGCCAACGGCAGGATCCTGATTGAGGATGTGGCAACGGCAGATAGCCCAGACATCGGCCAATATGGACAGTTTGAAAAGGCATTATATTTTTCAGCGCCATCAATCAACCGAGGGACTTTGGAAGTCTACACTATTTCTGCCAGAGATGGATCAGAGATAGAAAAAGTAATCATCTCAATTAATTTTATTACGGTTGATGCCATTACAGTTAAAGCTTTTTTTAGCAATAATCAAAAAGATCCCCAATCATTGAGTTGCGGGACAACTTATAGTGTCAATCGACGAGTACCCAGGACTGCCGCCACCGGCCAGGCTGCTTTGGAGCAATTGTTGGCTGGCACGACAGTGACCGAGCAAAGACAGGGATTCTTCACAAACATCAATTCCGGCACGACCCTCCGCAGCTTGACTATTGTTGATGGCGTTGCACGTGCCGATTTCAACGAAATGCTTGGTTTTCAGGTTGGCGGTTCTTGCCGCGTGGCTGCAATTCGCTCACAAATCGAATCAACACTAAAACAATTTTCGACTGTGCAAAGTGTGGTAATTTCGATTAATGGGCAGAGTTCGGAAATTTTACAGCCATAGCTCAAATAAATAAAAATGGAATACGTACATGGAGTGCATTACTTTTTATTAACAATTGACAAAATTTTTAATTGAATTAAGATAGAGTTGCTGTTTGATTATTTTGTGGAGGAGGTTGGGGATGAACAAGATCATTTTAATTGTAGCAGTTATGGTGGGTTCTTTTATTTTTTCCCCTGCTGAGTCAAGGGACTACTTTGGTCCCGACCTTGATGATGTCATGGACGGGGAAACACTTAAGCTGGAGATAGATGAAAAGATCCCGCCCACTTCCCAGGTTAGGTTTTACTACTACCTTAAGGGAAGTTCCGGTGAAAAAGTTGAAATAAAGATCTTTTCTTACCGGGTAGTAGATGAGTATATTTACCTTCGGTTGGAAAAGCTTCCACCCAAGGGAGCTCATTCTCATCTGGAGATATCTCGGTAGCCTTTTACCGTTTGCTTCTTGCAAACGGTTTTTTTATATCAAAAAAGAGACGCTGATTTATTACGTCTCTTTTTTGAATAGTTTAAATGATTTTTGCTAGATACTGTCCGGTCAGACTGTTCTTATTTTTTGCTATTTCTTTTGGCGTGCCTTGACCGATCAGATAGCCGCCTTTGTCGCCGCCTTCAGGGCCGAGGTCGATGATGTGATCGACTGATTTGATTACGTCCAGGTTGTGTTCAATTATCAAAACCGTATTATTCTTATCTACCAGACGATTCAAGACTTGCAGTAAGCATTTGATATCGTCGAAATGCAGACCGGTTGTCGGTTCGTCCAAGATGTACAAAGTCTTGCCGGTCGCACGACGTGACAACTCACTGGCCAATTTGATACGTTGGGCTTCACCGCCGGAAAGAGTAGTAGCGGATTGACCTAATTTTACATAGCCCAAACCGACATCAAATAAAGTTACCAATTTCTGGCTTATCGCCGGAATATTTTTGAAGAAATGCATCGCTTCTTCAACGGTCATGTTCAAAACGTCAGAGATATTTTTTTCTCGATAGTGGACTTCAAGCGCCTCTTTGTTATAGCGTTTGCCATGGCAGACTTCGCATTCAACATAAACATCCGGCAAGAATTGCATCTCGATTTTTACCATGCCGTCACCGGAGCAGGCTTCACAACGGCCGCCTACTACATTGAAAGAGAATCGTCCTGCCTTGTAGCCGCGGATTTTTGCTTCCGGCATAGAAACGAATAACTCACGAATTGGGGTGAAGACGCCGGTATAGGTAGCAGGATTAGAGCGAGGAGTACGGCCGATCGGTGACTGATCGATATTGATTACCTTATCGATGTGGCCAAGGCCTTCAATCCGTTCATGCTTTCCTGGAGTATCTTTGGCACGATAAAATTTCTGATTTAAAGCCTTGGCCAGGATGTCAGTCATCAGGGTAGATTTGCCGGAGCCGGAAACGCCGGTAATAGCAACCAGTTTGCCCAAGGGCAATTCGACATCGATATTTTTTAAGTTATGTTCTGTTGCGCCGATTATTTTAATCGACAAGCCATTGCCGGGACGATATTTGGCCGGTACGGGAATGAATTTTTTGCCGGATAGATATTCGCCAGTAAGTGATTTGCTTTTCTTGACTTGGGTCGGTGTGCCTTGGGCAACTACCTTGCCGCCATGTTCGCCGGCTCCAGGTCCGACATCAATCAGCCAATCGGCAGCGAGCATAGTTGCCTCATCATGTTCAATGACAATGACGGTATTGCCAAGATCGCGCAGTTCTTTTAAGGTCTCAATTAGTTTATCATTATCTCGTTGGTGTAAGCCGATTGATGGTTCGTCTAAGATGTAAAGCACACCCACCAAGGCAGAGCCGATCTGGGTTGCTAAGCGGATGCGTTGTGCTTCACCACCGGAGAGGGTATTGGCGCCGCGATCCAAAGTCAAATAGTCCAAGCCGACATTAGATAAGAATTCTAAGCGAGTACGGATTTCTTTAAGGATCTGTTTGCCGATTTTCTTTTCTCGTTCATTTAATAATTTTCCGATTTCTAACTGACGGAAAAACAATTTTGATTGATCGATTGATTTGGTGGTAACATCCTGGATGGAGAGGTCGGTAATGGTTACGGCCAGTATTTCTGGTTTAAGGCGCTTGCCATTGCAAGTCGGACAGATCAAAACCCGCATGTAAGCTTCGATCTCTTTACGTACATAATCTGATTCGGTTTGTTTGAAACGTCTTTCAAGGTTTGGAATCACTCCCTCGAACTCAGTTGTTAACTCTCCCGAAAAACGATCGCTTTCATATTCTACATTATAGTTCTTGTCGCCAGAACCATAAAGAACTATGTCTAATTGTTTTTTGGATAAGTCTTTGACAACAGTATTCAAGTCGAAACCATTTTTTTCCGCCACGGTGCCAAGAATACGCAACAGCCAGGTCTGCCCGATGGTAGTGCCATGAGACCAAGGTTTGATGGCTCCCTGGGCAATGGTCAGGTTTTTATTTAAAATCAGTTCTGGATCTATTTCCAATTTGGTTCCCAGGCCGGAACAGTCAGGACAGGCTCCGTGCGGTGAATTGAAAGAAAAATTTCTAGGTTCAAGCTCCGGAATGCTGATATTACAATTGGGGCAGGCAAATAATTGAGAAAAAGCATTTCGTTTTTCACCTTCTGCTTCTGTTACGTCAATTACTCCGCTGCCAAAATCTAAGCCTTTTTCTACGCTTTCTGTTAATCGAGCTAAATCAGTTTTATTTCCAGCGATAGAAAGACGGTCGATGATTATTTCTACAGTATGTTTTTTCTGCTTATCGACTGTCATATCTTCTGCCTCATCCAAGGAGTACATTTTGTTATCGAACATCACCCGGCTGTAACCTGCTTTAGCGATATTGATTAAAATATTTTTGTGTTCGCCTTTCTTGTCTCGGATAATCGGCGCAAGGATTATAATGTCTTTGTCTGCATAATCTTTCAAGATGCGATGGACGATTTCGTCAACGGTGTAGGGCTTAACCTTTTGGCCGCAATTCGGACAATGCGGTATGCCGATGCGAGCGTAAAGCAGTCTGAGATAATCATAAATTTCTGTTACTGTGCCAACGGTGGAGCGAGGATTATGGGAAGCGGTTTTTTGATCGATAGAGATGGCTGGCGAAAGTCCTTCAATCGAATCAACATCCGGCTTGTCCATTAAGCCGATAAACTGTCTGGCATAGGCAGACAATGATTCGACATAGCGGCGCTGGCCTTCTGCATAGATAGTATCAAAAGCCAAGCTAGATTTGCCGGAACCGGAAAGGCCGGTGATAACCACGAATTTATCCCGAGGGATTTTAACATCAATATTCTTTAGATTG
>LBWY01000033.1 GCA_000995135.1 Parcubacteria group bacterium GW2011_GWE2_39_37 | reverse complement strand
CGGCATGCCGATATCTTTCATGGTCGGGATCTTTGTTGAAATTAACCTGGCAACCAAGCCAATATTATTTTTTTCAAATAAAACGTTCACGCGGAGGCGGACTTTAGCATCAGTTTCATAACCGAAATCCAAGTCTTTATTTTCCAAAAAAGTTTTTTTCTGTTCATCGGTCAGAATCGAGTAAATCATCTGCTCCATTTCTTTTTTGGAAATAATTTTTTCCCCTGCTTCAATCAGCTCCCCATCCACCCGAAGCATCGGCACCATGCCGACAACCAAATGAATGTCTGAAGCTTTCTGCTCAATCGCTTTTGAAAATATATCTTTTATGTTCATGGATTTGAATTATAAATTAAGAAGTAAAAAGTAAGAAGTAAGAAAACTCCTAACATTTTGGAATTATTTCGAGTTAAGACGTAATTAGCCTAAGTATTCTATCCTTTATTTTTTAATAATAGATGTAGTGGTAACACAATTATCTTTTCAGCAATAGGCTTCAGAATAATTCCTTGTAAAAAAAGTGCTAAAAAAATTATTACTAAAGACAACTTCCAGTTCATATATAAAATAACAAGAGCCAAAATTAGGGCAGGCCATATCAAAAAATTTATTAATCGAACAAATGTTTCATTCCAATAAATCTTAAGCCTATCTGACTTAGCCGATCTTTCTGCTGAAGTTGCGGATGATGCTGCACCAAGGAAAAGTAAAAATAAAATAGTTAATAAATAGTAAGTCATTTTTCTAATTATTAATATAATTACATTATATCACAGTCATTTAAATTATAAAAACAACCCAACGGGTTGTTTTTTTGCTTTTTCTTAATTCTTACTTCTTAATTCTGCCTTTTACTACCACTTCATCTTCTTAAGCCCCTTGGCCGCCGCGTCAACCTGTGCCTCTTGTTTGGAAGAACCCTTGCCCTTGGCGATGTATTCATCTCCCAAATATACTCCTACTTCGAAAATCTTGTCATGATCAGGACCGGTTTCATTTAGAATTTTGTAATGCGGGGTCAGTTTCTGGATTTCCTGTGCCTTTTCCTGGAACTTAGATTTAGGATCTAGATAAAGTTTGTTGTCCAGGATATCCTTTAATCGAAAAATTATCCTTTCTTCGATAAACTTTTTTGCAGCTTCGATACCTTGATCCAAATAAATTGCCCCGATGATTGCCTCAATCGCATTGGCCAAAATATACTGTCTGGCTTTGGAATTTTTGTCTTTGGCCTCTCCTTTGGATAAATAAAGAAACTTTTCAATTGATAATTCCTTGGCCACTAAGGCCAACATCTTCGCATTTACCAAGCTGGCACGCCAATTGGTCAAATCGCCTTCCGGTGTTTCCGGAAATTGATTGAATAAATATTCAGTAACTACGATTTCCAATACCGCATCACCCAAGAACTCTAAGCGCTCGTTGTGATGTACGTCAAAATCTGGATGTTCATTCAAATAAGAACGATGGACTACTGATTGGCGCAGTAAACTCTTGTCCTTAAAAGTCGTATCAATGACTTTTTCAAATTCTGCTATTTCTTTCATGTTGATGCTAATTGCTAAATTGTTAAATTGCTAAATTGCTTTAGCAATTTAACAATATAACAATATAACAATGTTAAAATTTTTTAAATAAAAAAGAAGTGCTAGCTTGCAGCTTCTTCTTTTCCGTCAGCTTTTTCTTTTTCTTTTTTATCCTCTTTCTTCTTAATGATCTTGCCTTGTGCATCCAAGTCTTTAAAAATCGCTCCTAGAACACCGTTTACGAACTTGCCGGAAGATTCCCCGCCAAAAGCCTTGGCGATTTCAATCGCTTCATTGATAGCCACTTTTGCCGGTATGTCCTGATCAAAAATCAACTCATAAACTCCTATGCGCAGAACATTGCGATCAACAATCGTGATCTGTTCCAGTGGCCATTCGGTAGCGTAACGGATGATATAACTGTTTATCTCGTCTATATGCTCAATCACGCCCTTGACCAATACTTCAGTAAAACCATGATCATTGAAATTAGGAGCAAAATGGGAAAAATTATTTTTGATTATTTCTTCCAACCCTTGCTTTTCTTTTCCATTAAAATCCCACAAAAACAGAGATTGCATGGCTATTGTTCTGGCTAGGTGACGATTAGACATATGAATGATTCAATCTACAGATGACATTTGAATATAATTCAAATGTGCACATTTAATAATATTTCAAAACCGTCGCAATTATGCGATAACTATTTTTTAGTTTTGGTCTTAAGCTTTAATACAACTTCACCCTTGTATGAACCGCAGAATCCACAAGCAGTGTGTGGCAAAACCGGCTTACTGCATTTTGGACAGGAATTGATTTTTACTTTCTTTAAAGCTTGATGAGAACGACCTCTTCTTGCTTCACTTGATGACCTTCTTTTTGGTGGTACTGGCATAAATTCAATTACGAATTACGAATTACGAATTATTAATTCGAATTCAATATTCTATATTTATTATTAATTTTAATAACCCTACTGTACACTAAATTCCCCATTCCGTCAATCCAGCATTACCAATCGTAATTCGTAATTGATAATCAATAATTGATTATTTGTATTTCAAAGCAGTTAACGGGTTGATGGTGGCCGCTTTTCTGGCTGGATAAACACCGGTTAAAAAGCCGATAACACTTGAGAAAATCAAGATAAAACCAATAAACCACATCGGTCTGTAAAAAAGATTCAATGCTTGGCCGCCAAAATTCTTAGCCATAATGTTTATACCAAAATTAGCTAATTCACCGGCTAAATATCCAACTGCAATACCTCCGACCCCTCCCAAAAATCCCATCAACAAAGACTCGATCAAGAACAGAACCATGATATCCACTTTTGAGGCGCCGATTGAGCGCATAATACCGATCTCGTTGATTCTTTCCAGCAAGGCGATTGTCATAGTGTTAAACATACCGATCGCAGAAACTATTAAGGCGATCAAGCCGAATAAAGAAAGGACAATTTGCACGATCCTAAAGATTTTATTTGCCTGTTCGATCGTATCAGACAAAGAAGACACCAAAAAGCCCTTATCGATAATTTCATTCCTAATCTCATCAGTATATTTAGTGTCAGCGACTTTAATTTTTAATTGGTTATAGGAATTGATGCCCAGATCGCCGAGCGTATTTGCCGGCACAAAAACATAGCTAGTTGAATCATCATCGATCACTCCGGTAATCTTGTATTTATCATTTCGCTTTACCACACCTGTTTCTTCTAGACCTTCTTCATTTATTTTTGGCAAAAAAAGTGTCAATGAAACTTCTTTGCCCAAGACTGATTCCTTTTCTAAATTGAATAGTTTTGCAGCAGCTGATGAAATTACTGCTTCGTGACTATCTTCTTTTTCAAAAACTTTTCCTGTTTCAGCATTGATTCCTCCCAACCTAAAGAAGGAGGGTTTGACCGCGTAGACCAATCCATCGCCGGTTAGTTGCTCCATAGAAATCTGGGAAGACAAGCTGACCAAAGGACTTACCTCGACAACATTCTTGACCTTTGAGATTTGATCCAGAGTATTTGAGTCTAGATTAATTGCTCCCGATACGCCGGCGCTGACATCAAGACTAAGCAGAGAATCAGCGGTGGTGATTTTGCTTAAAATCACATTTTGTAAACCATAGCCGAGAGAGACCAAAAAAAGAACTGTTCCGATACCGACGCCCACGCCTAAAACCGTCAAAAAGGTTCTCATCTTTCTGGTCTTAAACATTCTGGTTGATAGGGATAAAGTATCGCGTAACTTCATTATTATTTATATAAAAAATAATTCTAAAAAATATTTATATTGTTAAATTGCTAAATTGTTATATTGCTAATATCTTTTCAGCAATTTAACAATATAACAATTTAACAATAATTTTTACCCGTTAAACTATTATACAAACAGGGGCAGTCTTTGAGGTTAAATTTTATTTATACTTACCAAGTATCAACAATTCCAGCCTCTTCGCCATTTTCTTGGCTGTTCTCTTGTTAAGGCCGGCGCCTCCTCTTTTAACTGGCAAGGACAATCTCTTTCTAAATACATCACGGTCGATAACGTTGGTCAGTCTATCTTTTATCGCCTGATTGATTATTTCCAGGGTGATGAAGTTTTTGATTTCAATATCAAATTCATCCAATAGATAGTGCCTGACTTGCATGACTTCTCCACCTGAATCCGGACTGATGCGCATTTTGACTTTGTTTTCCTCGGCTTCCAAAGTTTTGATTTCTCCAACAATGTCTTTGATCTTATCCGCAATCTTTCGAGCAGTACGTTTGTCCATGTCTACTCCGCCCTTGTCCGGACCTTGATCCAAAAATTCAAAAGTCGATTCATTATCGTAAATTCCAGTCAACAATAAATTCTCAACTTTTTTCTCAATCTTTTCCACCTCTTCTGTTGTCATACCGATTAATGCTTCTGAGACGATCTGTTTTGCTTTAAAAGGAATCAATAAGTTGCCGATCTGATTAGGGGATAAACTGGAAAAAGTATTAATCAATAATTCGATATCGCGAGATATGGTATGCTTGACACTTTCTGCCTGAGGCACGGATACGCCATGAACATTGCTATTAACCCTAGTCTCTACGATCTTTCCATCTTTGATATAAAAAACTCTGTGAGCATAGCTCAGAAAAGCTGGGTTATGCGTAACCAAAATAATTGTTTTTTTCTGTTTTTCATTCAAATTCTTAAGCAGATCCATTACGTCTTGGGCTGATTTTGAATCCAAGTTTCCTACCGGTTCGTCAGCCATCAAGATGCTTGGATCATTAATCAAAGAACGGGCGATAGCTACGCGCTGCTGCTGACCACCGGAAAGCTCGGCTGGTAATTTGTGTGCCTGAGCCTTAACTCCGAAATATTCCAACAACTCCAAAGCTTTGGCCGTCCTTTCTTTTTTATTGGCATTAGTCAAAATCTGTGGCAACACTACATTTTTTTGTACAGTAAGTGTGGGAATCAAATGAAACGCCTGGAAGATCATGCCGATGGTTTTTCTGTGCAACTGTAATGTCTCTTTCTTATCAAACAAAGCCAAATTTTTATCTTCAATAAAAATATTGCCATGGATATTGGTTTCCAAGCCTGCGATGGAATACAGTAAGGTTGATTTACCGCAACCGGATGGACCGAAAAAAATAATAAACTCTTCCGGATAAATCTCTATATTAATATCAGACAAAGCACGAACTTCATTGCTCTTGCCCAAAAAATATATCACATCTAAATGTTCAACTTTTATTATCGGCTGCATTGATTATATGAAAATTATTCAACAAATTTAAATGAATATTCCTGATTATTATAACAATATTCTTGTTTCTTTACAAATATCCTTCCAGAGGAAGAGACGCAAAATCTTGCGACTCTAAAGTTGTTGTGTGTTGTGCATTATACATTATGCGTTACACGTTGTGCGATTTACTGATTCAACTTGCCAACCCAACCGAAGGTGGATTCGAAATTTTTGAGAATCAGTTGAAAAACTGATTCTTTCTGTTTCGGGGTTAGGACGGTGAAGGTTTTTGATATGGTAGTGTTGCCGGCAGAATCGTTGGCATAGACACGGAAGGAATAGACAGTGCCCGGTTCAAATTTGGTAATGACTGCCACGTGCTTCTTGCCATAGCTTACTTCAATTGGAATTTTTTGGCTGAATTCTTTATCACCAGTAATAACTCCTTTTTCATAAGCAACATAACCGATAGTCGGTTCATTAGTGTACCAAGAGATGACTGATTGCACTTTGACTGTTTTGCCCTGGGAAAGCGCAGACTCAGTTTGAATTTGAGAAATCACAGGTGGCAAATCATCCTTACTGGTTGAAAAAGTTTCAATCAGCTTGCTTGTCTGATTACCTTTCACATCTTTACCGATCAATTCTACCTGATAGATAGTTCCTCCTTCAAAATCATTGGCAGCAAGCTCGTGAACAGTAGTCATGGCTTTATCTGAAACAGTTTTAGCTTCATCGGTAGATAACCGGTTATTACGATACGGCATATAACTTAATTCAGAATTCGTTTCAGTATTTGTTATCCATCGGAAAATAGCTTTTTCTGCGCTAACATTTTGGATGGCATAATTAGAAATTTCCAACGTTTCCCCTTTAGTGGTAATCAGCCTTACTACGTAGCTGATAATGATAAGTAGTTTCCGGTTTTAAATCCGTAACCTTAACTAAATGAGTTTGAGTCTTTACATTTGCATCGCCATCAAGCCGGGTATACGGGTCATTCTTATCGGCTGAAATTGAGTAAACATTATCTGGAACCAAGGCAATGACAGAATTTGAATCCTTGTCTGTTCGCCAAGCAATCGTTGCCGTGGTAGCAGTTGTAACTACGCCTGGCTCACCACCAAGGACCGGCGCGGGAATAGCTTGAGATAATTTTTCAATCGTATCATACTGAGAAAAAAGAGTATTTTCTAACACACCAAGAGATACATTGCCGGCAACCTTTGCAACCAGCGCCATCGCTTGTTGAGCTGCTTCAATCAAAGTTTCATTAGCCGAATTTCCCCCGCTTGTAAT
>LBWY01000032.1 GCA_000995135.1 Parcubacteria group bacterium GW2011_GWE2_39_37 | reverse complement strand
AAAAATGCAGGCAACTTCCAAAATGAAAGGCGCCGAAACCAAGGCAGAAAAGATTATTGCCGAAGCGAAAACCAAGCAGTCCGAAGTGCTTCTGGAGGCACAAACCAAGGCCCTTTCAATTATTGAAGAGGCAAAAAAAGAAGACAATCGCAGACGTAGCGAAATCAGCGAACTGCAATCTCGCTTAGAAAAGCGCGAAACGGTTTTTTCCCAAAAACTGCTTGAATTGCAAGACAAACAGCAGCAGCTTTATGACAAGGTCAATAAAGTTGAGGAGATCAAAGAAAAAATCAAAGAAATCAAAGAAGAACAGTTGTCTAAACTGGAAAAAATCGCCCAAATGACCAAGGAGGAGGCCAAGACTGTTTTATTTAACAATGTTGAATCTGAGGTTAAGGAAGATTTATTAAATAGAATTAATAAATTAGAAAAAGAATCAAACGAATCCTTGGAAGAAAAATCTCGCGATCTTTTGGCTGGCACCATGCAACGCTTGGCTTCAACCTATACCGCAGAAATCACCACCACTTCAGTGGAGCTGCCAAGTGATGAAATGAAAGGCCGCATCATCGGCCGTGAAGGCAGAAACATCAAAGTAATCGAACAGTTGACCGGTACCGAGATCATCGTTGATGACACCCCGAATGTGATTACTGTTTCCGGCTTCTCTTCTATCCGAAGACACATCGCCAAACGAGCATTAGACAAGTTGATTCTTGACGGCCGCATCCATCCGACCAAGATTGAAGATGCTATTGAGCAGGCAAAAAAAGAATTGGCTGTTGATATCAAAAAGGCTGGCGAAGAAGCGATGTATGAACTGGGTATCACTGGCTTCGACCCAAAATTGGTTCAGATCATTGGCCGTTTGAAATATCGAACAAGCTATGGCCAAAATGCTTTAAGACATAGCGTCGAGGTGGCTCACCTTTCCGGTATGCTTGCCGAAGAGTTGGGTGCTGATGTTTCTTTGGCCAAGAAGGGTGGCTTATTGCATGACATCGGTAAAGCAGTTGATCACGAGGTGCAAGGCACCCATCCGGAAATCGGCGCCAACATCGGAAAGAAGTTCGGTTTATCAGAAGATATCATCGCCCCGATTGAGACTCATCATGATGACCGTCCAAAAGGCTTGATTTCTATTATCGTAAAAGTAGCCGATGCGATCTCTGCTGCCAGACCAGGCGCCAGACATGATTCATTCGAACAATATATCTATCGTTTGGAAGAATTGGAAAAAATCGCTACTTCATTTGATGGAGTCGACAAAGCCTATGCTATCCAGGCTGGCCGTGAAATCCGTGTCTTTGTCGAAGCAGAAAAAGTCGATGATCTGGGCTCACGCAATGTGGCCAAAGAGATCGCTTTAAAGATTGAACAAGAATTGAAATACCCTGGAGAAATCAAGGTGAGCGTTATCAGAGAAATGCGCATTTATTTTTAATTATTTTCTACAATAATTGTAACTATAGATAATTTTATGTTGAAAATTTTGTTCTTTGGCGATATCAATGGAAAAATCGGACGCAAAGCGCTTAAGAAAGCTTTGCCGCAAATGAAAAAAGAATTCAAGCCGGATGTCATAATAGCTAACGCAGAAAATGCAGCTCATGGTAAAGGCATTACAGAAGCAACCATTGTTGAATTAATGGAGGCAGGCGTAGAATTCTTCACCCTGGGCGATCATGCCTTCGATCGTGAGACGCAGGCCGAACAGATATTTACCAAAGGATTGCCTGTTGTCAGGCCGGCTAATTTCCCGACCGAAGTTCCCGGCAAAGGCTACAGTGTCATAAAAAAAGGTAAACATAAAATCTTGGTAATAAACCTGCTTGGCCGCGTATTCATGTCGATGGACTACAATTGTCCTTTCCGAGAAATAGAGGCAATATTAGCCGTAGAGAACTTGGCAAGCGAAAATTTGTCTGCTATAATAGTTGATATCCATGCAGAAGCGACTTCAGAAAAAATCGCGATGGGCTATTACCTGGATGGCAAGGTGAGCGCAGTTCTGGGAACACACACTCATGTGATGACCAATGACGCAAAAATCACTGAATCAGGA
Organism: Parcubacteria group bacterium GW2011_GWE2_39_37; assembly: GCA_000995135.1. Lineage (GTDB taxonomy): Bacteria > Patescibacteriota > Patescibacteriia > Patescibacteriales > GWE2-39-37 > GWE2-39-37. The sequence continues at coordinate 10,394 of LBWY01000032.1, read as the reverse complement.
ACTGCATACATTACCGACGTGGGCATGGTAGGGGCAAGCGACGGCGTACTGGGAGTGAAAAAAGAAGACATAATAAAAACCTTCTTGACCCAAGTGAAATACAAGCACGAAATCCCAGAAAGCGGTCCGGCAATGTTGAATGGAGTATTGGTCACGATAGATGAAAAGAGCAAAAAAGCAATTGAGATAAAATCAATTATAAAAAATATTAATATAAATTAAATAAAAAATATGAATAAAGCTGCATTAATCGAAAGATTGGCAACCGAATCCAATCTAAACAAAAAGCAAGCCGAAGGCGTGCTAGAAGCATTGGTAAACATCATCATCAGCGAATTAAAAATCGGTAATGAAGTTACCATCACCGGCTTTGGAACTTTTATGTCCAAATCACGCCACGCTCGCGGTGGTGTAAACCCACAGAATCCTACCGAAAGAATCCAGATTCCAGAAGTAAGAGTCGCAAAATTCAAGACTGGTAAAACTCTGAAAGATTCTTTGAAAAAATAAGTTTTTCAAAATATAAAAAGTCCGGCGATTGCCGGATTTTTTTGTACCAAAACGATTATTCTTATAGTTTTCACCTTCCCTGCCACGATAATTCTTAGAGTTTTCACGGCCTGCCACGATAATTCAAAGAATTTTTTCGTGGCTTGATTTTATTAATAAAATATATTAGTATTAAATAAGCTCTCAGATGGGGAGTTTTTTGTATAAAACACCAGGTTTTGGGGTCCCTCTTAGGGAGTTTGTTAATTGTTAACCCGCCTACCGGCAAGCAGGTGATCAAAAGGTTAATAGTTTAAAAGCACCCGTAGCTCAATTGGATAGAGCGTCTGGCTTCGGACCAGAAGGTTGTGGGTTCAATCCCTGCCGGGTGCACTAGAATAACAATTTACAGTTAACATTTAACTATTAACACCAATTGAATTTGTTAAGTGTTTACGGTCAAAGGTTAAAAGTTAAAATAGGCTGGGTAGCTCAGCTGGTTAGAGCGCGGCACTCATAACGCCGAGGTCGAGAGTTCAAGTCTCTCTCCAGCCACATAAATAACCAGTAACAATTAACACTTAGCTGTTAACCAACAAAAAGTTAATAGTCAAATGTTAACTGTTAATGGTTTAATCGGGCCGTTAGCTCAGCTGGTAGAGCAGCTCGCTCTTAACGAGACGGTCATAGGTTCGAATCCTATACGGCCCACAATATAAAAAGGCAGAACGAATGTTCTGTTTTTTTATATTGTGGGATGTTTAGGTAAGAGAACCTATAAAACAAAAGATTGAAAATATCTAATTACAATTCTTTAAAAGAAAGAGTAATAAATCAAAATAACATTTATACTTTTCGTCGTGGGGCTTCCGCCCCTTCGAATCCTATACGGCCCACAATTAAAATGAACGGATTTTTTCCGTTCTTTTTAATTGTGGGCTGTTCTGGGCAAAAGAACCTATAAAAACAAGGGTGCCACAAATTTAATACAGATTGTATTTGTAAAAATAATTTAAATCATTAGCCGTTAATCTTTTTCGTCGTGGGGCTTCCGCCCCTTCGAATCCTATACGGCCCACATATAATAATAAGACTCGCCTTCAAGGTGAGTTTTATTGTTTATGTAGATTTGAATAGGATGAGAAGTTTATGCCCCGAAGCGTTAGCGTAGGGGTAAATCCTATACGGCCCACAATATCAAAAAAAGACAGAACATGTGTTCTGTCTTTTTGTATTCCTATTGATAAAAATTTTCTTATTTTCTCTCATTAACCTGCTCCAACATTTTCAACACCTCAGCTTGCATTCTTTCTCTTTCTTTAACTAATGTACTGCTTGCACTAATTTCTTCACTCACCTGTTCGAGCTCCTTTAAAACTTCCACTTGTTTTTCCGACTGCTCTTTGACCAGAGTACTGCTAGCCTTGATTACCTCTGCCGTCTGCACCAGAGCATTTAAAGCTTCTGTTTGCTTTTCGACTTTTTCTTCAGTCAATGTTTTTTGCTGGATTACCTCCGGAACAACTTCTTGGTTTTTATTGTTAATTTTTTTTATTTGAAAAAATAATGCAAAAGTTATGGCCAGTAAAAGAAATAAGACCAAAAGAATTAACAATGCAGTTTTTTTATTCATATTAAAATGATTAAAGTTTACTTTTATTATTATAGCACAGCAGGGCTAATCTAAGCTAGATAATATTTCCTTTGCTTTTTATAACTAAGCATTGTCGCTATTATTAGCCTATGCTATTATAAATATAAGAGATTTTCAATCAAAATGATAAACGAAATACTCATCTTAGACTTAATAGGTACTTTTGCCTTTGCAAGTTACGGCAGTTATTTTGCTATCAAAAAAGATTTTGATTTATTCGGAATATTTGTCTGTGCTTTTCTTACCGCAGTGGGTGGCGGCACCATACGGGAACTGATTTTAAATCATGTTCCTTTTTATTTTTTTGATGAAAAATATATTGCGACTATAATCATAGGCATAATTTTTACGATTTTATTCTTTAAGAAATTTCAAAAAATCAACAGCTTCATGCTTGTTTTAGATGCCATCGGCTTGGTAGTCTTTGCCTTGATCGGAGCTAATCACGCGGTTAATGCAGGCCTAGGACTATTTGCCGTAGTTTTTTTCGCTGTCATAACTTCGGTCGGAGGAGGACTGATCAGGGACATGGTCATGAATGAAGTCCCGGAAATCATGCATCGTGATTTGTATGCGTCAGTAGCGATAGTCTTGGGCGCAGCCTTTTGGTATGGACGAAATTATATTAATAGCATGCTTTTTATAAATATTCTCTTAGCTTTTTGCTTTGCCCTAAGGATGTCTGCTATCACTTTTAAAATCAACTTATGGAAGCCTGCCAAAAAATTTGAAATTGAAAATTCTGCTGAATTTTAAACTCTCAGTCTAATTTAATAAAGCCAACTTTAAAAGTTGGTTTTTGTTTTGGAATTGACATAAGCACGGTAAAATGCAATAATTCAGTGTTATTTGTCAGTGGTAAAAATACCTTAAACATCAAGGCTGACAAGTTAACGGTTTGCTTGCTACGGCGAGTAGGCTCTCTACGGAGGAACAAATGGGAACGCTGTATTGGCAACTGTTTGAATGTGCAATATTGTTGTTTATCCTTTTCGGCTTGTACCGTTTTAACCAATGGCTAGCAAAATGGATTACAAAATGGAATGCAAAACAGAAGAAAAAGAGCGAGTTGCTTGATCGGAACATGGGCAGTGCAATACGAGCAACAATCGAAGTGCTGCTACTGCCATCGATCAATACACAATGGCTCATTAAAGCTCCCGATAGCTGGCTTCGAAACCAAAGAATCGATTTCTTTTGGGAGGGCACATTTAATGTAAGGGGAAGTTTTATAGTCATCGTGGATAGGCAATTAAATGTGTGGCTGGGATTCATAACAGCTGGGACCATCCAGTCGCTTCTTAATGCCGAATACTGTCCCGGTACAATCTCAATACCAATCTGCGGCCAAAGACAGGCCTTTGCCGGTCCCAACGTTAAGACAAGCGGGAAACTTTTTGAAGTGTACCCACGCTGGTTCTACAAAGAAACTTCACCGGAAGATTGGGCAAGATGGGCAGAGTTGGAAGACATGTACAAGTCCCAACCAGATTTTACAACACATGATCTTTATCAAATACTGAACAATAAAAAATTGTGGGAAAAAAATATAAGCAAAAAAGCAGAGCGCGACGAAAAACGTCGCCGAGCTCTTGAACCACCCGAAATATAAACCCATGCGGCAACACCAGTTGCCGCTTTTTTTTGGAATAAAAAAATCCCCGCACATCAGTGAGGGGAAGTAAAAAACTGTGGGATGCCGAAACGCTCTCCGCAAAAAAATTTTATTGCCTTGTCGATATTCATACAGACAATCAAATCTCCCGGCTGTTCATAGCCAGTGGGCTGTGAAATCTTTGTTCCGTCGAAGACAAAAGCCATTTCGATTTCACAAAGCTCGAAGCGAAGTCGAAAAGAAACATAGAGAAGGGATATGAGTGTCATGACCTTCCCTTGAGGATCTTTAAAGCCCTCTTTCATTTCTTGATAAGAAGGGTTCCAGCTATCACCAGCCTTGGCACCTTCCTCGTAGAAGGTTAATAACTGTTCTTTTAGTCTGAAGAGTTGAGTAACTACCTGCGACTCTTCGAAAGACAGCTCGCCATAACTTAGCGGGGCTTTGGGGCTGACAGTTTTGGAAGGAACAATAAGCTCCTCTTTCTTGATTTTTCTCACTTCTTCAAGCAGTTTGCCGTTCAAATTCATGACCTCTCCTTTTTACTACTAGATTACATTCCCGTTTAAGGGACAATGTTGTGCAACGAACAGTAAATTACAACATATATTATAATCGAATTCTTGTCAAAATAAAAAACCGCCTTCTCGAAAGAATGCGGTTTGTGATCGGGTTTTGGAAATCAAAGTTATGGTGGTTACTTCACTATGCAATAATGAATTGCCTTGACGACATCTTTCAGATGGTCCTCTGAGTATCGATCAACCGAATAACCGTCCCCACAGTATATATCTGTGGTGTCATCGTCCATCGTAACTTCGATGGGTTTATGCGTTACCTGTTTAACTCCCACAGGCTCGAAATCGTGATTTTCGAGGATGAGCGCAAGATTCCTGAAGTTCTTGATGGAATCAGCATTTTGATTATCCACGAAATGATTGGATACCTTCCACACGTAAGTGCAGACGCGGATGGCAGCATACTCGTTGCCGAACATCGAGCACAACTCACTCTTAAGGTGATCTGTTTGCACCTCGGGCACGTAAGACGCCGTGACATCCAGCGGAATAACTACGCCAGGGGCACGGTTTTCAATGACGGTTGTGCACCTCTCATCGGCTCTTTCTTTTTCATCATCGTCGACCTCTTGAACCCCGAGTACCTCTCTGAAGATAGCATCAGGGGGAGTCTCATTATCGAAACATCCCTTTGCGCTGGCGGTAACATCTTGAACGTAGGAGTCGCCGACGAGGTCGTTGTTTATGAAGTGAACATATTGATTCTGCTTTTGTTGGCAAAAAATGGCAGTTGTCGTGTTGTTTTCGCCTTTCTGAATCCGTATCTCCACCTGGGCGGATTTGGCGGCAACAGCTTCAAAGCGAATTTTGTTCAAGCCGCCGAAGATCTCAAGGTACTGAGTGACGATTTTGGCATTAGTCTTGAAGAGCTCACCGGTTTTGGCTCCCACCAAAGTTTCCCCGCACAGCTTGATGACCTTTTCATCGTCGTTTTCGAGGTAAACGCAGAAATCGTTTACGGCCTCGTCGTTCATGGCGAGGACCGGACGGCCGATGAAACAAAACATCGCGATAATTGCATACAACAAGGTTTTTTTCATGATGATTCTCCTTTTTCCTTTTTCCTCGGTTGACGAGGGTTAGGGTTGGACATCGAATTCGCAACACTACGACAAATAAAACTTCAAGTTTCCTTCTTTTTTTGATGAGTTTGACTGCTAATTTTAGCAATTAATTATTTATGGCTAAAATTAGCAGTCAATTGTTTTAATGAACAAAATAACTGTATACAATAGCACTTTTTTTATGTTGTGTCAATATTTTTTACAAACAAAAATACACTCTTATTTTGGAGTGTATTTTTTGTTTATTTGTGGGCGCACAAGGATTCGAACCCTGGACCCCTTCGGTGTAAACGAAGTGCTCTAACCAGCTGAGCTATGCGCCCGATATAACTATTAACCCCTCCACGGGATTGCTCCCACAACCACCTCAAGGTTGCGTGTATACCATTTCACCACCTCGGCGTGGAAAAGTGTATTAAGCTAACTTTTTCTCTTTTAGTTTTTTCTTGTAACCACGTTTCAAGAAATAAAGTTTAGCGCGATTTACTTCGGCTTCCTTCTTCATTTCAATCTTGGTGATAGTCGGCAAAGTCAACGGGAAAATCTTTTCAACACCAACGCCATCAGAAACTTTTCTTACAGTAATGGTGCCGCCGGTCAATTTATTGTTTTTGCGGGCGATAATGATGCCTTCAAAGTACTGAACACGTTCTTTTTCTTCATTCTTGGTGTTCAATTCTTTGATTTTCTGATGAATTCGAACAGTCATGCCGGGCTTTAACAAGGCAACTGTCTGCTTCACTGATTCAACATCAGTAGTGATTGTCTTCTCAACTCGAGGTTGTTTTTTTACTGCTTTCTTTTCAGCCATATGTTTTTAAATCCGAATTTTTAACGAATTAATGTCCGAATTATTTCGAATAAATTATTTTATATATTTAAATTATAAAAATAGAACTGGTGTTCTATTCCTTTTGAGCAGCTAGAATTACTCTTTTTACTCTTCTGAAATACTATAATATTATCTAGCTTTTGTCAATATTGGCTAACTTTTCCTTAACCGCTCGATAAACTTGGTCAAAAACCTGATCTGGAGTGAGGTTGGTAGTGTCCAGAACATAATCAAAATTTGCGGGATTAAAAGCCTCAACATTGTAATATTTGCGGTAACGTAAGTCATCGCTCTGTTTTCTCTGCCTGAGCAATGCCAATGCCTCTTCGACGCTTTTCAATAAATCACCTTCATTTCTTTCGTTTTTTTTCTTACATTCCTCGTATAATCTTTTGGCCGCCACATTCTCATCTACATCCAGGAAAATTTTGAATGAATGAGGAATAAGAAAAAAAGAAGTCCGACCTTCGATTACAAAATTATCCAAAGTCTTGCCCAGCTCTCTTTGATATTCATCAACTTCTAGGTCTGTCGATGGGTCGCTTTCACCCAATATATTATATTCGGAAAGCGTCAGGCCACGTTCTTTTGCTTTTTGCCGTCTAATACCGCCAACATAATAACGCTGCCAGCCGAGTTTTTCTGCCAACATCTTTGCGATTGTAGATTTGCCCGAACCGGCATTGCCGCCGAAAGAGATGATCATAATTCTTTTCTGTCATCCCGGTCTACGAACCGGGATCCAGGGTTAATAGGAAATTATAAAATATTTGCCGCACTCTTTTAAGTTCGTAGAAATTTATTAACTTAATCGAATTTATCATTTTTACTAGTCAACCCTGGGTCCCGGATCGAGTCCGGGATGACACACTTAAGGGGGGGTGAGATAAAACGAAATTTAAATGAAAAAAAATTTATCGCCCTCTGTCATCTCGAACGAAGTGAGAGATCTCGGGAAAAAATAAAAATTAAAGTTTTTATTTGATTGGTAAAAAATATTTAAATATTTTAAACTTTACTTTGTTTGTATTTATATTATTGCCTCGCCCCGAGGTCTCTCCTCGTCTGCTGACTCGTCGAGATGACAGAGGTGTCTTTTTTGTTCTAAAAAATCTTACTTCACCCTGCTCAAAAGATCTTTGAACTCACCTGGCAGGTCTATTTTGAAAGATTTCTTTTCGCCGGCCAAATCAGTGAAAGCCAATTCGTCCGCCACCAGAAAAACCCTGTCAGTATTCAATTTTTTATTTTTATCCTTGGTTAATTTGGTGCCATAAAGGTTGTCGCCAACAATCGGCGTGCCATAGGCTGACAGATGAACTCGCACCTGGTGAGTTCGGCCGGTGATAATTTTTACCTTAAGCAAAGTGTAATTGATATAACGTTCTAAAACTTTGAATTCACTGATTGCGGTCTTCCCGGTCTGGTTCGCTGGCTTAGCGGCCATCTTGTGTCCGGTCGCAGAACGCTCAATTAAAAATTTTATTTGCCCCTCATCCTTGAGGACCTTACCATAAACCAAGGCAGTATATCTCTTATCAGTCGTTCGATCTTGAAATTGGTTTTTTAGATGTTCAAAAAACTTTTGCGTTTTGGCAACCACCAACAATCCGCTCACATCTTTGTCTAGACGATGAACGATGCCTGGACGCGCTTCATCATCGCCCACTGTTTTGATTTTCGGATATTTTTTTAATAAATAATCTACCAGTGTCGGTTCATTGATGTGTTCAGCACCATGGATAATCAGACCGCTCGGCTTGTTGATGACTAGATAATCATCGGTTTCCTCGACTACCTTGAGCGCGGGCAGCTTGAGTGAAATTTTCTCTGCTTGGCTATCTTTTTCTTTACCCTTTTTTTCTTCCACTTTTTTTTCAAAATCAACAGCAACCTCATCGCCGGCTTTTAAAAAATGGTGGGGGGTGACGTTCTTGTAGTTTATAGTGATCGCACCTTGTTTGATCAGTTTTTGCAATTGACTGCGAGAGCGATCGGGGTAGGTTTCGGTCAAAAATACATCCAAGCGTTTGCCCGTCTGTTCGTCAGTGATTAAAATTTTCATAAAATGTTATATTGATAAATTGTTATATTGTTTTTTACGAGTGTTAAAAAGGGATAGCAATTTAACAATTTAGCAATATAACAAAACCATGAATAGAAAAACAAAGCTTGATTTGAGACCGTTACAACATCTTCTCCAGCTGTTCCAACATCTTAGCGGAATTGAAATATTTTTCAACCCTTTCCCTGCCTGCCTTGCCCAAACGTTCGCGATAATGTTTATCTTGGTGCAGTTTGATGATTTTTTGCGCTAACATCTCACTATCGTCAAATTTCAATAAAGATCCAGATTTTTCGTCAAATATCGCATCCTCTAGGCCAGCTTCATATTGGCCGATAACCGGCAACTCTGCTGCCATTGCCTCCAGCGTAGTTAAAAGATCATTAATCTTTAACTGTTCGGTGGTCACTGCATAAATATCCAAGCCATCCAGCCATTTTCTGAGGTGAGCCTGTTCACCCACAAACCAAACCAAGGATTCGATTTCCATTTTTTTCGCCAGCCACATCAGATTCTTTTTCTCTTTCCCTTCTCCAATTATAATGATCTGCATATTGGAAATGATAGTCAAACATTTTTTTACCGCCTGGAATAAAGATTCGATTTTTTCCTGCTGATCCAGGTCAACGATCGTACCGATAGAAAAAAACTTTTTTTGTGTCTGTTCTGCATGTGCCAAAGTACTAAAAATATTTTCCTGAAATTTGAATTGATTGATGTTGATACCTGGCTGAAGAATAGTAACCGAATCTTCATTGATACCTGCCCTGCCCAAAAGGGCTTTATTATAACTATTGAAAACAGCAATGTTTGCAAAACGAGACATGAATTTTATCAACCAAAAAGATCTTGCCTCAATATTGATTGGTGGTAATTCCAGCCAAAGAACTTTTATGCCTAAAATCCTGGCTAGTGGCGTGATAATTATTTTATCATTCAACCCCAGACAAATGATCGTGTCGATTCTTTTCTTAAACTTTAAATATGCCAAATTAAAAAAATTAATCAGCAATAATGGTATTAAAGCTGTCAAAAAGCTTGCATAGTTGAGGTAGTTATTGCCGTCCAAATTCGGACCAAAGAAAAACTTTACAATCTTTTTTTCCTGCTGCTTGAAAAAGCCGGATAAGCCGTTCTGTTTATTGCTGCTTGCCAAAGAAAAATTAAAATTTTTCTTACCAAGCTCTTCAATCAAGATTTTAACAAACTTGATGTTGCTGGCAACAGTATCGGTAATTAAAATATTTTTTGGCATGGGGTAGATTTTATGTTTGCTTAAAAAATGCATTAAGGAATTAATTTTAGCTCTTCCTAATCAGATCCAATAAATATTGCTTTTCTATTCCTTTTAATAAATATAAAAAAATAAAATAACTTGCAGTTGCAAAAAATAATACGGCAAATAAATTTAGATTTGATGAAAAATAAAGTACAACTGACATGCCTACAGAAGCTAACAAGGACTTGCCCACAATTTTTAAATTTGGCAGGAAACGGCTGTATTTCCAAACGATGTAGAAAGAGGCCAACGCGATGATCAGTTCACTATAAATTGTTACCCAGGCCGCACCATAGTATGAATATTTCGGTATGAAGATCAGATACCCTGCCAAGGCAGAGATAGCTGTGAAAATATAGGCGCTAATAATTTTCTTTTGCTTGTCCAGAGCGATTACGCCATGGGAAAACATCGTGCCGACAAAAATTATGCTGCTGGCAGCGATAAGTATTTTTAAGATTACGCCCGAAGCAGCAAAATCTTCACCTGCCACCAAGGTCATAATCCGTTCTGCAACGAATTGTGCGCCAAAGACCAGCGGCAAGGCCAGAATAACCATAAAATCAAAAGCTTTCTGCATTATCATATTAAAACGCTCTTTGCTTGTTTGCCAGCCCAAAGTCATAATCGGCAGAACTATCCCGGCAAAGATAAAAGGCAGGGTAATCAAAACATCGATCACCTTGTAGGTAGCGCCATAAATTCCGACCTCGGCCTGGCCCTTGAACAGAGACAAAATCAAAGTATCGGCGCGTAAATAAATCAGGTTAAAAACAATAGTCAGACCGATCGGCCAAGACTTTTTTATAATTTCTTGC
>LBWY01000031.1 GCA_000995135.1 Parcubacteria group bacterium GW2011_GWE2_39_37 | reverse complement strand
GAATGCGGCAAACTCCCCCGGGTGCTCCCGGGGTCAAACAGTGCCGCATTCTCCTTGGCCTCCGTTCGAATTCTGACTGAATTTTTTCAAGTTCGCAGGAGAAACTCTTGTAACATTTAGATTGACTAAAAATATTCTTTTAAAATAAAGCTTCAATTAAAACAATAAAAACTGCAAAGAAAATCTTTGCAGTTTTTTATTTGATTTTAATATCTACAGCACCCTAGTAAAAACACTCTTACCCTCCAACGCCTCTACTAAAAAATTATTTCGTCCGCCATTCATAATCCAGGTCTCGATATTGTTTTGCTTGCAAATTTTTGCGGCCGCCAACTTGGAACTCATGCCGCCGGTTCCGAGACCGCCCGATTTTTCTTCAACTAGTTCTCCCGCCTGTTCCAAGTCGTTGATTTCTGGAATCAATTTAGCGTCCGCATAAAGATGCGGGTTCTTGTCAAACAAACCATCGATGTCACTGGCCAAGACCAATAAATCCGCTTTTATCAAAACTGCGACCAGAGCGGATAATTTATCATTGTCACCCAAAACGATTTCTTCCACCGCCGTGGTATCGTTTTCATTGATAATCGGCACTACGCCATATTTCAATAATTCATTGATAGTGTTCAATGTATTGACGCTGGAAGTCTGTCTGGCAAAATCATCATAGGTCATCAAACATTGCGCCGTCTGGATGCCAAAATCACTAAAGGCTTGATTGTATAGTTGCATTAAAATCGGCTGACCAATGGCCGCCATCGCCTGCTTGGATTCAACCATTGATTCTCGGCCATTGATATTGATAAACTGCCGTGCGGTAGCAATCGCTCCGGAAGACACCAATACGATGTCGTATTGCTCACGCAAGGCTAAAATTTGCCTGCTAAGATCTTCAATTTTCCCGCGAGAAATCATTTTTGTGCCTGCAGTCAAAGTCGAAGAACCGATTTTTAACACAATCTTCTTTTTCATATTACAAAAGTCATTAATAAATATCATCTGCATTATACTAAACAAAGACTCTGTCTGTCCACTCTTTAAAACCATGTTTTGTGGTCAAAAAACTAAAGCCATGATATAATTTAGGTCTAATATTAAAATATATTTATGAATGAAAAACTAAAAGGCTTAAAATGGATCTTGATTGTGGTTATCGGTTTTATTGTAATTACCATCATTAATCCGTTTGTGTTGATCGGTGCCGGACAACGAGGCATTGTAATGAATTTCGGTGCCGTGCAGGATAAGATCATGAATGAGGGCATTCACTTTAGAATTCCAATCGTGCAGAGCGTAGAAAAAATCAATGTCCAAACAACCAAAATGGAGGTTAAGGCGATGGCCTATTCCAAGGATATCCAGACTGTGGAAAGCCAATTAGCTCTGAACTATCATTTGAAAGCTGACGTTTCGAACAAACTATGGCAAGAAGTAGGTGCCGATTACGAATCAAGAATTGTTGATCCTTCAATCCAGGAAAGCGTGAAAGCGGTTACTGCTAAATTCACCGCCCAAGAATTAATCGAGCAAAGAGCCAAGGTAAAAGATGAAATAAAAAACGAGCTTTTTAATCGTCTAAGCAAATACTTCGTGGTTGATGAATTCTCAATTAGCCTTGAAAGCCGAAAATGATCTGCAAAGAATTAAGACAGAGGCTGCGCAAAGAATCGCCCAGGCCAAGGCCGAGGCAGAAGCCATCAAGCTTCAATCTGATGCAGCGAACAATGACAAATATGTAAATTTAAAAGCTTTGGAAGTACAAAAGTCTGCAGTCGAAAAATGGAATGGCGTCTTACCGACACAAATGATACCGAACGCCACTTTGCCTTTCATTAACCTAGCCAAATAGCAATAAATCGATTAAAAGAGTAAATCCGAAAGTATTTACTCTTTTTAATTTACAATTAAATTTTCTCATTTTTATATAGCGCACAATTTCTTAATTATGCTGATATTTTTCTAACTCCAAAACCTGATCAATTCACAGGGAGGGTTTTATCTTGTTTGGCTGATTTAATTATGCTAAAATAAAAGAGATGAATGCAAAAAATATAATGTCAAAAAGGGTTATATCTGTTAAACCCGAAGCGTCAATTTCTGAAGTAGCTGCCATTTTACACGGTAAAGGCTTTCATGCCCTACCTGTTGTTGATCGACAAAAAAGATTACTAGGCATAATAACTGAAACAGATCTTTTTGCCAGAAGTTTTCCAATGATTCATTTGCCAACCTATATAGATTTTCTAAAAAAATCAAAATTAGATGGTAATTTAAGCATAAAACAAAGAAAAAGCTTCGAAAAACTCACACAAGCAGAAGCAAAAGATGTTATGAGTGAGACGCCTTTTGTTATTAGCCCTTTTATATCGATTGAGAAAATATTGAAAATATTTCAAAAAAATAAAATTTATTCCTTACCAGTAATTAACAATGATAAAAAAGTAATCGGAATTATTACATTGTCAGACATTATTAATCTTTTAAGCAAAAAGAAGCTAATTATTAAATAAAATTATGGCTACTATTAAAAAGGAGAGAAAAATTGACCAAGCCACAAGCGAAACTTATTCTTGGTGGGGCAAAAGTTTTGTTTTTATAAAAACTACCCAAGTAAGATCCTTCCATGCAATCTTTATTCTTGCCTTCTTTGTGGGAGTGGCTACTGCATTTATTTGGTCAGCTTCAACTGATTTGTTCCAAACGGTCTCTGCAGCCGAAGTTTTGCCTAAAGAAAAATGTGTTGCTCAGCCAAATGGAGGAAACTTTCGCGCATCCACAACTGTAAATTTAAAGTGTGGTTCAAAAGTTACCAAGGCTTATTATCAATGGAATAGCAAGCCTGCGAAAAGCTTTGTTAAACAGATTGCCACTTTTTATTATCCAACTGAAGGCAATGCAGTACTAAAGGTGTTTGGCGAAGCAACGGTACAGAAGCTATTTTTTAAACAAAAAGTAAAATTTAGTCAGAACTATGTTTTTAAACCAGCCATTTATTCATACCCCTATCCATACCTAGGGTCAAATGATTTTTGGGGAAGAATTTTAGCGGTTGATGAAACAAAACAAAAGGTTGAAGTCCCAGACAAGAAGAAAATTGCAAGATTTTTCAGCGAGTTATTTAACTAATGCGAAAGATAGATTTTACAAACAAGCAGTTCTTGCTAATTCATGGACTGCTTTTTTGTTTTTCGGTCTTTTTCCTTCTGATTAATCTCAATTTTTTTGGTCTGCTTTTTTGGATTTTAACATTTACAATACAGTACAAGATCATTTGTAAATCATTTTTAGGCAAGGTTTTTGATGCTGATATTGTTTTATTAAGTTTCCACTTAATTACTTTATCACTGCTTTATTATTCATTTGGATTTACGATTAAGTCGCTGATAGTTTGGGCTAGCTTTAATTTTTTTGTTTTTAGTATTGCTTTGTTGCGGAAGACTAATAATTTTAGATTTGAATTACAAACTGATTTACAAATAAAAAGAAATTCAATATTTGGTTTTGCGCTTCTGACTCTTTTGGCTATAGTTTTTAAATTTCATCCAATGATAGACGGTCATTCTTCCCCCTGGCTTGATCTAAATGGGTATATTTTTTTGTTTTTTTTAACCGCTTCTTGGGTACTTGTTTATCAGGATTTAAATAACGAAAAAAATAAAATACTTGCTTTATTATATTTTTTTATCTTCTTAACAGTAGTTGCTTTTCGTTTTAAATTAACCTTTGGTTTTGATACACTTTTACATCAGGCAGCCCTTAGCCATATTGCAATATATGGTAAAATTTTACCGCTTAATCCATTCTACATAGGTCAATACGTGTGGGAGCTATTAATAAATTATGTGTCCGGCTGGGAGTTTAATTCGATTGAACGATGGTTCGGGCCAATAAGTTTTGTTTTAATCTTGTTCCGATCAGGGACTGCATTATTAAAAAGCTTTAATATTCCAGAAAAAAGAGGATTAATTGCAATATCAGCATTGCTATTACTACCGAATCAGTTCTATTATACTTCTCCTTTTAATTTTTCAGTAAGCCTGGGGATATTAGCCCTGACCGAAGCATACCTTTATGTAAAAGGTGGCGAAAATAAAAAAATATATACAGCTTGGATATTATCAATTAGTACTATATTAGTTCACCCTCTTGTTGGCATAAATATTTTGGCAAGTTTTATAATTCTACATCTTGTTATAAAAAATGCTAAGCGTAAAATTCTTTTTGCGTGGACAACAATTATTTCGTTTGCAGTAGTTTTTGCTTTTATTTTTTTTAATTGGTTAAACGGCAATAGCTTGATAATTGCTAACCCTTTTTATTTCATCGGGAAATTCATAAATGTATTTGGCGATCCTACTTGGTATGTATGGGATGGTCCCCCTTTTTTCCTTTCCGTATTATATTGGTTGGAGCGTCTTCATTTGCCAATAGTGATTCTAGTAATTATTTTCTTTTCATTTAAAAAGAATTTGAGCAAGCCAAACAGATATTTGGTTTTAACTGGGCTTAGTTTCATTATTTCTGCTTGGTTTTTTGCATCTTCTTTTGAAATTCCAAAATACACCATTATCGACCAATTGAATTATGTTCAGCGGCTATTAATTGTCGCCAAGTGGAGTATTTGGCCGATTTTTTTAATTTACCTTGTAAGACTGTTTGAAAAATGGCAAACCGCCACAAAAAAATCAAAAATATTGACTGCATTTATTTTTGCCTGTTTCGCTACGACCGCCTGGTATTTTACTTATCAAAGAAGCGACGATATTTCTAGAACAAATATAAGCAGCATAAGACAAGTTGACTATCGTGCAATTGAATCGATCTATAAAACAGAGGGTGGTAAAAACGGTTACCTAGTTTTTGCCAACCAACTTTTTGGGGCGGGTGCAATCAACATCTACGGTTTCGGTCCTTATTATCAAGACAATTATTGGGGAAATCTTCATTACTACTCTGTTCCCATGGCAAGTGAGTTAAATTTGCGATATGAAAAAATTATGTCAGCAACAGAGTTTGATTATAAAATCTTAAAGGAGCCACTTGAACGACTTAATCTTTGCACTGCATACTTAATAATAACTGACTATTGGCCATTAAATGAAAAAGTAGAGCAAAACATTGCTATGGTAGCTGAAAAGACTTGGAAAATTGAAGATAAAGTCGAAGTATACAGATTTAACATCTGTAAACATTAGCCATGTCTAGGTTGTGGGTAGGATGTATTAAATTCAACAGATATGCTAAAATAAATAGCGATAATTTAATTCTATAAAATAAAAAGATGTATAAGGAAGAATTTCTCAAACAAATGGAGGAAAAATTAAAAGTAGAGAGGGCTTCAATCGAAGCAGAAATCAATAAACTGTCTGCACCCGAGGAAGCCATGGATAATCCCAATGCGGAAGACCTGGCACAAGATGCCGCCGAAGATATTATCGAAGAGTCGTTATTGCGCGTTCACCGGGACATCCTAAACCGAATCGAGGATGCTCTTTATCGAATCAAGGATGGCACCTATGGCCGTTGTATAGAATGCGGCACTGAAATTAGCCAAGAAGATTTGGATCGTGAACCCTGGGTCGAGCATTGTGAAAAATGCAATAAAAAATAATTGAAAAACAATCGTTAAGGTGATAAAATACACCTATTAAATAACTAACTTGCTATAAATATATATTAGCAATCAAACTTTATGGATAAAATGATCAGGTCCAAATCCAGTTTCATACTCGGATTGGCAAGCGGCGTGGCCGTAGTTTCTCTAATCGGTTTTTTAGTCTTTTTGGGTATTTTTATGAGAAAAGAGCTAGGTATTACCGGTAATACCGATGGCGAAGTTGCAGAAGTTGTTGACGAGGGAACAAACAATGAACCGAACGACCCAACCCCTTCCAAACCGGAGGCTGGCAAACCGGTAAGCGTACAAGTAGCCAAAGATGACCACATCCGTGGCAACAAGAACGCAAAAATTACTATCGTTGAATGGTCAGATATCCAATGCCCTTTCTGTACTCGCTTTCATGACACCATGAAACAGGTAATGAAAACTTATCCGACACAAGTACGATGGGTCTTCAAGCACTTCCCACTAGAATCAATCCATCCTTATGCACAAAAAGCAGCTGAAGCCTCAGAATGCGCCGGCAAGCAGAACAAATTCTGGGAATATCTGGATGCAGCATATGCCAACCAAGATAAGTTAAACACAGAATATATTACAACCATTGCTAAAGACTTAAAATTAGACATGGGCAAGTTCAGTAGCTGTTTATCTTCTGGTGAGATGGCCGCCAAAGTAAAGAAAGATGCTGAATACGGCCAAACCCTTGGCGTTCAAGGCACACCAGGCAGTTTCATCAACGGCATCAACATCCCAGGTGCTGTTCCATTCTCTCAGGTAGATGAAATGATCAAGGCAGAATTGGCGAAGTAATCTTCCTAATTTTAAAGACATCGGCAATAGCCGATGTCTTTTTTTTATCAAAAAAATTTGATTTCAAAATTGAACGTAGATTTTATCTGACACTTTTATTTTTTAAATAAACGTGTTATATTGCTACCAGTAAAGCTAAAATTTGAAATGAAAAAATTTATAAATAAAAAAATTACCGTTTTAACCTTAATATTAAATATAATTATCATATTTAGCGGCTTTTGCTATGGCTTAATCAATCCACTACCAGCACAAGCCGATACCAAAACTGATTTGGAAACTAGCTACATGGCAGAAGGCTGCGAGCAAACAGCGGAGGCCACAGAACAGGTGTCAGTAAATCACCAGCATGACAATATCATGCCTTGCTGTGTTGAACAGAAGGATCATGCACCAAACGTTTCCGAACAAAAATTAAGTTTTTTAAAATCTCAACTATTAACCATATCAATAGCATCAACCGATGCCGTTATTCTTGATAATAAATTTTTCTATCAATCTCCTACTCTTTCTCCTCCCGAGAAAGCTCTCATCGATTCGACCATTCTCCGAGTATAATTTAGATCGACTCCTTTTGGAGTTACAAAACAGGAAAGTTTTTTATTTCCTGCTTTGTGTTGTTTTGATTTATAAAAATTAACACATCTAAATTATGTCACATAACTTAAATAAATTTACCCTGCCAATCAAGGGTATGCACTGCCGTTCTTGCGAGCTATTAGTCGAAGAAGAACTTGACAAGGTGCACAATGTCAAAAAAACTGACGTCAACTATAAGACTGGCAAAGTTGAAATTTTTTACGCTGCCGAAAAACCAAGTCTGAATAAAATAGAGGAGGCGATCACTGCTGCCGGCTACGAAGTCGGTGAAGCTGACAAGAAAAGTCTGTTCAGCCAAAATCCTAAAGACTATAAAGAGCTAGGCTTTACCGTCTTGTTTGTACTTGGTGCCTACTGGCTTTTACAAGGACTTGGATTAACAAGTCTGAATATCGGCGCTGCCTCCAACCCCTCCAGTTTTGGCGTAGTAGTAATGATCGGTTTGGTTGCCGGTTTTTCAACTTGTATGGCACTAGTCGGCGGATTAACCCTAGGCATGGCCACTAAGCATGCAGAAAAACATCCGGAAGCCACTACCAGTCAAAAGTTTCGTCCTCACTTATTCTTTAACCTCGGCCGTATAGCCGGTTATGCCTTTTTTGGCGCGATTCTTGGCGGTGTCGGTTCGGTTTTTCAGCTTTCAAGCACAGTGATGGGTTTTCTAACCATCCTGGTTGGTTTAGTCATGTTGATTATCGGCTTGCAACTGATTGAGATTTTTCCGGCTTTAAGTTCTTGGAAATTAACTTTGCCAAAGGGCGTAAGTAAGTTATTCGGCATCAATAAACATCAAAAAGAATACAGTCACAAGAACTCGATGATGCTGGGCGCAATGACTTTTTTCTTGCCTTGCGGCTTTACCCAAGCGATGCAGCTTTACGCAGTCAGCACCGGCAGTCTTTCCGGCGGTGCCTTAACCATGGCCTTTTTCGCCTTGGGTACTGCGCCAGGCTTGTTAAGTATCGGCGGATTAACTTCTGTCATGAAGGGAAGAACTGCCAAGCGATTCTTTAAATTCGCCGGAGTAGTAGTAATCTTCTTGTCTTTATTTAATCTCCGAATGTAAAAATGGTAAATGGGGTGCAAGTAGTAAAAATGAAAGAGTTGGCCGGTGGTTATAGTCCGAATAAATTTACGATTACCAAAGGAATCCCCGTTCGTTGGGAAATTGATGCTCAAGCGCCATTTTCTTGCGCGGCCAGTATCGTGGCGCCAAAATTAAAAATTCAAAAGAACCTTAAAGAAGGTTTGAATGTATTTGAATTTACGCCAAAAGAAGTCGGTAAGATTCCGTTTTCTTGTGCCATGGGGATGTACACTGGTTCTTTTAATGTAGTAGACAAGAATAGCGCAGCGCCTGCCGCAGCCGAAGAAGATGCCGCGCCGGTCGCTGCAGCACCAGGAACTTGCGGCAGTGCTGGTGGATGCGGTTGCGGCAGTGCAAAGAAAATCGTCCCCGATGCCGAACCAACCGAGGCGTTAACAGATTCAGCAAGCGACGAGCAGGTCATAAAAACTACCTACACCTCAGACCGTGACATTTCTCCCAATACGTTCACGGTTAAAGCCGGCCAACCGGTACGCTTTGAGATTGACGCCAAAGACAATGGTGCCGGCTGTATGAATTATATTATGATTCCCGGTTTGGTTGACCAACCAGAATTATTAGAAGCTGGCGGCAAAATCGTTTGGAATTTTACTCCTACCGATACTGGTATATACAAGGTCACCTGCGGCATGGGTATGTCTCGAGGAACCTTGATCGTCGAATAAATATTCCCCCTTTAATAAAGGCTTCGTCGTGAGCTCAGCCGAACGGGGGTTAGGGGGATTTATTTCTTCTTAAATAAATAAAATTAATACTTTAATAATATGAATAAAATAAATTTTAAGCTGCAAGGCTTGCATTGTGAGGCTTGCGTTAAGATGGCAACGCTAAAATTTAAAAAGATTGATGGCGTGAAAGAGGTAAAAATTGATTTAACATCAGGGGATGCTGAAATAAATACGGAAACACCGATTGAAATTGAAAAATTTAAACTAGCATTAACTGATACAGACTATACAATTAATGGATAAAAATATGAACAATAACATATCCGCCACCGGCGGAAAAAAAATACTTGAACTGCGTATTTCCGGCATGCATTGCGGCTCCTGTGAAAAGATTATCGCTGCTGAACTGGAAGAGCTAAAAGGAGTAAGCCAAGTCAACATCAATGCTCAGACCGGCAAGGGCACCTTACAACTTGATGAAAACCTGAATTCAGTCGCAGATGTTTTAAAAGCGATTGAGGTCGCGGGCTACAAGGCTGAGGTAGAAAAAGAAACTGCCCTGGCAAAAACCGAGGAAATCACTAAAGATAATGACATAAAATATACTGTCACTTCTGGCAAGACTTTTAAACTAAAAATGGAATCGAAAATTGAAGCCGAAGGAAGAATAGTTGAAGATGCTCAAGGCAACCCTCAGTTCGAAGGAAAAATCAAGAACGACAAATCGGCAGAATTTGAAATTCCAAAAGAACAGGCAGAAACTAAGCAACTTTTGGAACAGCTAAATAAGACCTTATCTTTTACTAATTTTTTTGAAGCTTTTTCTGGTGACAAAAAAATTAACCAACCTGTCGCCTCAATTACTGAAAAAACAGAGAGCAAAACTGTCTCAACACAGACTGTGAATAGCAATCAGAGAGTCAATCTTTCCTTGTTCGGCATGCACTGTTCATCTTGTGCCAATATCATTGAACGCTCGGTAAAAAAAGTACCTGGAGTAAAACAGGCCAATGTTAACTTTTCCGCCGAAAAAGCTTCAATAGTATTTGATGAATCTGCCACCAATACCAAGGCCCTGATCGAAGCGATTGCCAAATCAGGCTACAAGGCGGAAGAGGTTGATACAAAAGACACTGAATATGAATCTAGAAAACACGAAAAAGAAAGCAAAAGCTTACTGCAAAAGTTTTGGTTCAGCTTTGTTCTAAGCTTGCCAATGCTTTATTTCATGTTGCTGGATTTCTTCGCCATTCCGGGTAAGGCTGGCGTTCTGCCATATGTCGGCATCATTTCTTTGATCTTTACCGTCCCGATCCAATTCTTTGTCGGTGCCGGTTTCTATCGTGGTATGTGGTCTTCGCTAAAAATGAAGACATTCAATATGGATAGCTTGATCGCTATCGGTACCTCCACCGCCTTTATTTACAGTTTGGTAAACTTTATTGTTTATGTAGTCAAAAATGGCACTGTTCTGGGTATCGGCGGAAAAATTCCCGATCTATACTTTGAAACCGCAGCCTTTTTGATCACCTTTGTTGTGCTGGGCAAATGGCTGGAAGCCAGAACCAAAGGCAAGACCGGTGATGCCATTAAAAAATTAATGGGCTTGCAAGCCAAAAGTGCACGTGTAATCAGAAATGGGCAAACAGTCGACATCTCAATTGATGAAGTCGTCGAAGGTGATATCGTGATCGTTCGCCCTGGTGAAAAGATTCCGGTGGATGGAAAAATTGTCCGCGGCTCTTCCGCTGTTGATGAATCCATGATTTCCGGCGAAAGTTTGCCGGTTGAAAAAAATGTGGGCGACAAGGTGGTCGGTGCGACCATCAACAAGACTGGCAGTTTCGAATTTGAAGTTACC
>LBWY01000030.1 GCA_000995135.1 Parcubacteria group bacterium GW2011_GWE2_39_37 | reverse complement strand
AAAAAGAATAGGTTTAAGTGATTTCCGTGAACCTATGGAAATGCCGGATTTAATTGAGATTCAAAAAGATTCTTACGAATGGTTTTTGAAAGAAGGACTCGCTGACTTGTTTGACGAGATTTCTCCGATTACCGATTTTATCGGCCGTGACCTTGAATTGAGTTTTGGCGAACATTATCTGGATGATTGCAAATTTGATGAGGTAGAAAGTAAGGCAAAAAATGTTACCTACGAAGCTCCGCTAAGGGTCAAGGCAACTTTGGTAAATAAAAAAACAGAACAGACAGTGACCCAAGAAATCTTTTTGGGTGATTTTCCATTGATGACCAAACGTGGAACCTTGATCATTAACGGTATTGAAAGAGTAGTGGTTTCTCAGCTAATCAGAAGTGCCGGTGTTATTTTCTCTTCGGAATTTATCAAGGGTAAGAAATATTACGGCGCCAAAGTGATTCCGAATCGTGGTGCTTGGTTGGAAATTGAAACCGATGCCAATGGTGTTATTTGGGTAAGAATTGATCGCAAAAGAAAAGTTGCCGTAACTTCATTATTACGTTCTTTCGGTTTTGGATCTGATGAAGAGTTGCGCGGTTTGTTCAATGATCTACCAGTTGGCGGAGAGGATTATTTAGAGGCAACAATTTCAAAAGATATCGCCAAGAATGAGGCAGAAGGTTTGAAAGAAGTTTATAAAAGAATCAGGCCAGGTGATTTGGCGACTACTGAAAATGCCAGACAATTGATTCATTCAATGTTTTTCCGTTTTGATCGTTACGACTTTGATCGAGTTAATAATAAAGAAACAAGAATTTTGCGCCGAGAAGATTTGGTTGCAATCATTAAAGAAGTTATAAAATTAAATATCACTCAGGGCAAAGAAGATGATATCGATCATCTTGGAAATCGTCGCGTAAGAGCGATTGGTGAATTGATCCAGAATAAATTTCGCGTCGGTTTGGCTCGTATGGAAAGGATTATCAAGGATCGCATGAGCACGATGGATATCGAATCTTTGACTCCAAACAAATTAGTCAATGCTCGTCCGGTAATCAGTGTGGTCAAGGAGTTTTTCATGTCCTCCCAACTTTCTCAATTCATGGACCAGACCAATCCTTTGGCCGAGTTGGAACACAAGCGCAGGCTTTCAGCGATGGGACCTGGCGGTTTGACCAGAGAACGTGCTGGCTTTGATGTCCGTGATGTACATACAACCCACTATGGCCGTATTTGTCCGATTGCGACTCCAGAAGGTCCAAACATCGGTTTGGTTGGCCACATGGCCAGCTTTGCTCGTCTGAACAGCTACGGTTTCATTGAAACACCATATATTAAAGTATTGCATGATATAGCTAACGACCCAAAAATAACTTTGGGCAAAATCGCACGAGAAGATGTGCTTGATGAAAAAGGGAAGGTAGTAGTGGCCGCAGGCGATTTGATTAATGAAAAGAAAGCTCAAGAACTAAAGGATAGGGTGGGCAAGAACGTCTTGATTCCGATCAAGCCGGTTTTGACTAATGAAATAGTATTTTTGGATGCTTTTGAAGAAGAGAAATATATCACTACTTCTTTTACCGTGCCGGTTGATAATGACGGTCACTTTTTAGTAGAAAGATGCGAGGTAAGAAAATACGGTCAGCCGACCACAGAAGATATCATCCATGTCGATTTTATCGGCGTGGCCGCCAATCAGATCGTGTCAGTTGCCACTTCATTGATTCCCTTCATGGAACATGATGATGGACAACGCGCATTGATGGGAACAAACATGCAACGTCAGGCCGTACCTTTGGTTGGTGCAGAAGCACCCATCGTTGGAACCGGCATGGAGGCAACAGCTGCCATCAATTCAGGCCAGATCATTATAGCGGAAGAAGATGGAGAAATTACCAAGATCGATGGCGGATCCATTTCAGTAAAAAATAAAGATGGCAAAATCAAGAATTACACTCTGGTTAAATTTTTACGTTCAAATGCCTCAACCTGTATCAATCAACGTCCGATAGTAAACAAAGGGGACATGGTTAAAAAAGGTCAGGTTCTGACTGATGGGCCGGCGATTGATAAAGGTGAATTGGCTTTGGGAAGAAATGTGTTGGTAGCCTTTATGCCTTGGCATGGTTACAATTATGAAGATGCGATCATTATTTCAGAAACTATGGTCAGCCAGGATTTCTTCTCCTCTATACATATTGAAGACTATACAATTGATGTTCGCGACACCAAGCTAGGTCCGGAAGTAGTCACTCGCGACATTCCGAATATCGGCGAAGAAAAATTAAAGGATTTGGATGAAAGAGGCGTAGTCCGCATCGGTGCGGAAGTTTCTTCTGGCGATATTTTGGTAGGGAAAATTACACCGAAAGGCGAAACGGAATTATCCGCAGAAGAAAAATTATTACGCGCTATTTTTGGAGAAAAAGCAAAAGATGTCAGGGATTCTTCATTATATTTGGAACATGGTGAGCACGGAAAAGTGGTTGATGTCAAAATTTTCTCTCGTGAAGATGGAGATAAATTGTCTACCGGAGTTATCCAATCTATCCAAGTTTCTGTCGCTAATCTGAGAAAAATCCAATCGGGAGATAAGATGGCAGGCCGTCATGGTAACAAAGGTGTTATTTCCAAAATCGTACCGGTGGAAGATATGCCTTACATGGAAGATGGAACACCGATGGATATTATCCTATCACCACTAGGTATCGTTTCTCGTATGAACCTGGGCCAGTTGCTAGAAACTCATCTTGGTTTTGCCGCCAAGAAGTTGGGCTACAAGATTATGACTCCGGTATTGAATGGCATCAATGAAGATCAGATCCGAGAAGAACTGACCAAGGCTGGCTTGCCGATTGACGGTAAAGTACCGTTGTTTGATGGCAAGACCGGTGAACGTTACGACAATAATGTAACAGTTGGTTATAAGTACATGCTGAAATTGAATCACATGGTGGAAGACAAGATCCATCAACGATCAATCGGTCCATACTCCTTGATTACTCAACAGCCGTTGGGCGGTAAAGCTCAATTCGGCGGGCAAAGATTTGGAGAAATGGAAGTTTGGGCTTTGGAAGCTTATGGTGCGGCCCATACTTTGCAAGAAATCCTAACCATCAAATCAGATGACGTTCCAGGAAGAAGCAAGGCCTATGAATCAATCATCAAGGGTGAAACAATCAGAAAATTAAACGTACCGGAATCATTTAACGTTTTGGTGCGCGAATTAAAAGGTTTGGGATTAGACGTAGATTTATTGGGTAGTGAGGGAGAAATATTTGAACAGGATGAAGAGGAAGATAAATCGAGAAATAGAAGTGAAGGTGAGATAGTATAAAAGTTAATTTGCAAAAATAATTATCTATAAATAACATATGTTAAACCCAATTAAAACAACTGATTTCGATGCCATTAAGCTGAAATTAGCTTCGCCGGAAGCGATTTTAGGATGGTCTCACGGTGAAATTACCAGGCCAGAAACCATCAATTATCGAACGCAAAAGCCGGAAAAAGATGGTTTGTTTTGTGAACGAATCTTCGGTCCTTCCAAGGACTGGGAATGTTATTGCGGACGCTATAAAAAGATCCGTTACAAAGGGATCGTTTGCGACAAGTGCGGCGTGGAAGTTACCCGCAGCATAGTACGACGTGAACGCATGGGCCATATTACTCTACAAACCCCAGTTACCCACATCTGGTTCTTGCGCGGTATCTCTTCTAAGATCGGATTGATTTTCGATCTATCGATGCAAGCTCTGGAAAAAGTAGTTTATTTTGCCAGTTTTATTATCATGGACGTAAACGAAGATTTGAAAGAGGCGACAGTTGAACAGATCAAGCAAGAATATAAATCAAAGAAAAAATCTTTGGAATCAGAATTTAATCATCAGGTGGCGGAAATCAGAAACCATAAGGCTAAAATGTTGGCTGATGGTAAAAGTGAATTAGAGGCTCAAGTCGAAGTTGAGAAAGAAATCGAATCTTTGTCTAAGGTAAAAGATGAAAAAGTTGAGAATCTTGATCAGGCTTTTGACCAAGCCTTGAAAGAATTGAAAGAATTGAAACCTTTGGCGATTATCTCTGAAAGTATTTATCAGAATCTAAGCTTGAAGTATGGACATATCTTTGAGGCAGGTATCGGAGCTGAAGCGGTAAGAAAATTATTGGCAAAGATCGACCTGGACGAGACAGTGGCAAAACTAGAAGCCGAAATGGTTGATGCTATCGAATCAAAAAAAGGAAAAATGATCCGTCGCTTAAAACTTTTCAAAAGCTTGAAGGCAAACAATATTCGCCCGGAATGGATGATCATGTCTATTGTGCCAGTTATTCCTCCAGATCTGAGACCGATGGTGCCATTGGATGGTGGACGTTTTGCAACTTCAGATTTAAATGATTTATACCGACGCGTAATCAATAGAAATAACCGTTTGAAGCAGTTGATCGAATTATCTGCACCGGAAGTTATTTGCCGCAACGAAAAAAGAATGTTGCAGGAAGCGGTTGATGCTTTGATTGATAATTCTGCTAGACACGGAAAAACTGTGGTCGCTTCGACCGGCCAAAAGAGAATGCTAAAATCTTTGGCCGACTCATTAAAAGGCAAGCAGGGCCGTTTCCGTCAGAACTTGTTGGGTAAAAGAATCGACTATTCAGGAAGAAGTGTTATCGTGGTAAATCCAAACTTGAAATTGGACCAATGTGGTTTGCCAAAAACCATGGCCTTGGAACTGTTTAAACCTTTTATCATCAGCAAATTGATCAAACAGGAAATAGTTCACAATGTTCGCAGCGCTTCACGCTACATTGAAGCAGGCAACGAAGAAGTTTGGGATATCTTAGAAGAAATTGTTGCCGAGGCTTATGTGATGTTGAATCGTGCGCCAACCCTTCATCGTTTGGGCATCCAGGCTTTTCATCCGATTTTGATTGAAGGAAAAGCCTTGCAAATCCATCCTTTGGTCTGTACGGCTTTTAATGCTGACTTTGATGGAGATCAAATGGCTGTTCACGTTCCATTGACCAAAGAAGCTGTCGCCGAAGCACGTGATATCATGCTTGCATCTCACAACATACTCAAACCAGCGACCGGTGACCCTATCGTTACGCCAGCACAGGATATCGTTTGGGGAGCTTTCCATTTAACTGTAATTAAAGCAGAGGAAAACAACAAAGAAGATAAGCAATTAAAGCATTTTTCTTCTTTTGCTGAAGTTAAATTAGCTTACAGTTTAGAAAAATTAAAAATCCATGACTTGGTGCGAGTTATGACAGAGGATGGCTTTATCCGCACTAGCATGGGAAGAATTATCTTTAACGATGTGTTGCCAGAAAAACTTAGTTTTGTTAATGATGTAGTCGGCAAGGGCAAACTCAAAAGCTTGATCAAGGATTGTTTGCGTCATTATGGCGAAGAAAGGACTGTGAAGCTGGTTGATGACATTAAGAATACCACTTTAGAATATATCACCAAAAGCGGACTGTCATGGAGTATGGGCGATTTGCCGGAATTCCATGAAAGAAAGGAATTGATTGAAAATGCTAATGTTTCTGTGGATAAGATCCAAGAACAATATGAAGAAGGTTTGTTGACTGAAAGCGAACGCTTTTCAAAGGTGATTGAACTTTGGACAGAAGTTAAAGAAAAAGTTACTGATATTTGTAAGACTGGCTTGCCGGTTGATGGACCTGTTTATTCCATGATTGAATCTGGTGCTCGAGGTTCTTGGGCGCAGTTGACTCAAATTATCGGTATGAAAGGGTTGGTAACTTCACCTTCTGGGGATATTATTGAATTGCCGGTAAAAGGTAACTTCAAGAATGGTTTTGGTGTTTTGGAATACTTTATTTCTACTCACGGTGTAAGAAAAGGTTTGTCCGATACCGCACTTAGAACCGCTAACGCCGGTTATCTGACCAGACGTTTAGTTGATGTCGCGCAAGATGCGATCATAGTCGCTGATGATTGCGGCGACAAAGAGGGCATCATTTATGACAAGAAAGAAAGCGAAGAATCAGGACATGATCTAACCAAAAGAATCGTCGGTAGATTTTTGGCCAGTGATTTAAAGAATGCCGAAGGGAAATTGCTTTTGAAGGCCGGAGTATTGGTGACTGAACTAGAAGCGGATCATCTTAAAGGTGAAGACATCCAACAAGCTCATATCCGATCAGTTTTGAGCTGTAAACAGAACAAAGGCATTTGTGCCAAATGTTACGGTTATGACCTTGCCTACAATAAGCCTGTGAAATTAGGCACTGCCATCGGTATTATTGCGGCGCAATCCATCGGTGAACCTGGTACCCAGCTTACTATGAGAACTTTCCATACTGGTGGTGTGGCCGGACTTGAAGATATCACCCAAGGTTTGCCTCGTGTAGAAGAAATATTTGAAGCTCGTGCTCCGAAAAGAAAAGCTTTCATCAGTGATGTGGATGGAACAGTCAAAATTGAAACTGCCCAAAGAAGCATCGAAGATGAACACGGCAATGTAGTGATGGTCAGCAATCCTCAGGTCAAGGTTTTGAAAATATATTATGAAGGCAATGATTCGGAGAAGTACTATTTTGCCGAAGCGGCAAAAGAATCTGGTGAAAAGAAAGCGACGCCAAAAATAGCAGTCAAGGATGGCCAAGAAGTTAAAAAGGGAGAAGTGCTTTTCTCGATCGGTAATCATGAAGTGAAGTCGAAAAATTCAGGATCGATAAAGATTGAAGAAAAGTTTGTCAAAGTGACTTCAAAGGTTGAGAAGGTGAAAGAATTCATAATTCCAAAGGGATACAATGTTTGGGTCAAGGATGGTGAAACAATAAAAAGAGGTGATCAATTGACAGAAGGTAATATTGATCTGCAACAACTATATAACTTGCGCAACCGAGCAGAAACCCAGAAGTATATTATCAGAGAAATCCAATCCGTGTATTCATCTCAAGGTCAGCCATTGAACGATAAACATATTGAAATAATCGCTCGTCAGATGTTCTCCAGAGTCTATGTCCAGAATTCGGGTGGAACCGATATGTTACCGGGTGAAGTGGTTGAAAAATCAGTCTTTGAAAGAGCCAACCTGAAAGCGGTCGCTGAGGGCAATGAGGAAGCTAAGGGCGATGAATTATTGCTTGGCATGACCAAGACCTCATTATCAACCGACAGCTTCTTGTCAGCCGCTTCCTTCCAAGAGACCGCCAAAGTGTTGATTGAGGCAGCAGTAACCGGGAAGATCGATTATCTTGAGGGATTAAAAGAAAATGTCATTATCGGACGATTGATTCCTGCAGGTACTGGATATAATTCGAGAAAGAAAGTAACACCGGAAGTAATGACAGAATAAATAGTTATTTGTTCTTTATATACTATAAAACAAAAAACCTCCTACGATTTGTAGGAGGTTTTTTGTTTGCCGTGTGTGTCGTTGACATTTACCCCCTCTCCTTTAGAAGGAGAGGGTTGGGGTGAGGTTTGTTGTTGACGTATAAAATTTGACTTATGCTTCCGGCACCGGTTGTATTCTCTTTAAACGCCCCTTATCTTTCACCTTAT
>LBWY01000029.1 GCA_000995135.1 Parcubacteria group bacterium GW2011_GWE2_39_37 | reverse complement strand
GTGTCTAAGGAACAATCTTTATAATATAAGTATAGCACTAATTCACAATCTTGACAAAGGGTAGTTATACACAGTTTAATATATAATAAATTGGCTAAAGTTAAAGAAGGTTGTCTAATATATGGTATAATCAATTTTAAGTCCAAGAAAACGTGGACAAAAAGTTTTTTAAATAATCCACACTTATCCACATATCAGGTGGTTTATCCCCATTTCTGTCCACAGTTGTTTGGACTTAAATTCAACAGTTAACACTTAACGGCAGCCTTACAGCAGATTAACATTTACCTTTATTTTCTTAATCTCTGAAATGACGACAAAGATTACTAGTTAAACACTCTTTAAAACATGGATATTTTTAATGTCTAGGGTATTCTGGACCTAAGTTGTTTCTATTCCCCACTGTGTCATTCCAGAACATGCTGGAATCCATCCACCCCCGGATCAAGTCCGCAACTAAAGGCGGATGACACTAAAAACACAAAAAAGACCAGCAAAGCTGGTCTTCTCTTCAGTTAACGGTTATAATTGAGGTCACGGTGGGAATCGAACCCACGATAAGAGTTTTGCAGACTCATGCCTTACCACTTGGCCACGTGACCTTTTAACATAAAAACCGCCAGGGCGGCTCTTTCCTATGTAATATAGCAAAGAATTAGAAGGAGGACAATATCTCATGATTCTCATGATTCTTCCAGGCTCTAAGTGCCTGCAGCTGCAGGCACTTAGAGCCTGAGGTCATTTAGCCAAAGAAATGTTTAAATAAAAATCAGAGACACATAGAAATGTGCCTCTGATTTTATAAAAACATTATTCAATTCTTACTCAATTACTTCAATTTTAGCATAACGGACGCCGAACTTCATGGCATCAGGCTTATTCTTCATCCAAACGTCTACTCTATCCGGATAACGTTTGTTCATTCTGTCTCGTACTACAAAGACCCTGTCGCCGAACAATTCCGGTATTTTTACCTTGGTGCCGAATTTCAAGAAATTAGCCGCTATAGTGTCTTCTACACCGTGCTTACAAACATTAAAGCCATTGGCGGTGATACAAGGGGAGCTGTCAGTCTGGGCCACCTCAGAGGTATAGGCAGTCATCGGGTGATAACCCATGCCCTTACCGGAAGACTTGGGTTTTTTTACTGAATTACCCTCTTTTTCTTTAATTTTAGCCTTTTTATTACCAAATACTATCGAACACTGGTCGTCAAAACACTGCTCGTCCGAAACCGGAGTAGCTATTGCTTCTTTTTCTGTCACCTGGGCTCCTGCCGTCTCTACCGCAAAAGGAGTAAATATTTGGTCAACTGCCTCTTCTTTTGCTAATATTGGCAATGGAAATAAAACATAATCGAATGCTAATACTACCATTAAAAAGTATATGTATACTTTGTGCTTACGATTCTTTAATTTACACTGGGCTGTTAAGTCCATAATTTTATGTTTTAAAATGCAAAAGACCTTACCATATTGATAAGATCTTTTTATACTTTCACTTTTAAATTATCCTATAGACTAGCACAGCAACCCAAAAAAGTCAATGCTTTAAGTCCAGACTATTGTTGACATAAGGTTGGGAATTCCTTGACATAAGCTCAACAATATGATATGATATAAAATTCCCAAATTATTTATATTTGCGAAAAATAAAACCAAAACCAAAAAAACAGGCCTTATAGGAGGGGCCAAACAATGATTAACTTGATCTTTAAAACCGTAGTCCTTACAATTCTCGCCCTGGCAACCCTAACCCTTAACGGCTGTGCGGTATTCGGAAACTCCAAGCAGCTGGCAGATGAGAACTGGTACGGTGTCACAACCGCCGGTGGTGTCCGCGAAATAAAGGATATCAAGTACCAAGAGAAAGTCAGAGAATTGGCTTTCAAAAAGCTGTCGGCCCAACCAGTGGAAGTCAAAGTTGAAAACGGTGCCATCCAAGGGTTCAAAGGCGTTATTCAGAATTTTGATCCCCGTAGGAAGATAAACTACATTATCTCAAATGGCCCCGAAGAACGTGCATTCTTTGTTCCGCCAGGAGGAGTCGTAGAAGAATATCTTCTCGAGGGTACATACACCGCGAAAGCATATTTCCGCGGCCGATTCCTTGGAACCACCACTTTCACGGTGGGAACACAGATTAAGGACTACATGGGCAAGAAAGTCCACTGGTATATCTATTATGATGACTACTAGTGGGGTTGAAAAAGGCGCTTCCTCGGAAGCGCCTGTTGTTTTTTATAAGCCTTTACCCACTGGATCCTAATCCTCCTCCACCACCCGTATCAATATTATCAAGTCTTTCAAATACAAAATAAGTAATAGAATAAGCCGCGACTATTATTATCAAACCAATAATCGCACGCTGAAGTGTATCTTTCGCTTTAGTTACTTTTCCCTCATCCCCACCCGCTGTCATCCAATTGTAGCCGGCGTAAATTATTAAAATTACAAAAATTATTCCAAGTAAAGCAATAAATCCTTGAATAACTGAAGCAACTACGTTTCCAACGCCTGTTTCCCCTGTACTCTCATAACCAGCTCTGTCTCTTAGTTTGGAAGTTTGACTTTCCATGCCACTTAAAGCCTTGGGGTCTAAAATCGCTTGAGAAAATGCAACATGCCCAATAAGCATAAAAACAAACAACAGGATCGATATAAAATATTTTTGATATGAGTATTTCATTTTTTTATTTTATGTAGCCAAAACTCTTATTAAAATAAATTCCCAAATTGCATACGTACCTACAATTATTATCAAGCCTATCACTGCTCTCCATAAAGTATCTTTTGCTTTATCTGCCTTCCCTGAATCGCCCATTGCAGTCATCCAATTATAGCCAGCATATATTACTAATATAATAAAAATTATGCCCAAGATACTTAAAAAGACACTGATATATTTACCGATTTGCTCTGCCAAGGTAAATTCATCCACGCCTTCAGTAACATAGCCAGCCGTATCACCTAGTGCCCTTAGATTATCTTTTAATTCGATGGAGTTTGGTTTTGGCGGACCCATCTCTTCAGCCAAAGCAACGCAAGGAGTGGAAACAAAACCCAAAGATATTATTATTAATAATGCAATTTTAGTTGAGACTTTGAATAGTACATTCATAAAATTATTTATCTTAATATATAAGGTCTTTTGAAAGATAGATAAGCAAAAACCAAGTGATCGAATAAGCCGAAAGTGTTATCAACAGCCCGATAACTGAATTCTGCATCAATGCTTTTGCCTTATCAACGCTTTGTGCGTTATCTCTAGCCATTAGCCAAGTATATCCTGCGTAAACAAACAGGCAGACAAAAATAATTCCTATTATCGAAAGGAAAAAGCTAATAAATCGTCCGACGAGCGTATAGTAGTCTTCGATACCGACTGTCGTGTTGTATTGTGCCGAGTTTCCTGCATCTTCAAGCATTGACCAAGGCGATGCGTTGGCGATTTGAAAAGAGGTAAATGACAAAAATATCATCAATAAATAAAATATTGTTCTTATCTTTTTCATAAAAAGTTTAAAACCCTGTAATAAATATCAATCTATCGATCAAGAAATAGGAAATTACATAAAGACCTAATAGAATAGAAATTCCGATTACCGCATGCAATATTCTTTTTCTTGCATCTTCTACTTTTGCCGCTTCCCCACCTGCCGTCATCCATTCATAACCCGCAAGAACTATTTGAATAATAAAAGTGATTCCCAACATAGGAATCCACTTGTATAATCTACCAAGATACCGTGGGATGCTAGGAGAAGCTTCTCCAGTGTTGTAGCTTTCACTTGCTCCAGCATCAAGCTTGCTCTGCCAGTCACCTAGTTTCGCATTGGCCGCATTTTGAAAAATCGTTATTCCAAAGAATATAACAAACAATAAAATGTAAATTGTTAAAAACTTTTTCATTTATTTAATTCCACCGTTAGCCTTAAACGCGGCATCGGCCAAAAAGAATAAGAATAGTTTAGACACTAAAAATGCAGAAAAAATAATCAGAACGCCAATAGCTCCAGTTTTGATTCTCATTCTACCTCTTTTTACCGCTTCTTCATTTCCTCCAGAACTAGTAATGTCAAAAGAGCCCATAAAAATTAAGGTAAGAAAAATCACACTGATCAACCCAAGAACTGCATTTATTATGCCACCGATTTTGGTAGCAATTGCAGAACCTGCTTTCCCACTTGCGACTTGTTTGTAGCCCACTCCAGAAGCTGTATTTTCAAGTCCTCCCAAATCAGCAGCAGAAACTTGGCTATAACCGAAAAAAAACAATAAAAGAGAAAGAAATACTAGAAATTTTTTTAAATTTATTTTTTTCATCCCTATTTTATTACCACGTCCCCAACAAACTTTGTAATTACATAAGCGGCTGAAATCAACAGCAAACCTATTGAAGCTTGTGTAAACAGTTCTATGGCCTTGCCGACCTTTGCCGCATCGCCGCCAGCGGTCATCCACATGAAACCGCCGTAGATTACTAAGATTAAAAAGATTAAGCCGACGAAAGATAGAAGGTAACCGATGATTTGTCCAAGTTTAATATCAACATCTGTCCCGGTAAGACTTGTTTTTAAGCCCTCAACCTTTAGAGTTTCGCTTATTCCGTATTCTCCAGCCTTTGCGGGTATGTCTGCTGCCATCACTAAGTTGGCACTTTCCACAAACAACAAAGAAGCAAAGATGAATAGTAGGCTTTTGATTTTTAGAGATTTTGACATAAGTACTATTAATTTTGAAGAAGTTTTTTCTATCGTCCCCTCCTCTAAGCTTAGAGGAGGGATAGGGTGGAGTTGACTAAAGATCGTAACAATCTTTTGTTTTCATTCACCAACCTCACCCTAACCCTCTCCTTCTAAAGGAGAGGGGACAATTTTCATTATCCCGCATTACCATAAACACCAAAACCCCCTTTAATTCCCCATTGGCAGGGAACACTTGATATATATGGTAATGCAGAGTAATTCTCCGCAGTTGCGGAGGTAAACTCTACATTATTTATTTAAACAGAAGTTTCGGCACCGGTTGAATTCATGATTGAAGTCAATACGAAGTTGGCGATACCCCAAGATGCTAGGATAATAACCAAACCGATAGCGGCGGCGGCTAATAATTTTTTAGCCTCAGAGATTTTCTCTTCATTGCCGGCTGCTGTCATCCATTTAAAACCGCCAATCAAGATTAAAACCACTGCAATAATGCCTAAAAATCCCATCATGGTGTTGATGACAGTCGCAGCGATCGCTCTTGGATCCTTGTTGCCAAGGCCCAAAGAAGAACCGGTTTGCGCTTTTAGGTCCGGGCTACCGAATGGATCAACCGTAGCTGCTCCAACCAACACTGGAGATGCCAAGAACATTAGCATTGCCAAAGTGATTAGTTTCTTTGATATTTTTTTCATTATTTCACCTCCCTTCCTGATGGCACAAAAGTGCGCAGGTTAATATTAAATGATTTATCAACAAAAAATTTGTTGATTTAACAATACCAATATTTTAGCATAAAAACAGAATCAACGCCAAACTTTATTTAACCCTGTAGATAACCAAAGTCTCGTTTTCAAAGACTTTGTCAAAATCCTGCACCCTATTTTCGAGCACGGCTTTGAATTTTATGCCTCTGTTTTTTTCGAGCAAGATATAATTTGCATTGAATTTTTCTCGGATCACCGATTTTATACCAGAAAGGCGCATTCTTGGTGAGCTCAAAGGACAGCCGTCTGCTTGATCGCAAAAGATCCCGTCATAAGAGATGTTTTTCCAAAGCCAGAACAATTTTTGGTCATATTCATAAAGAAAAGTCGGATCCATGCCGGTAATATAGCGGTTGTGGTCATTGAAAAAGAACATTCTGGGCCAGAGACCCCAGTCGTTATAAAAGATTATCTCTTCGGGGGCGGTGTGCTGTCTTAGCCATTCACTCGCTTCTTGATAATAAATATCCCTGTCTTTGCCATGATTGCCCTTGTATACATAATCAAAAATTTGGAAAAAATTATAAAAGACAATGATCAAAAAAACCGGAATGGCCAAAAATTTCAGAACGGATAAATTTATTTTGCTTTTTATAAAACCCGAGAATAATTGATACTCTGGCAGACGAGTGAACGCCGGCAAGATAACGGCGATGAACAACCAGGCAAAAGGCAACCAAAAATCAACTGCGCGCGGCACTAAGAGCGAAACCAAAAACCAAAAACCGCTTTGCAGGAACAAGAAGAAGGTGAGCTTATCTTTTCGGATTTTTGCAAAAGCAAAAAAGATGGCAAGACTGATCAAAAAAAACAACAAAGCGATCGCATTTTCAGAAATAATGTTAAAAAAATTTTTTAACTGCACCTCGCCGCCAATATTCAAGTTTGTGCCAGTGAATCGTAAATACAGGACCTGCCAAAAATGGATAAACATCACATAAAAATAGTTCGAACTATACGGATGTAGAATGATGCCTGCCAAAACTCCGGCCGAGGTGGTGATCAGCGGTTTTAGATTATAAACTTTCTCGAGATACGCCTCAACTAAAAAGAACACTCCGGCAGTAAAGACAACCAGCGGCGCTAGATTATAAAGCAGGGCAAAAACCAAAGACAGAAAAAATAGCCAAAAATATTTTTGCCGATAAATCAGCCAGGCCGCCAAAGGGAGAGTGGAAAGAGCGAGCAATAAAGGCCTTTCGAAAGGCTTGCTGATTTTAAAATCTTTGAGAATAAAAAAATAAAGGGTAAAAATCAAACTGGCCAAAATAGTGATGTAAACTTTCATGCCGATAAAAACCCCGAACATTTTGATGAAGCCTGCTGACAAAACATGAAAACCCCACCAGGGATCGGTGGGCGCATAGCCCAAGAAATGAAAAGGCATCCAAGCTTTTACCAAGGTAAGGTCGCCCGTTTCCGCCATCAGCTGACTATGCTTGGCGTGGTAGTAGGGGTCATCGGTGGACCAAAAACCTTCTTTGGAAAGATGAACAGAAAAGAGAATAACAAAAAAGAAGCTGAAGATTAGAATGTATGGGATGATTTTTTTGAGAATGTTTTGCATGGGTATTTTTAGTTTACACGTCCCGACACTGTCGTACCGCTTCTCTCAAGAGGGAGAATTAAAATTGAGATTCTTCCTATATTTTTTAATGAGGCAGGAGTTTTTCTTCGTCCCCTCCTCTAAGCTTAGAGGAGGGACAGGGTGGAGTTGGTGAAGACGAATATTGATAAGGACTTAATAACATGGTACTTATCATTCCAATCAAACTCCATCCTTTCCTTCCTCTTATCCAAGAGGAAGGGACGATATAAACAAGTTTTAATTCAACTTACAGTTATTCCAACAGAATTATTTAAAATCGAAATATTTAATATAACTACTCCACAAAACGATACTTAATTAGCGTCCAGACTGCCTTGATGCCGTCTCGCAGTTTCAATTTTTTACCTTGGTTATGGTTGCGCGGGTAATAATTTATCGGCACTTCGATAAAATTATAACCTTGTTTGGCTAGCTTGGCGGTGACTTCGGGACAAAACTCAAACTGTTTGCATTTTAAATCCAAGCTTTTTAGCGCCTTACTCGTAAAAACTTTGTAACAGGTAGCTTCATCGGTAATTTCCAAACCATACAACAGGTTGGCCAACTTAGACAAAAACACTCCGCCATACTTATATAGCTTTCTGCCGGAAGAATTGCTTGGCAATAAATTTCTTGAACCATAAACCACCTGACTTCTTCCGTCGATAATTGGCTGGACCAAACGAGGATAATCCATCGGATCATATTCTAAATCAGCATCCTGGATTATCACTAGATCCCCCTCGACCAGCTTTATCCCTTCTCTGATTGCCATACCCTTACCCTGATTTTTCTCACTAAAAAATATTTTTATTGTTGCATCGCCCGCCTGTTCGATCCTTTTCAAGATATTCCTGGTCTCATCAAAAGAACCATCATCAACAATAATGATTTCTTTTTCAAGCGGAACCTCATTTACCCTAGAGAGAATTTCTTCGATTGTCTTTTCTTCATTAAAAACTGGTATGATTACTGATAATTTCATTGTTTAGATAAAATAATATGATTATAAACATTTTACCACACAGCTTAAACATTGACTAATTACTCTTTTTATTGTAAATTTAAAGCAAATTTTCGTAATGCGAATCTACGAATGAAATACGAATTCCGCAAATATTGTAGGCAGAATTCGCAATAATTCGCAGATTAGCATTGTTTTTATTTATTAATGCTACAACAAAAAAATGAATCTAACCGAACTTGCTAGAATTTTAAAAATCACCCCACAAGAGCTGCGCGACAAGCTGCCGCTCATGGGTTTTCATATCGGCCAAAAAGCTATCAAGGTAGATAACCGCACTGCCAGTAAGATTATTAATCAATGGCCGATATTATACAAAAGATTACAGCAAGCCGAGCAGGCGAATATCAAGAAAGAAATTGAAAGTGCCGGGCCAGTTATTAAAAAAGAGGTTAAAATCCCTGCTTTTATCAATGTCAGAGATTTCGCTGCCTTGGCAGGGCTGCCTATCAATCGCATTTTGGCAGAGTTGATGAAAAACAGCATCTTTGCCTCGCTGAATGAAAAAATTGATTTTGAAACTGCTTCAATTATCGGCTCTGATTTGGGTCTAGAAATCATTCCGGAAAATGAATCAGAAGAAACTAGCACCACTGAGGTAGATAAACTAAGCGAGATATTAAAAAAAGAAGAGAAAATGGAAGGCCGACCGCCGGTGATCGTGGTCATGGGTCATGTTGATCATGGTAAAACCAAATTGTTGGATGCCATCCGAACAACCGACGTGGTAGCTGGTGAGGCCGGCGGCATCACCCAGCACATCGGTGCCTATCAGGTAACCAGAAAAAATAAAATATTAACTTTTATCGATACCCCGGGTCACGAAGCTTTTACTGCTATGCGTAGTCGTGGTGCCAAAGTTGCCGACATTGCTGTCTTGGTTGTGGCTGCTGACGATGGCGTAAAGCCTCAAACTGTTGAAGCTTACCGTATTATTGAAGCGGCTAAACTGCCTTTCATTGTTGCCATAAATAAAATTGATAAACCGGAAGCAGACATCAACAAGACCAAGCAAGAATTATCAACTCAACTAAACATTACTCCTGAAGACTGGGGCGGAAAAACCATCTGCGTTCCCATCTCCGCCAAGGTCGGCACCGGCATTGAAGATCTGTTGGATATGATTCTGTTGACTGCAGATATGGAAACAGAAAATATCATGTCTAACCCGTTGGCTACTGCCGCCGGCACCGTTGTCGATTCAAAAATCGATAAAGGTGAAGGGCCGGTTGCCACTGTATTGATCCAAAACGGCACTTTGCGAATCGGTGACCAATTAATTTTCAACGGTCAGATCTATGGCAAGGTCAAAAGCTTGAAAAATTATCGCGGAGAAAATATTGCGCAAGCTGAACCATCCGTACCGGTTAAAATTATTGGCTTGAAGATCACTCCAGAAGTCGGTGACCTATTAGAAACTGGCGATGGTGAAAAAATCAAGATCAAGAAAATGAAAAGCGGCTTGCAAAAGACTGAAACCAAATATTCCACACAAGACGAAAGCAATGTCAAAAAAATTAATCTGATCATCAAGAGCGATGTGTTCGGTTCAATTGAAGCGATTCAAGAATCCTTAGAAAAAATCGGCAATACCGAAGTTAAGGCAGATATCGTATACAAAGGCCTGGGCAACATAATCGAAGGTGATGTGGCTCGTGCTGAAAGCATGAAAGCACAAATCCTGGGCTTTAACGTAAAAGCCATTCCCAAAGCAGAAGAATTGGCCAGAGAAAAAAGAATCACTATCAAAACTTACCGCATCATTTATGACTTGATTGATGATGTTAAACAACAGCTGCAAGCCTTACTGGAGCCAGAAGTTAAAAAGGTTGAATTGGGCAAACTGGTAGTCAAAGCGATTTTCCGTTCCGATTTGAACGAACAGATTGTCGGCGGCCGAGTATTGACCGGCCAATTGGAAAAAGATAGCTTCTTCGAAGTCGAGCGCGGTGGCAAAATCGTTGACCAAGGCAATCTCTTGGAATTAAAATCTGGCAAAGAGGCGGTTACCACCGTCGATGAAGGCCAAGATTGCGGCATGAAAATCAAAGTCGCCCCAATCAAAGAAAGTGATGTTTTGATTTTTTATAAAGAAGAGAAGGTTGTGAAAAAGTTATAATAGTTATTCTCAATAAAAACTTATACCCTTTCCTTGATTCCTTAATAAAACACTTTTTAATTTCTAAATTTTCAATTTCTAATTTCTAAACAATTTTTAATTTTTCAATTACTCAAACAATTCCCATTGAAAAATTAAATTATTTAGTCATTGTTTGAAAATTGAAAATTGAAAATTAGAAATTGTACTCATATGTCCCGAACTGAACAAATAAATGAACTTTTGATGGCGGAATTAGCCAACTTGATTGCTCAACATATTAATTTAGAACATGGTTTAATTACCATCGCCTATGTTGACTGCTCCCCCGATTTACGCCAAGCTAAAATCGGTGTTTCTGTTTTGCCAGAAAAATTCACCGGCACGGCACTGAAGGAATTAAACCAACACAGTCGCGCCTTTTCTCAAGCGATCATCAAGAAGACTCGCTTGCGCCAAGTACCGAAACTCCACTGGACGGCCGATTTTACCGAAGCCAAGGCGGCAGAAATAGAAAGAATACTCAGAGAAGATCAAGAAGAAATAGATAAAGCAAAAGAACAATCCTAAAAGGGGTTGTTTTTTGATATTTAAGATACAGCGTCATCCCCTTGCCAGAGATAAAAACCTATGATAGTCTGAAAAATCGCTGTAAAATTAAATGCATGAACGAACAAACGATAAATCTATATAAACAGGCTTTCAATAAGATTATGAAGGCGCAAAACATTCTTTTGGTGACACACCAACGACCGGATGGCGATGCCTTGTCGAGCATCTGTGCCATGATTGAATTCATGAAAATTAACAACAAAAGCTTTTTTGCCTATAGCCAAGACGAGCCGGCCAAGACTTTTAATTTTTTGCCAAATATTGAATTGATAAATTTTGATGTCAAAATGAAAAAACTGCCTGAAGAGCAGTTAGCAAATTTCGGCAGCTTTGATTTGATTATCGTTTTGGATTGCGGCAGTGTCAGTAGAACCAACTTGGGAATTGAAATCAGCAAACGGCAACCGAACCAATTCGTGATTGAATTCGACCATCACCCAAAAATTAGCGACTACGCCAATCTAGAAATCAGGGACACGAAAATTTCCGCCACTGCCGAACTTGTTTATTACTTTTTCAAAATCAACCAGGTGAGAATAAATCGCAATATGGCGAACTGCATCCTGACCGGCATCCTTACCGACACCGCCAACTTCCTTTATCCTTCAACTTCGGAAATGACAGTAAAAATTTCCTCGGAGATGATGTCCTTGGGTGCCAAACTGCCACAGATCACTGAAAACACCTTGCGCAACAAAAGCCTTGCCGCCATGCGCCTGTGGGGCAAAATAATGTCCAGCCTGCAAATAAATCCTAAATATAATTTTGCTACTACTATATTAACCAAGGCGGATATGGCAGAACATGCGGTTGATCCAGAAGAGCTGGAGGGCATCTCCGGTTTCTTGAGCAATCTTTATGGTGTTAATGGGATAATGCTTTTACAAGAATCTGGCAACGGCATCATCCGCGGCAATCTGCGCACTTCCTCTCCTGACGTTGATCTATCAAAGCTAGCTAGGATGCTCGGAGGCGGTGGCCACGCCAAAGCCTCAGGTTTTACCATTGAGGGTGAAATGGTGAAGACGGAGGAAGGGTGGAAAATTAAATAATTATTAATTTAGAATTTTAAATTTTTAAATAAATCTAAATTTTTAAAATTTAAACATTAAAACTTTTTTAAAAATTACAAAAATTAAAAATTAAAAATTTATTTGACTAATTGACATCCAAAAATATTAATCCTAAACTAAAAATACAATTAACAAACATTAACCCATTAAACATATGCCTTTAATACCAACAGTTATTGAAAAATCTACCTCTGGCGAACGCGCTTATGATATATATTCTCGCTTGCTCAAAGACAGGATAATTTTTCTGGGTGAACCGATCAACGACCACGTCGCCAACATTGTCATCGCTCAGCTATTATTCTTGGATGCGGAAAATAAAGACAAGGATATTAAATTTTACATCAATACTCCCGGCGGATCAGTGACTGCTGGCCTAGCGATTTATGATACTATGCAATACATCAAATCCGATGTCTCCACTATCTGTGTCGGTATGGCTGCCAGTATGGGTGCCGTACTTTTGGCAGCCGGTGCCAAAGGCAAGAGATTAGCGCTACCGAATAGCGAAATTATGATCCATCAGGTGATGGGCGGTGGCGAAGGACAGGCTACAGAAATCAAAATCATCGCTGAACACATCCTAAAGACCAAAGATAAACTCAATAGCATCCTTTCCACCCATACCGGACAAAAAATATCTACCCTGGAAAGAGACACCGAACGAGACAACTTCATGTCCCCAGACGAGGCCAAGAGATATGGCTTGATTGATAAGATTATAAAATAGCGATCATATAGCAATAAAACACTAAAGCACGTGAGCAAATGTTCACGTGCTTTATTATTGAAGCGTTTTGCATAAAGCATTTTTCCCCTCTCCTTTAGAAGGAGAGGGCTAGGGTGAGGTTGGTTGAAAAACCATAAATCGTTTTTCATGGAAAGAGGTTTGATTAACGACTAACCTCACCCCGACCCCGCCCGCATGACGCAGTCGGGCAGGCCTCTCCTCATAAAAGAGAGGGGGGAGCTGATAATTTCATTTATTTAAGTATGGTAAATATTTTCCTCAAAAAAAATCCCCCAAAATAAATCGAGAGATTAACAAGCTAGCGGCGCAGGTAACAAGCCGTTGCTACAACCCAAGAGCCAAAAGCCAGATTAAGAATGAGATTTTGGCCGCCAGTAATCAAGGTTGCTGCCTCAAAGCTTAAAGCTGTTCCCATAGCGTAGAGGGTGGTAATGAATCTGTTACTTTTCACGAGATTAAAAAAGATCGATAGGATAGCAAAGATAACCCCGAACCAAGCCAAAACATCTACTATTATTTGCATATCGCCTCCTCAATAGTCTTTACAAGGATACTATCTTTTTTAGCATTATTTTTTAATTTTGTCAACCTCTTGCCAACACCTGGCTGTTATGTTAAGGTAAAAACGTATTTCATTAAAAAATAATAAAGTCTGTTGTATAGTGTTACTTAGTAAGGTTAGCAAAAAATTTCCCGAAACTGACATTG
>LBWY01000028.1 GCA_000995135.1 Parcubacteria group bacterium GW2011_GWE2_39_37 | reverse complement strand
TCATGTTTTACAAGCCATTCCGTCCCGAGTGCGCTGGTTGAAAATGTGAGAGCGATAATCGTTAGTAAGATTGTTTTTGTCATAGGTACATCTCCTTTTTTATGGTCTGTAGCCAAAATATGGAAATACATACTATTGTAGCATAAAAGTCTTTATCTGTCAAGGAGTTGCAAAAACTAGCCAAAAGAGGTATGTTGTAAGTAGATTTAACTCAAAAATAGCTTAATTATGGAACAGCAAATTGAACAACAAAATAATTCTGCAAAATTTGCCTTTTTCTATCTTTTGTCTTTGGTTTCTCTGATTTTCATGACCACCTCAGTCGGCATAGTAATCTTTCAGATCATCAATAAGCTGGTGGTTGATTTGGTTCGTCCGTATGCGGGAATGTTTGATTCCGGTGCAGTCAAGTTTGCCATCTCGGCAATAATTATCTCCGCGCCGATTTATTATCTAACTACCTGGCAGATCAACAAGAATTTATACACCGGTGTTTTGACAAAAAATTCCGGTGTCAGGCGTTGGCTATCTTATTTCATTCTTCTTGTCACCTCGGTAGTAATGCTGGGTTGGGCAATCGGCACTTTGAATAATTTTTTGAATGGCGATATAACGCTGAAATTTGTTTTGAAAGCTTTGGCCTCAGTAGTGATCGCCGGCACAGTATTCAGCTATTATTTCTATGACATCAAGCGAGAGCAATTGGCTGGTGTAAAAGACAGAACGATTAATATTTTTTTCTACACGACATTGGCAGTGGTCATTATCACATTGGTGTCTGCCTTTTTCTTTATTGATTCACCGAAATTAACCAGAGACAGAAACAGAGATGACAATGTATTGAATAATTTCAATGCGATTGATAACAGTTTGAATTCATATTATTTAGAAAATAAAAAATTGCCTTCGAATTTGGAAGTATTGATTACAGAAAAAAGGTATTTGACCGAAGAGAATATCAAAGACGGCGTCACCGGACAAAAATTTGACTACAAGCCGGGCGAAGACAAGATGTATGAATTGTGCGCCACCTTCCTTACTTCCAACAAAGATTTGAAAGATAGCAGGAATGACTATATGGTAACCCGTTGGCCGCATGACAAGGGCTATCAGTGTTTAAACCAGAGGATAAATAGCGTTGAAGGTTTGAAAGAATTTAAGCCTCTACCAGTCCAATAAATCTGTTATAGTATATATTAAAAAACAAAAATCCAAGGAGGCTTGGATTTTTGTTTTTTATAGTATATAATACAATATTGTTCTTTTTTTTGGACCTTGAAAAAATCGAAATTTCATTTCGATAAAAATATTTACCATTGGAATTCAATCTGCTTCATTACACGAGGGGGGATTTATGAAAGAGAAATGGGAGCTCATACTAGACTGTCGGAAAATTGCACCAGAAGCCCTGTTTGCCGATGTGCGCAAATTGGCGAGTATATTCAACTGTTTTATCATTTCCTGTAACCACTTGCTGATAATAAACTCGATTTTCTTCAGGGACTGTAAAGTCGTCTGGGGAG
Organism: Parcubacteria group bacterium GW2011_GWE2_39_37; assembly: GCA_000995135.1. Taxonomy (GTDB): domain Bacteria; phylum Patescibacteriota; class Patescibacteriia; order Patescibacteriales; family GWE2-39-37; genus GWE2-39-37. Next base: position 9,118 of record LBWY01000028.1, on the reverse strand, counting down.
GAGAGCTAAAGGCTTTTCAGCAGGCGGAAAGAGAAGTGGGATCATTCAATCAAGGCTTTAGTTTTTCTGCTGTATGTATCGATTCTGATGATCCCGAAGAAGACATTAAAAAAGCAGCAAGCCAAAGGGATGTTTTTGCAGACGCAATAAATGATCCTCTTCAGATCGCACTTCGGTTTGCCAGGGAAATAGTTGAATCAGACATTAAACTTTTCCTCTGTTCTCCGCTTGCGGTAGCTTGTATCCATGACCGTCCATCGATAGCTCAAAACAATCTAGCGATGGTTTACTGGCCAGGAAAAAGTATAGTGGCTCAAGAGCTCAAAGAAAGGGTTGAATGGCTCATCATTACACCGCCGAGCCGTACAAGCATCGAAGAAGTCGTTGAAGTAGCAGAACAATTACAGAAAGGGGGTTGAGAGGAGGGAAGAAGTTAGAAGGAAGAAGTGAGAATGGAAATTAACAACAAGATGTAACTACAATGAGGGAGGCATTATGACACGTCAAGAAAAGATGCAAGGGAAGATGGGGAAGGACAGGATAATCTTTGCGCTGGATACTGACGACATCGACAAGGCAATCGGCTGGGTTCGAAAGCTCACTGGCCATGTCGGTGGGTTCAAGATCGGCTTCGAACTTCAACAGACCATGCTGGTTAGTCTTCTTGTGGCGCCTACATGGATTGCTGCAAGCAGATACCTTGTGAAGGTGCGTGAACTTCAAAACTGTTGCCGGCGCAAGCAAAGCCGTAGCGAGACTTGAAGCTCTGATGTTCAACTTCCATTGTTCGGCCGGGAAAGCCTCGATAAAGAGTGCCGTGGAGAATAAGGGCAATCTTTTGGCTCTTGGCGTGACCGTACTTACAACCACGAAGAATCAGGATTGCGTCAGCATCTTCGGTTCCGGAGCTATTCTTAAGGTCCTTCAGTTCGTCGGCTACCTCAGAGATGCCGGTGCTGATGGTGTTATCTGCTCCGCTCAGGAAGCATTGGCAATAAGGGCCAAGCCTGAATTCAACGAACTGATCATTGTAGCTCCTGGCATCCGCCCTGCGGTTAAAAATGCCGAAGATGGAGTCAAGCAGGATGATCAGGAAAGAGTGCTTACTCCTGGCGAAGCAATTCGTGCCGGGATTGATTTCCCTGTTATTGGTCGCCCAATAAGCGAAGCTTCCGATCCGGTCGCTGCAGCTGATGTTATCGCGGCAGAAATCGACGAGACGCTCGAGTTGATGGCAGCCGCATAAAAATAGCCAAGACAAAGGAGCTCATATGCCATTAACTCATTATTACCCGATGATAGTCCCTCTTTATCGAGAGCGCTACCTTCAGACGATCTGGAATGCGGAAAAGCAAGTGAACCAGAATGAAGGGTGGACGCTCAAGAACAAGACTTGGGCACCCTGGTTTTACAACATGAGACCGGTAGGAGATTCTCCTGAGCTTTTTTATGACGTCTGTGACGTTATGGCGGAGCTCACCGAGAAATATCCTGAGGTAAATCTTCTGACAGCGGTCGAGATGGCCGGTCTTCTGCCAGTTGGCGGAACTTCGATTGTACGCTCTGGAAATGGTCAGCCTGTTAGGATCGCATATACCAGGCCATTACCTACGAAGGTGAAAACACCTGAAGAAGCAGTCATCGTGCTCAATGAACTTTCAACTGACGTCGCCGGCTATGGCCAAAAAGACTTTGTTGAAGGTAGGCTGATTGATGGAGATAACATTGGCATCTTTGATGATATGGCCAACGATCTCGGCAGCAAGCTGATAGCACGACTGATAGTCCTGTGGTACGCCGAGCAAATAGGCTGCTCTGTCCAGTGTGATCACATCTTCTACTTCCTAAACCGCAATCTCAAAACCCTTCAGACTATCGCAGACTTCCCTAACCATTCTAATTCGACACTGAAGCCTGCCAATCTTAAGGTGGACTACGTTATCGAATTCATCGAGGCGCTTCCGCTCCTGGAAAAGGTAATGGCACCGGCTGAATATCGCGTCATTTGCGACTTCCAAGAGCGACCGGAGCATTTCCAGGATGTAGACGTCCAAAAAGAGGTACTTGCCCTGGCGCACAAGTAGTAGGGGGATTTTTTTATTTTAAAATAATAGATTTTGCCTCAAAACTTAATATAATGTATAATAATGATACAATTATCAATTAACAATTACGAATTACGAAAATTAATCAATAATTATATGGCTCAAAAATTAGCCAAAACAACAAAAAAGCCTGCTATAAAAAAAGTATCTAAACCTAAGGTAAAAAAATCTTCTCCAAAGCCGAAATTACCGGAAAAGTTGGTTAAATATTTAGAACAGCTGGGGGTTAAGCATCAGATATTAGAACATCGCACTGTCTATACTGCGCTGGATGCAGCGATGACAATGAGGAAAAAGTTAGGCGAAATCGCCAAGTCGTTGTTAGTTAAAGCAGATAAAGATTATTATATTGTTCTGTTGCCCGCTGACCATAATCTGGATTTTAAAAAATTAGGTACTGCTATCGGTAAACAGAACAAGAAGGAAATCAAAGTTTTAAAAATTCCGACCGAAAAAGTAATGCAAGAAGTTTTGAAATTGAAGGCCGGAGCAATGAGTGCTTTCGGCGGTTTTCATAACTTGCCGGTAGTGATCGAAAAAAATCTAGCCAAAGTAAAATCAGCCGTCTTTTCCTCTGGCAGCTACAATCATTCAATCGAACTGGCAGTAAAAGATTTTATCAATGCAGAAAAAGCATTGCTGGCGAATTTTGGAGTGAAGAAAAAGATAAAAGTAGTGAAGCCAGTAAAAAAAGTTGTAAAGAAACCAGTCAAACCAGCTAAAAAGGTTGTGAAAAAGAAAAAATAAAACCCTCTGTCATCTCGACGAATCAGCAGATGAGGAGAGGAGTGAGGGAAGTGTAAGAAAAAAGCATTAATAAATTTTAAAATAATTAGCTGGTTAATAGAAGTAATTTTGTTTCCCCGAGATTTCTCACCCCATAAAGGGGATTCGAAATGACAATATTAAGGAGTTGATGACAAGTCGAGTTTTAATGATAAAAGTAAAGTTAGAAAAATTTGAAGGGCCGCTTTCGCTTTTGCTTAAATTGATTGAGCAAGAGAAATTGGATGTGACTGAAGTCAGTCTTTCCAAGGTTGCAGATCAATTTATTGAATATATAAATAATTTGGCTTCGATTGACCCTGAAGAAACGGCTGATTTTTTGGTAGTTGCGGCTCGTCTGCTTTTGATCAAATCCAAAGCCTTATTGCCTTATCTTTATCCGGAAGAAGCGGAAGAAATCGAGGAATTTGAGCATCAGTTAAAAATGTATCAAGAATTTTTGGCTGCTTCCCAAAAAATACAGGCAATGATCGGCACTAAACATTTTATGTTTGCTCGCCCATTCAATCGAAAAATCGTTATTGTCAAAGAAAATAATTTTTCTCCGCCAAAGGACTTGAAGGCAAACGTCTTGGCTAATGTTTTTGCTGAAATAATCGGCAAAGTCAAGCCGATTGAGCAGAAATTGACCGAGCAGACATTGGAACACAAGATCAATATTGAAGACAAGATTTTATCGATACAAAACAACTTACTTAATCGCATAAAGATGAATTTCAGTAGTATTTTGTCAGATGCAAAAAATAAGACTGAAATGATCGTCAGCTTCCTCGCCATGCTGGAATTAGTCAGAATGAGAGACATCGACGCCGTGCAAGGAGAGATGTTTGGGGAGATTGAAATAAGCAAGCTTTAATTTTCAATTTCTAATTTTCAATTTTAAAACAATTAGTAAATTTTTTAATGAATTAATTAATGGATTGATGCATTGAAAAATTGTTTGAAAATTGAAAATTGAAAATTAAGAAATTTTAATATGAACATAAAATCCAAAATAGAATCCCTATTATTCATTTCCGCAAAATCGATGTCGGCTAAGAGTTTGGCTGATTTGATTGGTGTGGCTGAAAAAGAAATAAAAGCCGTCGGTGATCAGATGATTGAGGAATATAAAGAAGAAGAACGTGGGCTGCAAATAATCAAGAACGGCAGCAGCTATCAGATGGTCAGTTCACCGGATAATGCAAAATTGATTCAAGAGTTTATCAAAGACGAAACAACAGGGGAGCTTTCCCGGCCGAGTTTAGAGACACTCACCATCATCGCTTATCGTGGGCCGATCTCCAAAATAGATATCGATCGCATTCGCGGAATTAATTGTAGTTTGATTTTGAGAAATCTCTTGTTGAGAGGCTTGATTGAAGCCAAAGTCGATAAGAACAAAAAAGATACTTATTACACCGTCACTTTTGATTTTATACGCTTTCTCGGATTGAATGAAATCGAGCAATTACCGGACTACGAAAAACTGCATCAAGACGATACCATCGACAGGATGTTGAAGGCGGAGGAAGCGACTGTTTAACCTGCAGATTAAATTGTTATATTGCTATATTGTTAAATTGTTTAAAATGAAACAGCAATATAACAATTTAACAATATAGCAATGGTTAATGGTTATTAATTCAATTTTTAGTACTATTTTACATTCATGTTTATAACCCTATTCTTATCCATTATTTACTTTAATATTAGCTTTAATTTAGACAATAAGGTTGTCAATTTTGTTGCGCCGGATTTATCGGAAAATCTGAACGCCAAAATCGAATCTTGGTCAGGGGTGGCAAAAAAGATCGTTGTGGCACATCAGGCAGATGCAACTATTGGTGACATTGATTTCGCTAGAAATTTATTATTGCAACGCCGCACCCCTCCAGCAGAGGCGGTTGTATTGCCGGTTGCCGCACCCAAGCTCCCTTTGAAAAATAGTACGAGTACTGAGGAATTTTCAACCTCGGCAAATGGCGGGTTTGTCATGGATGTCGTTGATGGCACCGTTCTGTTTGAAAAAAATGCCGACCAACCTTGGTCGATTGCCAGTATTACCAAATTGGTAACTGCTTTGGTTTTTATTGATCATAATCCCGGTTGGGAAAATATTTACGAAATCAAAAAAGAAGACCGTCGTGAAGGCGGTCGGATCTATCTTTTTTCAGGCGAAAAGGTCAAGGTAAAAGATCTGTTTTATCTGAGCTTGGTGGCATCCGGCAATACGGAAACCATCGCCTTGGTTAATTCTACCGGACTGACCGAAGAAGAATTCGTTATTAAAATGAATGAAAAGGCAAAGACCTTGGGGCTTGAGAAAACTGTATTTTATGACGCGGTAGGTTTGGACGACGAAAACGTCTCTTCGCCCAATGAAGTCGCCAGAATTGCCAAGGCAGCGTTTGAAAATAAAGATATCGTAAAAGCGACTTTGACAAAGAAGTATGAATTCAAAACTTTAAATGATCGAAGAAAAGTTGCTTATTCCACTGATTCACTCCTGCATGGTGAGATGCCCGATCTCAGGGTTTTGGGCGGGAAAACCGGCTACAATGAAAAAGCTGGTTATTGTTTTGTCGGTAAATTTACCAACAGCGAGAACCATGAAATCATTTCGGTGATTCTGGGTGATGTGGACGAAAAATCTCGTTTTACACAAGCCTACAACCTGGCTGAATGGGCTTATGATAATTATCATTGGTAAATCCGGTGACTGATGGTATAATATTATATAAATAATCGATATTTAGGACCAAAATCCGTATTATTAGATTAGGCAATTCAACATTATCGATGATAAACAATAGATTTAACAAAATAATAAATAATTTAAAATAAATACATGAAAGAAAAAATAGTCATTGCCAATTGGAAGATGAAATTAGGGCAAAAAGAAAGTTTGGATTTGGCCAAACAAATGAAAGACAAGTTCAAAGATTTAAAAAATGGACAAGTGGTTATCTGCCCCAGCTTTTTATCAATCCCAGAGGTAAAAAAAATATTCAAAGGTAGCAAGATCAAGTTGGGAGCTCAGAATGTCTGTTCGAACGAAAACGGCGCCAATACAGGTGAAATCAGCCCAACCATGTTAACTGAAGCAGGTTGTGAATACGTGATTGTTGGTCATTCGGAAAGAAGGAATTATATGCTAGAAAATTATGAAATGATTCATTTGAAATTAAAGGCAGTTTTAAACACAGACAAGCTGATGCCGATTGTCTGCATCGGTGAAAATTTTGAAGAAAGAAAAACAGATCGACGTGATTTTGTCCTGGTCCACCAATTGCAGCAGTCATTAGGCGGGCTAAGCTTGTTACAAAATCAAAGAATAATAATCGCTTATGAACCGATTTGGGCGATCGGATCCGGCACGGCAATTGAACCAGCAGAAGCTGAATATGCTCACAAAATCATCAAATTAACATTGAATGATTTATTCGGACCGCAAATCGCCAGTGATCATTTTTCCATTGTTTACGGCGGAAGTATTACCAGTAAGAATGTAAAAGGTTTCGTGAACCTAGAAAATACCGATGGTCTTTTGGTCGGTGGAGCCAGTTTGAATGCCGATGAATTTTTCAAAGTAGTAAAAGCAGTAATTAAGTAGAATTATTACACTTCTGTCATCCCGAATCCCGTTAGGGTGAGGGATCTCGGTGTGAGGGAATAACTGGATTTGCAAGTTAGTATTTAAAAATCCTCGAATGTCTCGCTTGATTATTTTAGCTTTAAATATTCCTGCCAATCTCCGAGATCTCTCGTCCCCCGGGATGAGCCCGGGGTCTGTCGAGATGACAGAGGGGGAGAATTTCGTAATTGTTAATTCGTAATTGATAATTTAATATTATGCTAGTCCACATCAAAGACCTGGTAAAAGATGCAGCTAAACATGGTTATGCTATTGGAGCCTTCAATGTCCACAATCTGGAAACAATTTTGGGCGTGGCAAGGGCTGCGGTCAAGGCAAAATCTCCGGCCATAATCCAAGTTTCAGAAGGCGCGATCAAGTACATGGGCAGGAAGCCGGTTAACCATTTGGTATCAACGGTGGCAAAAAATCTGGCGCCGGATGTGCAGATCGCGCTACACCTTGATCATGGTTCCAGTTTTGAATCTGTCCTTGCTTGTATGGATGCCGGATTTTCTTCGGTACAGATCGATGCATCAAGCATGCCCATTGATGAGAATATCGAATTGACCAAAAAGATCGTTGACATCGCCCACAAACGAGGTGTTTGGGTCCAAGGTGAAGTCGGGTCAATGATCGGTGGCCATGGCAAAGTGGGCGGGAGAATCACTGGCGTGCCTTTGGCAGTGCCGGCGGAAGTAGTCGCATTTGTCAAAGCTACCAAAGTTGATAGCATCGCCGCAGCGGTAGGTTCTGCTCATGGCGCTTTTACCAATGAAGATGTCCATCTTGATTTAGTGAAAGCAATTACAGAAAAAATTAAAACCCCGCTTGTTTTGCATGGCGGATCCGGCGTGCCTGATAAAGTCATTGCCAAAGCGATCAAAAATGGTGTTCGCATCATAAATATCGGGACCGATATCAAAGTTGCATTCTCAGATACGCTTAAAGATACCTGTAAGAAGAATAAAAAAGAGACAGATCCAAGAGTCCTGCTTACCCCTTCGATTGAAGCCGTGGAGGCGATCGTTTTGAATAAGATGAAATTGTTCGGCAGCTTCGGACGTTCGGTTGACATAAAGGCAAAAAAACTCTAATTTATAGAAGCAATTAAATAACCCGAAAGATTAGTTATATATGTACGACATAATCCCATTGGTCCTGATCCTCATCAGTTTACTTGTCATTATCATTGTGGCAGCCAAAAAGTTCCCAGCTTTAGCAAATTTAGATGTACACAACATCCCTGCGGAAAAAGAGGCGCGTTTCAAAGAGCAGATCGTTAGCAATCGGCTGAAGCGATCGATTTTAAAGTGGAATTCAAAGATGTTAAGGTTGTTGAGACCTGTTTTTCATTTTGCTAATGAATTTTTTAAAAACCAGTACGCTAAATTGCATGAACTAAAAGAAGGTTATAATGCCGATCCGAATATCACTCCTGAAGAAATGGATAAGAAAATCGAACAGTTATTGAAGAATGCTGAAGAACTGACCAGGCAGGATGAGTTGGCTGTTGCTGAAAAAAAATTAATCGAAGTAATCGGTTTGGACAGCAAGAATATCGAAGCTTTTAAGCAATTGGCCCACCTATATTTTGATCGTAAAGACTATGAAGAGGCCAAGCAGACATTTGAGCATATACTTAAATTGGAGGAAGACGTTGATGGGATGGAGGGGATAAAGACTGGCGAGACATATTACAATTTATCTTTGATCGGCGAAGAAAGTGGCAGTCTTGAAGAGGGGATGAACAATATAAAAAAGGCTCTAAAAATAGAATCAAATAATCCACGCTACCTTGACACAATGCTACGAATCAGTATAATAATAAAAGATAAGATTTCGGCTTTGGATGCCTATGATAGGCTAAAAAAGGTAAATCCGGACAATCAGAAACTAGAAGAATTCAAAGCGCAGATAGGGGAGTTATAAAACAATTAACAGTTAACAATTGACAGTTAACTATTTCTGTCAATTGTTAACTGTTAATTGTTATTTGTTATTAAAATGCCGATGTAGCTCAGCGGTAGAGCACTTCCATGGTAAGGAAGGGGTCTCGAGTTCAATCCTCGACATCGGCTCATTTTTAACAGTTGACAATTAACAATTCACTGTTAACAATACAAATGAATACTTTTAGATTTATTAACTTTCCGGTTTATCAATCAGCAAAAACACTATATAAAAAGATATTGGTTTTAACCGAAGAAATAAAAAATTATTCATTTAAAGATCAAATTCAGCGAGCATCTCTTTCTGTTGTTTTAAATATTGCAGAGGGATCTGCAAAAAAATCTGATAAAGATTTCGCTCGGTTTATTCAAACTTCTTTGGGTTCAATAAGCGAGGTAGTTGCTTGTCTGGACATTTTAAGAGAAGTTAAATCAACAAAATCAAAAAATTGTGATGTTTTGATTTCTGAATATGAAGAAGTTGCAAAGCAATTAGGAGGCTTCATTAAAAAATTGCATTCCGATGGTTAATTGTTAAAAGTTAATTGTCAATTGTTAATAAGGGTCGATACCAAAGCGGTCAACTGGGGCAGACTGTAAATCTGCTGGCTTTCGCCTTCGCATGTTCGAATCATGCTCGGCCCACCCTTCGACAAGTT
>LBWY01000027.1 GCA_000995135.1 Parcubacteria group bacterium GW2011_GWE2_39_37 | reverse complement strand
ATGGTTATTAATGCCGTGGTGGCGGAATCGGTATACGCGACAGACTTAAAATCTGTTGAGGGCAACTTCGTGAGGGTTCGAGTCCCTCCCACGGCACAAGGAAAAAAGTCCAGTTTTACTGGGCTTTTTTGTTTGTGTTGTCGGGAGAGCGAGAACCCTTGAAAAACCAAGGTGCAACAAAATTAAAACTAATAAATTTTTATTGATATAATAATAAACCACCAATCTCGAATATTTTTCGGTGTGGGACTTCCGTTCCGTTCGGGTCCCTCCCACGGCACATAATAAAACAAGCTCCTTCGGGAGTTTGTTTTTTTATATATTAAATTCCCTTGACTTTTGCAATGATTAGTATTATTGTAAAATATCAATAATTTGAAGCAATACTGCCCAAGGAGGAAAGCCCATGGCTCTTTTAGAAACTATTTTCACCTTTCTCTTTTGTCTTTTCCCGATTAAGCCCTCAAGTAAAAGCGAAATGTTAAACATACTCGCTGACGAGGATTACAGAAGAGTTGAACTCACTCCGCATATAGAGCTGAGGCCAATTCAAGGAGAAAACTCCCTTACTCCTTACCTTAGGGATTATACTTTCTCTATCATTGTAACCGCCAAAAAAAGAGGGAAAAGGAATGTCGTCTGGCGGCAAAAATGCTGCACTTTCCTTGAGGGAGAAATAGATTTATCCAAAGAAAAAGACAGGACACGTTGTTGCTCCTGCATCAATTCTTCAATGGAAAGAACAGAAAAAGGTCTTAAAAAAAGAGCTCCTTATTTAACAGTGAGCTACTTCGACCTTAAGCCCGAAGACATAGCATAACCCTTGATCTAAGAGGGTTTTTTTATTACAAAAAAACACCGTCATTTTTAGACGGTGTTTTTGAATGACTTTTTAGTGATTACAATGCTCATCGTGCACATGCTCTTCTGCTTTCGGTTCGCCTTCGATATTCCATTCTCGCAACATCTGGATCACTTTTCTATTTGTCAGGGAGTTGGCCAGATAATTTTTATATTCTGTAGTTTGCACTCTTTCCTCTGCTTCTTTGTTGCCGCGATAATGCTCCATTATGTGCATTATTTCATGTTCGACTTCTTTTTGATCAACCGTTATCTTTTCCACCTCAGCGATTTCACGCATCAACAAGGCTGTCTTGATTCTTTTAACTGCATCCGGCATCATATCGAGCATCAGTTGCGCTTCAGTCTTATTCAAACTAGATAAATAGTCTTCAAACTTTGCACCCTGATGTTCAACATTATGCTTGAGTTCATTCATCATCACTTCGCCTTCATGTTTGACCACCTCTTCCGGCAGGTCGCCGAACTTGGTGGTTTCGGTGATCTTGTTCAGTATTTCAATTTCAGTCTTCTGGTTTTCTTTTTCCTGTTTTTCCTGACTGATCGTTCTCTTTATATCCTCCTGCAGTTCTTCAATCTTTTTGACGCCAAAGCCCAAAGCGAACTCATCATTCAATTCTGGCATTTCACGTGTAAAAACTTCTTTGACTTTAATTTTGAACTCTACCATTTTTCCAGCCAGGTTCTTCTGATGATGATTTTCTGGATAAGGTAATTTGAATTCTTTTTCCTCACCGCTCTTCAAACCGATCAATTCTTTGTCAAAACCAGGTACGACATAATTCTTGCCGATCACTATCGCCACATCTTTGCTCTGACCGCCATCTACCGGCACTTTATCCAATGAAATATTGATATCGATAATCGCCTTATCAGTATCCTTGATCGGCTCTTCAGAAATTACTTCGCGAACTCGCATTTCTTTAAGTTCTGTTAATAATTTATCAACATCCGCCTGATCGGCTTCAACCTTTGTCTGCTTCAAACCTAGTTCTTTATACTTGCCCAAGGTGACTTCAGGCAAAAGTGATAGAGTAATTTTAAATTCCAAAGGATTTTCCGGCGCCAATTTTATGATACTGATCTGTGGCTGACCGATAGCAGGTCTTTCCGAGTGGTCGGTAATAATTTTTTCTAAATGTTTGCTGATATAGATTCTGGCCGCTTCTTCCATGATAGCCACCTCACCGACTTTTTGTTTCAACAAATCATAAGTCGCCTTGCCTGGACGAAAGCCTTCGATCTTAATGCTCTGAGATATCTGTTCGACTGCCTTTTCAATCGGTCCTTTCAATTGAGAAAATGGCACGATAACTTCAAGCTCTAACTGTCCTTTACCTAAATCTTTTTTTTCTACTTTCATATAAATATATAAATTAGTAATTAATTAAATGAGGGGAGGCATGTGTTCCTCCCCAGGTTTTTAGGCGTAACGCCTTGCCAAGGTCTGATGGTAGACATCAATAGCTTTTGCCGCTACGAAGTCATAACAGGTTTGGTCATGGCAAGATGGAAAACCGCCAACTGCGTGTCCAGTTTCATTCATGCACGCACAGCATTTTGCCATAACGCCTTTTTCAAGCCTGAATAAACGGTTACCCTCAGAAATAAGAATGATGGTGATGCCGCTACTCTTCTTTCCAGTTTTCACGGACATCCTCCTCGTCTCAGCACGTAGCCGTGACTGCCTTAGTCCTCTTGCGGAGAACAGATAACCCCTGATCAAAAAAGGCGGAATGGCAGTAGATGATGAATCCACTGACGCTGAGCATCAGGTTGGTTCTTTTTCCGCTAACCTGGCAAGTCGACATTTCTTCGCCGACCCCCAAGGTAACATTCCCCAGTCCCCTTATCTTACCGATGACATGTACGTCTTTCTTTTCCTTTGCTGGTTTGTTTCGCGGCTCTCTCTTTTTGGTGCTCAACATAGGCCTACCTCCTTGGAAGTGTGCACTCAGGTGCACGATGATAACTTTATCCAGGTATAATCCCGAGAACCTCTGCAGCTCTCTTCCTGAGCAGCGGAGAAAGCGGTTTAGTGATGTGGCCAACTGTCACTCTGAAGTTGGTCAAAAAAGTGGACACCACACACGGCTTCTTTTTGCCTGACCTAAATCCGTAAATCTTTACCCCCTTGACGCTGTCGACCAGTTCCATGTCACTTCTCTTTGGCATAAGATACCTCCTCCTGGGTAGCGCGCATTACATGCGCAATGAAAATCAAAAGACCATTAATTTTTCAAACGTAGAGACGAAAAGCTTCGTCTCTACTATCAAAAATCAATTTTTATACCAACAGACTAACAATCAACAAAGCAACGATGTTGATGATTTTTATCATCGGGTTGATGGCGGGTCCGGCCGTATCTTTGTAAGGATCACCGACTGTGTCACCTGTCACTGCTGCCTGATGAGCAAAGCTGCCCTTACCGCCGTGATTGCCTTCTTCAATATATTTCTTGGCATTGTCCCAAGCGCCACCGCCGGAAGTCATAGAGATGGCAACAAAGATTCCGGTAATAATTGAACCGACTAACAAACCGCCTAAGGCAGGAACGCCTAGAATAAAGCCGACCAGGATAGGGGCGACAACTGGAATCAAAGCGGGTACGATCATTTCTGAAATCGCTGCCTTGGTCACGATATCGACGGTCTTGGCATAATCCGGTTTTTCCGTGCCATCCATAATGCCCGGCTTGGCTTTGAATTGAGCTCGGACTTCTTCTACTACAGCACCGGCAGCTCTGCCAACTGCTTGCATAGATAAGGCACCAAAATAGTATGGCAATAAACCACCGATAAATAAACCGGCTAAAACATATGGATCATTGATCAAAAATTGAATATCAGCAGGAATGACATGAGTAAAATCTGCAAACAATACTAAAGAGGCCAAAGCAGCGGAAGCGATAGCGTAACCCTTGGTTACAGCCTTGGTGGTGTTACCAACTGCATCCAATGGATCAGTGACAGCACGAACGCTTTCATCCAATTCTGCCATTTCTGCGATTCCACCTGCATTGTCAGTGATTGGTCCATAGGAATCAATCGCTACGATAATGCCGGCCATAGAAAGCATGGCCATAGCAGCGATAGAAACGCCATAGATGCCTGCCAAGCCATAAGAACCAAGAATAGCAGCAACTACTACAGCAACCGGTAAGGCAGTTGACTTCATTGAGACAGCCAAACCAGCGATTACATTGGTACCATGACCAGTTTCAGAAGCCTTGGCAATGTCACGTACCGGCTTGTAGGCGGTTGAAGTATAATATTCAGTAATGATTACCATTGCGGCTGTAACTGCCAGACCGATCAAAGAAGAAAGATAAATAGACATCACTGAAAACTGTCCATTGTCAGAAAGTAACCACTTGGTAACCGGATAGAAAGCGATGGCAGATAATAAAGCGGATACGATCAAGCCTTTGTAAAGCGCCATCATGATATTGCCTTTCTTGCCCAGCTTGATAAAAAAGCTACCGATGATAGAAGCGATAATAGATACTGCTCCCAAAACCATCGGGAAAAGAATGGCATTGTTCATGCCGTCAAAAATTAAATTACCTAATAAAATTGCAGCGATGGTTGTAACCACATAAGTTTCAAACAAATCTGCAGCCATACCTGCGCAATCTCCAACATTGTCACCAACATTATCAGCGATTACAGCAGGGTTGCGAGGATCATCCTCAGGAATTCCTGCTTCAACTTTTCCAACCAAGTCAGCACCTACGTCAGCAGCTTTGGTAAAAATACCTCCGCCAAGACGGGCAAAAATAGAGATCAAAGAACCACCAAAGCCTAAGCCGATCAAGGCATGAGTGTCCTTTGTTACAAAATAAAAACCGGCTGTGCCTAACAAAGCCAAACCGATTACTAACATCCCGGTAACACTACCTCCCTGAACAGCTACTGCCAAAGCTTTTTTCAAGCCGCTCTTGGCTGCTTCTGCAGTTCGTACATTAGCGCGCACAGAAACGTGCATGCCGATGTAGCCAGTCAAAGCTGACAAAAAGGCACCGAGCAAAAAAGCGACTGCCATGGTGATGCCAAAACTTGGAATGATTGCCATCACGATAGCCAACACGACTGCTACCATGGCAACCGTTTTGTATTGTCGGTTAAGATAAGCTTTTGCTCCTTCTTGAATCGCCAAAGCGATTGCTTTCATTTTTTCATCGCCTTCCGGCAAACGCAATACCATTCGAATCAAGATTGCGCCATACACGATTGCGAGTGCAGCGCTCCCGAAAATTAAGAGAGTAGTCATAGACTTTTTTAAAACGCGAATTTGAACGAATAAGTTATGAATAAAACGAATTTTTATTCGTAAAATTTATTTCTTAATCGTTAAATTCATTAATTAGTTAATATAAATAATTATTATAAATAATATCAACAATATAAAAATTTAACAATTTTTATTTCTCTTCCTTAGCTTCGTCTTCTGTGGCTTCTTCTGTATTTTCTTCTGAAGCTTCTTCAACCTCTGCCGCTTTGCCTGCAGACACGATATCGATTTTCCAACCAGTCAAATGCGCAGCAAGACGAGCATTCTGTCCGCCTTTGCCGATAGCCAAAGACAACTGATCTTCATTCACAGTCACCACTGCTCTCTTGTCGTCAGGGTTTACCTCGACGCTAGAAATTTTTGCCGGAGCCAACGCATTGGAAATAAACTTCGCCGCATCTTCATCATATTGGATGATATCAACTTTTTCACCGCCCAACTCCTGGATGATTGTCTGAATGCGAGCACCTCGTTGACCGACGCATGAGCCGATTGGATCCACCTTGTCAGAGCTGGTGTAAACAGCAACTTTCGAACGTGCGCCTGCTTCTCTTGCGACTGATTTCAATTCAATCAATCCATTGGAAATCTCTGGGATTTCTAAATAGAAAATCTTTTTCAAAATTTCTTCTGAAGTCCTTGATAAAACTATCTCTGGCCCTTTGGAAGTCAACTTTACTTCTTTAACATATACCTTGATTCTTTCGCCGATAACATAACGTTCACCGTAAATCTGTTCATCAGGCAAGAGCACACCGATGGCTTTGCCAAGATCGACAAAAACCACGCCGCCCTCACGTCGCTGTATCACACCGGTCACCACTTCCGCTTCCTTGTCTTTGAATTCGCTGAAGACCATGTCTCTTTCTGCTTCACGCAGTCTTTGGATGATAACCTGTTTCGCAGTTTGTGCTGCCATTCTGCCATAAGCAGCAGGAACTTCTAATTGCATTTTTAGCTCATCGCCGATTTTAGCTGTCTTCTTGATTGATTTCGCTTCCGAAATCTGCATCATTGTCTTGGGATTAAATTTTGGTTCACCATCTTCTTCCTCAGCTAAAACTTCTTTGGCTTCTTCTTCACCCTCCACAGTTTCGGCGACGGTGGGTTCCGGCTGATCTTCTACCACAGTTTTCACGTCAAAAACTTTTGAATCACCAGTTTCCGGTTCAAATTCAACTTTGATATTTTGGTTTTTCTCACCAAAATCTTTACGATAGGCAGCGGCCAAGGCAGATTCTATGGTTTCTAAAACCGCCTCGTAGCTCAAATTCTTCTCATCGCATATTTGTTTGATCGCACTTGTAATGTCTGACATATATTTTAATTTTATAATTTTTAAATTTTGTAATCTTTATTTATAATTAAAAAAATTAAAAACTATAAAATTTAAAAATTATTATAAGTAATGAAAAAGGCTAATTGTAATAAACAACTAGCCTTATCATTATACTAACATAAGTGATAAATGGTGTCAATTATCTTCTTCCTCCGCTGTAGCCGCCACCACCGTTGCCGCGACTGAATCCGCCGCCAGTGCTTCGGCCGAATCCACCGTTGCCTTCCTGTTTACCTTTCTCACCTTCCCAATATTTCTTATTTTCTTCAAAACCGGTCATAGACAGGTTAACGCGGCCTTTTTCATCCACCTCATCAATCCGTACCTTAACCTCATCGCCGATTTTCAATAAATCATTCGGATTGCCAACACGGTAGGGCGCCATTTTACTGACATGTACCATGCCGTCATTTCCCGGGGTCAGTTCTACAAAAGCTCCGAAGTCCAAGATGCGGACAACTTTACCCATGATGATTTCTCCCGGTTCGAATTCTCTTACGATGTTTTTTACCCATTCGATCGCCTGTTTAGTTTTTTCTGGGTCAACGCCACAGATCATAACCAAACCATCATCTTCAATATCGATTGAAACTCCGGTTGCAGCAATGATTTCATTGATCACCTTGCCACCAGAACCGATCACGTCGCGGATCTTGTCAGGATTAATATAGAAGCTGATAATTCTTGGCGCATGCTTTGATAATTCAGCGCGCGGTTCAGCGATTACTAATTTGATTACATCTAATATTTTAATTCTACCATTCTTGCCTTGGCGCAAAGCTTCTTTGATAATATCCTCGGTCAAGCCATCTGTCTTGGTATCAAGTTGGATGGCAGTAATGCCTTCATCAGTTCCAGCGATTTTAAAATCCATTCCGCCTTTACCATCTTCCAGGTCCTGGATGTCAGTCAAAACTTTCCACTGACTCATATCTTCATTAGAAGCAAGCCCGATTGCAACACCAGCTACCGGTTTTTTGATTGGCACACCGGCATCCATCAAGGCTAAAGTTGACCCACAGGTTGAAGCCATGGAAGATGAACCATTGGAGCCCAAAGTTTCACTGACCACTCGTATAGTGTAAGGAAAATCTTCTTTTTCCGGAATCATGTTAATCAAAGCCTTTTCTGCCAAAGCGCCATGTCCGATATCACGTCGGCTAGGAGAGCCGACATTCTTGGTCTCACCAACTGAAAACGGCGGGAAATTATAATGATGCATGTAACGCTTCGTGCCTTCTCCTTCCAAGCCTTCCAATGCCTGTTCATCGCCAGGTGCGCCCAAAGTGACGATTGACATCACCTGTGTCTCTCCACGAGAGAAAACGGCAGACCCATGAGTTCTTGGCAGAAGAGAAACTTCGGAATACAGCTGTCGAATTTCTTCCAAGCCTCGTCCGTCAACACGCAGACCTTCTTTTAAGATGCCTTCTGTGACTGCCGCCTCAACTTTTTCCATCAGCAATTTGCCGATTGCCTTGCTGCGTTTATCCTTGGCAATATTTTGTTCAAATAAATATTTATCTAATTGATATTTCAATTCTGTCACTGCTGCCTTGCGTTCTCCCTTGGTATTTAATTCCTGATCAAATAAGAT
>LBWY01000026.1 GCA_000995135.1 Parcubacteria group bacterium GW2011_GWE2_39_37 | reverse complement strand
CATTGGTACAATCGGCCACGTTGATCATGGTAAAACTACCTTAACTGCTGCTATCCTAAGAACCTTAGGACACCACGGTTTGACTGCTTCAGACAGATCAGTTGATCAAATTGATTCTGCTCCTGAAGAAAAAGCTCGTGGTATCACCATTGCTACTGCCCACGTTGAATACGAATCAGCTGCTCGTCATTATGCTCATGTTGATTGTCCTGGTCATGCTGACTATGTTAAAAACATGATTACTGGTGCTGCTCAAATGGACGGCGCAATCCTTGTGGTTGCTGCTACTGATGGCCCTATGCCTCAGACCCGAGAGCACATTCTTTTAGCAAAACAGGTTGGTGTACCATACATTGTTGTTTTCTTGAACAAATGCGATATGGTAGAAGACCAAGAATTGATCGACCTGGTTGAAGAAGAAGTAAGAGATCTATTAAAGAAATATGAATTCCCTGGAGATACAACCCCAATCATTCGTGGATCAGCTTTGAAAGCTTTGGAAAATCCAGAAGGCGAATACGGTGACAAGGTCATGGAATTGATCAAGGCTGTTGATGACTACATTCCAGAACCAGTTCGTGATACTGACAAACCATTCTTGATGCCTATCGAAGATATCTTTTCAATTGAAGGTCGTGGCACAGTGGTTACCGGTAGAATCGAAAGAGGTGTAATCAAGATCAACGAAGAAGTAGAAATCGTTGGACTTGGTGAAACCAGAAAAACTACTGTTACCGGTATTGAAATGTTTAACAAGCAACTTGATCAAGGTATGGCCGGCGATAATGCAGGTTTACTTTTGAGAGGTACAAAGAAAGACGAAGTTGAAAGAGGTATGGTTTTGGCTAAAACCGGAACTGTAACTCCTCACTCTGAATTTGAAGCTGAAGTTTACGTTTTGACCAAAGAAGAAGGTGGACGACACAAACCTTTCTTTAAGGGTTATAAACCACAATTCTATATCCGAACAACTGATGTTACCGGTGAAGTAGAGTTGCCAGCAGGATCAGAAATGGTCATGCCTGGAGATACTGTAAACTTGAATGTCAAATTGTTGACTAGCGTTGCTTTGGAAGAAAAAATGAGATTCGCTATCCGCGAAGGTGGTCGAACTGTCGGCGCCGGCGTAGTAGTTAAAATTATTAAATAGCAGATATAAACCCCGCTAAATTTATTTAGTGGGGTTAAATCTGTTTTGTAATAAATCAGTAATAAAAATATAAAATAAATTTTTAATAAATAAAGGAGTAATAAATAATTTAATAATTTAATCGCACATTAATTACATGACCGAAGAAAAAGGCAAAAAAGACACCTCCAAGACTGAGGTAAAAAAGGAAGAATTCTCTCAGAGAATCCGTATTAAAATTAAGGCGTTCGATCACAAAATTATCGATCAGACCACCAGAACCATCGTGGAAACGGCAATCAGAAGTGGCGCAAAAATTTTTGGCCCGATTCCTTTGCCTACAGAAAAGAAAAAGTACACCGTTAATCGTTCAACTTTTGTACACAAAGATGCACGTGACCAATTTGAGATGAGAATTCATAAACGTGTTGTGGATATTGTTGAACCATCTGCTCAGACCATTGAATCTTTGACTAATCTTAGCCTTCCATCAGGCGTTGATGTTGAGATAAAAATGTAGTTATCGCCTTCGGCGAAAGTATTGGTTATCCACTTGCGTTTTTTAAAAGAATAGTGTAATATATATTGAAGTAATAATAAATGATTATTTATACGAATTTTTCAGTTACTTCCAAATATTAGTATTTGGAAAAGTGTTGAAAAAATAGCTATAAATACAGAAAGAAAGTTCAATCAAGCAAGACAGTGCAAAAAAATCAAAGTTAAGATAATGATTTATTGCTGGTTTGTTGAACGAATCAGTTTTTTTGTTTAAAAAATAAGAATAAATATAATCTACGAATGAACCCAATTTTAGAGGGTTCCTCTTCAAAAAAAGTAGATTACAAACAGATTATGAAATTTATATTAGGAAAAAAAATAGAGATGACTCAGGTTTGGAAGAATGAATTGATTGTTCCGGTAACCAAGGTAAAAGTTGAACCAGGCGTAATCGTTCAGCTTAAAACTTCAGCTAAGGATGGTTATACTTCTGCCGTAGTCGGTTTCGGAAGCAGGAGAGAGAAGAACATCAACAAGCCACAATTGGGTCAGATGAAAAATTTAGGTAAGTTTAGATTTTTAAAAGAATTCAGATACAAACATAAAGAGGATAATGCAGAATTTGAAAAATTAAATCGAGGCGATAAGATCGATTTGAACACCTTCGAAGTTGGTGACATGGTAAATGTCCAAGGTACCTCAAAGGGAAAAGGTTTCCAGGGCGGTGTCAAAAGACATGGTTTTCATGGACAAGACAAAACTCATGGTAACAAAGATCAGCTTCGTATGCCTGGTTCAGTTGGTGCAGGTGAACCACAACATGTTTTCAAAGGAACAAGAATGGCAGGACGCATGGGTAACAAGACAGCAACTATCACTAATTTGAAAATTGTTGAAGTTAATCCTGAAGAACAGACTATTTCAATCTTGGGAGGAATTCCTGGAGCCAGGAACAGTGTTGTTTATATCACTGGACGTGGCGAATTGAAGGTAATAAAACAAGAAATAAAAGAAGAGCCGAAAGAAGAAAAGACAGCAGAGGTGAAACCAGAAGTTGTCAGTGAGAAGGTAGAAACAAAAGAAGAAGTTAAGGCCGAACCTAAAGTTGAAGCTCCAAAAGTTGAAGATACTTCGACAAACTCAGCACAAGAGGTTAAGACAGAAGAACCTAAGGTTGAGGGAGTTAAGGTTGAAGAACCTAAAAATGAAGATACTTCGACAAGCTCAGCACAAGAGGCTAAACCTCTAGAGCCTAAGGCTGAGCCGAAGAAAGAAGAGATTAAAGAAGAAAAATTCGAAGATGCTTATGTTGACCGATTCAATCATCTGTCAAAATCAGAAAGAGAACAGTTTTCTTCTACAGAAATGACTGAAGCGATCACTGCTTTGGAAGAAAAATACAAACTGGATCTAGTGCCTTTGATTACCAAGATCGTGGTTAAAGAAATCACCGCAGAAGAAGTGGAAAAATATTGCAGCTGAAATAAAAGAGAAAATTTTTAAATCAAATATTGAAAAAGTTTAAATATGCCAAAAGTAAAGATTTACAATCAACAAGCAGAACAGGTAGGAGAACAGGAGTTGTCTGCCAAAGCTTTCGAGTTGAAGGTTAATGAATCTTTGGTTCATCAATCTGTAGTTACTCAGCTGGCAAATGAAAGACAAGTTTTGGCGCACACCAAAGGCAGATCTGATGTTCGTGGTGGCGGTAAAAAACCTTGGAAGCAAAAAGGTACAGGTCGTGCGAGAGCTGGTTCTTCCAGATCACCGATCTGGATCGGTGGTGGTGTGACTTTCGGTCCGCTGAAGGATAGAAATTTTACCAAAAAAATCAACAAGAAGATGAAGCAGCAAGCTATCTTGATGGCTTTGTCTGACAAATTTGCGCACAACAGTTTGACCATTTTGGACAAAATTGAAATTTCAGAATACAAGACAAAAATTTTCAACAATATCATTTCTGCAATAGAGCAAAAAGTATTCAACAATAGAGAACAAGAAGCAACCACAAAGAAAGCTAAAAGAAGCGTTTTGATCGTATTGAATGATAAGAATGACAGCACTGTTATTTCCGGCAGAAATTTGGCTGGCGTAGAAATCATCAATCTGAATAATATCAACATCGTTGATTTATTGAAATATAAAGAATTGATCATGACTGCGGACGCAGTAAAAAAGCTAGAAGAACGAGTTAAATAAAAAGTTAAAAGTTAATATATGTCATTATTCGCTGACACAACTAAAGAAGAAAGCATTAAATCAGAAACCAAATCTGCTGCAAGCATGAAAGATTTATACGGCAGCAAGACTACCGCTGCCAAGAATGATAAGTCTGGCACTGCAGTCAAAAATGGTCGCGCTTACAGAGTTTTGGTAAAACCATTGGTTACAGAAAAGGCAAGCGTTGTCGCTTCTGAAAACAAATATATTTTTAGCGTAGATAGAGATGCGAACAAGATTGAAATTGCCAAAGCGATTAACGAAGTTTATGGCATCAAGCCTACCGAAGTGAATGTAATCAGAGTAAAGGGCAAAAAAGTCAGACACGGCAAAACCCAGGGTCAGCGTAAAGATTGGAAGAAAGCAGTGGTTACACTACCTGCAGGGAAGTCAATCAAAGTTTACGAAGGAGTTTAATCGAATTATCACGAATTAAAAACGAATTAAATCGAATCATAATATGGGAATAAAAAAAGTAAAACCAACAACCCCAGGTAGACGTTCAGCTACTTTTGATGATTTTAAAGATATTACCAAATCAGAACCAGAAAAATCTTTGATTATTTTTAAAAGAAAACGTGGCGGCAGAAACAATCAAGGCAAGATTACCGTAAGACATCAAGGTGGTGGAGCAAGACGCTTTATCCGAGTAATCGATACCAAGAGAGATAAATTTGAAATTCCAGGCAAGGTTGCTGCAATTGAATATGATCCAGGCAGAGGCGGCAGGATTGCTTTGATCAATTATGCTGATGGTGCAAAAAGATACATTGTTGCTCCAGTCGATTTGAAAGTCGGTGCTACAATCATGAGCTCAAAAACTCAGATTGAGATCGTTTCCGGTAATGCCATGCCTATCAAATTCATTCCAGCTGGTGTTATGATTTATAATGTTGAATTGGAACCAGGTAGAGGAGGAAAAATCGCTAGAGGCGCTGGTACTTCGATCAGAGTCATGGGCGTAGAAGAAAAATTTGCCCAAATCAAATTACCTTCAGGCGAGATCAGATTGATCAAAAAAGATTGTTTGTGTACTATTGGACAAGTTAGCAATAAAGATAGGATCCATGTTAAAATAGGTAAGGCTGGTCGAAGCAGAAATCTCGGTATCAGACCGACTGTTCGTGGAACAGCTATGAATCCTAACGATCATCCACACGGTGGTGGTGAAGGAAATCAACCTATCGGTTTGAGACATCCAAAGACCAAATGGGGTAAACCAGCATTGGGCGTCAAGACAAGAAACAAGAAGCACAAGACCAATAAATTAATTATTCAACGAAGAAAAAGAAAATAGAACCTTGAATTATGAATGATAAGTGTAAAGCAAATCAAAATTCATAATTCAAAATTCATAATTCAAATATTATGCCAAGAAGTTTAAAAAAAGGGCCATACGTAAATGAAAGCATTTTGAAGAAAGTGCAAAATACAAAGCCTGGTACCGTAATCAAGGTCTGGGATCGTTCTTGCACTGTTACTCCTGAAATGGTAGGTTTCACATTCGGCGTGCACAACGGCAGACAACATACCCAGGTTTACGTAGTTGAAAATATGGTTGGCCACAAGTTTGGCGAATTTGCAATCACCAGAAAGTTTATCAGCCATGGCGGAAAGATTGCAAAAGATCAAGCCAAGGCAAAAGCAGCTAAAAAATAATAAAAGATACCAATTTACGAATGAATGCGAATCTACAAATTAAGCGCATTAAATATTCGTAGATTAGAATAAGATTTGTAGATTAGAATCATAACAATATGGAAATTACAGCAAAAGCAAAACATATTAGGATGTCAGCGCGAAAAGTTCGCTTGGTGGCTGATGTAGTAAGGGGCAGTCAAGTTGAAAAAGCTTTGGCCCAGCTTAAGTTTATCAATAAGCTTGCTGCAGGACCGGTTGCAAAAGTCATTAATTCTGCAATCGCAAGCGCCGAACACAATTATAGCTTGGAAAAAAGTAATTTATTTGTCAAAGAGATCAGGATTGATGAAGGACAGACTTTGGATCGCTGGATGCCAAAAGCACACGGCAGAGCTACCCCGATCAGAAAAAAAGCAAGCCATATCAATGTGGTTTTGGCAGAAATAAAGGATAGCGGAGTAAGAAAAGCTAAAGAACAAAAATTAGAAGCACCGGTCAAACTGGGAGAAAAACCGAAACAAGATGATGGAATCAAGGTAGATAGGAAAGAAAAATCAGAACCTACCGATGCAGAGAAAGAAAAGGGTGCAAAATTAAATGATCCTCGCGATAAGACTGGCAGAAGCGGACACTTGAAGAATGAAGGCAGCAACACCAGAGGATTTGTTGGTAAGATGTTTAATAGAAAAGCAGGTTAAATTAAAACGCAAATTCGTTAATAAATTCGTATTAATTAGTGATATATGGGACAAAAAGTAAATCCAAAAATTTTTAGAATGGGTATTACCAGAACCTGGGATTCCAAATGGTTCGGCGAAGGTAAAGATTATATCAATAACCTGCAACAAGATGTTAAGGTTAGAAAATTTTTAATAAAAGAACTTAGAGAAGCGGGAGTAGATAGAATTGAAATTGACAGAAACCGCAATAAGATCACGGTTGGAGTCTTTACAGCAAAGCCAGGCTTGATTATCGGTCGCGGTGGCAGTGGTGCTGAAGATCTGAAAAAGAAAATCCATAGCAAATTTTTAAAAAATTTCAAAATCGGCGATATCAGTTTGAATATTACAGAAGTGGGTAGACCGAATTTGAGCGCTATGATTGTTACCCAATCAATGATTTTGGAAATTGAAAAAAGAGTTCCTTTCAGAAGAGTGATGAAACAGGTCATCAACCGAGTGGAAAGATCCGGAGCATTGGGAGTAAAGGTAATGATCAAGGGGCGTTTGAATGGCGCAGAAATCGCCCGTGGAGAAGTTTTATCATCAGGAAAAATTCCTTTGCACACCATGCGAGCAGACATCGACTATGCCAGAGGCACAGCTTCGACTACTTATGGAGCCATCGGAATCAAAGTCTGGATTTATAAAGGTGAAGTTTTTGAAAAGAGTAAAGAGGTTAGCAACAGATAATTAGATAATAAAAAAGTTTAAGAATATTTAGAGAATATATATGTTAATGCCAAAGAAATTAAAATACAGAAAATCACACAAAGGCAAAAGAGGCGGAAAGGCTAGCCGTATGATTGATGTCAGTTTTGGTGATTATGGTTTAAAAAGCTTGGAATCTTGCTGGGTAACCTCAAGACAGATCGAAGCAACCAGAAGAGTATTGACCAGATATATCAAGAAGGGCGGCAAAATTTGGATCAGAGTCTTCCCGCACAAGCCGGTTACCGGAAAAAGCGGAGAAGTTCCGATGGGTAAAGGTAAGGGTGCGGTTGATCATTATGTAGCAGTAGTCAAGCCAGGAATGATTTTGTTTGAAATGGAAGGCATTACAGTTGAAACTGCTCGAACGGCAATAGTATCTGCAGCACAGAAATTACCGATCAAATGTCAGTTCGTTACCAAGAAGCCTTTATAATTTAAGAATTACGAATAAAAAAGAATCCAGAGATAGTCTTCGTGATTTGCGTTTTAAAGATGCATCTAAGCAGTTGAAAAAAGTTAGAGAAATAAGGGTAGTAAAAAAAGTTATTGCTCAGATATTAACATTGTTAAATAAAGAGAAGAAAGCTTAACTTATAATATATGACTAATCAAGAGACAAAAATTGAAACAAGCGTTAAGCCGGTAATCCGAAGAAGATTTACAGGTGTTGTTACTAGCAGTGCGATGGACAAGACTATCGTTGTTAAAGTTCAGGATGCAAAGATCCACCCGAAATACAACAAACGTTTTACAACCAATACAAAATACAAAGTTCATGATGAAAAAAATCAGTATAAAGTCGGAGACAAGGTAAATTTTGTAGAATGCCGTCCGATGTCAAAGGATAAGCGTTGGAGAGTTGTTAGCGCGTAAGCAGATTAAAAGAAACTTTATTAGTTAAAAATATGATTCAGGTACAAACAATTTTAAAAGTAGCAGATAATAGCGGCGCAAAAAAGGTGATGTGCATCAAGGTGTTGGGCGCTACCAAAAAACGATATGCTAGAATCGGAGATATCATTACTGTTGCAGTAAAAGAAGCAGAACCTCATGGAGCAATCAAGAAAGGTGATGTCGCACATGCTGTTATCGTTCGCGTGGCTAAAGAGATCGGCAGAAAAGATGGTACCTATATCCGCTTCAGTGAAAATGCTTGCGTAATTATCAACAAAGAAAAGAAAGAGCCTAAGGGCAGCCGCGTATTCGGTCCGATTGCCAGAGAAGTAAGACGCGCCGGTTTTTCCAAGATCGCATCATTAGCACCGGAAGTATTATAAAACAAGATAAAATATTTGTATGAAAATAAAGAAAAATGATAAGGTTACATTATTAGCAGGAAAAGACAAAGGTAAGACTGGAAAAGTTTTACAGGTTTTCCCGGAAAAACAGAGAGTCAGTGTTGAGGGTTTGAATCTTTTGATCAAACATCTTAGACCGAGAAAAGAAGGGGAAAAAGGCCAAAGAATCGAATTTCCTGCGCCATTAAATATTTCAAATGCGATGCTTGTTTGTCCGAAATGCGGAAAAACCACCAGAGTAAATTACAAGACATTGGAAGCTGGCAGCGGCAAGAAAAAGGGACAAAAAGTAAGGGTTTGTAAAAAATGTAAAGAAGTAATAGATTAATTTGAATAATATCATTTTTGATTAACATATGATGAGATTACAAGAAAAATATAAAAAGGAAGTATTGCCGGCATTAGAAAAGAAATTTAACTTTACCAATGTTCTGGAAACACCGAAAATAACCAAACTGGTTATCAATGTTGGTGTCGGCCGACAAAGCAAAGAGCAGGCATTCATTGAAAGTGTTGAAAAGAATCTGATGAAGATTTCTGGACAGAAACCGGTCAAGACAAAAGCAAAAAAATCAATTTCATCTTTCAAAGTCAGAGAGGGTATGATTATTGGTGTAAAAGTCACTTTGCGCGGACAAAGGATGTATGATTTTATAGAAAAATTAATCAATGTTTCATTTCCAAGAATAAGAGATTTTAGAGGTATTAGCGATAAGATTATCGATAACAAAGGCAACATGACAATCGGATTCAAAGAACATACCGCTTTTCCAGAGATCAAAGTAGATGAAATGGATGGATTAGAATTATTTAAAATGTTAGGATTTCCATTTAAAAAAGAATAATATGGCAACAAAAGCACAGATAGCAAAATCAAATAGAAAGCCAAAGTACTCAACTAGGATTGTAAGGCGTTGTTGGCGATGTGGCCGTAACCACGGTTATATCAGAGATTTCGACTTATGCAGGATTTGTTTCAGAGAATTGGCAACTAGCGGAGATTTACCAGGCATTACAAAGTCAAGTTGGTAATAAGAAATTCAAATATAAAAAATCAAATAAATTTTAAATTAATTAAAATATGATAGACCCTATCGCAGACATGTTAACTAGGATAAGAAATGCTTCAGCTGTCCGAAAGGAAGAAGTTGTTTTGCCTATGAGTAAGATTAAATATAATATCAGTAAAATTTTAGAGCAAGAAGGCAGGATCGTAAAAGCAGAAGTGATAAAAGGTGCTGGCAAGAAGAATGACAGCAAGGCATTTGATGAACTCAAGATTGTTTTAAAATATAAGAAAGACGGCGCTTCAGCAATTTCTTCATTAAAAAGAATCAGCAAACCGAGTCTTAGGGTTTATGTAAGCAAGAATGAGTTGCCAAGAGTTTTGAATAATTTAGGCTTTGCAGTCATTTCTACACCGCAAGGCATGATGACAAACAAGGAAGCAAAGAAAAAAGGCATCGGCGGAGAAGTTGTTTGCGAAATTTATTAAAGAAATGCGAATTTGCGAATAGCATGCGAATACTGCGGAAGTAAATTAACGTGTTTGCAGCATTCGCATATAATTTGCAAATTAGCATTATAGAAAAATTTATGTCCAGAATAGGCAAGTTACCAATTGAAATACCAGCCGGTACTCAAGTAAAAATTGAGAAAGGTTTTGTAGTTGTAAAAGGACCGAAAGGCGAATTGAGCGAAAAAGTTAATCAATTTGCAAAACTTGAAATCACCGAGAAAGAAGTCCTGGTAAGCGTAGAAAATCCGGAGGTCAAAAAAGAAAGATCGGTTTGGGGATTGTTCCGTACTTTGATCAGCAATATGATCATCGGTGTTAATCAGGGATATGAAAAGAAGCTTGAGGTGAATGGCGTCGGTTATCGCGCTGCAGTGAACGGCAGTGTTTTAACTGTTAACGCCGGTTATTCCCATCCTGTTGAGTTTAAATTGGCAGAAGGAATCACTGCTTCAGTTGCGGCCAATGTCATTACTATCAGCGGTATAAACAAATACCTGGTAGGTGAAACTGCTGCCCAGATCAGAAAGATCAGGAAGCCGGAACCTTACAAAGGCAAGGGAATCAAATATGTTGACGAAGTGATCAGAAGAAAAGCAGGTAAGACTTCAGCAAAGGGCGATAAGTAAACAATTAACAATTAACAATTAAAAATTAAAAATTGCGAAAAATCTGGATAATAAAATTTGAGCAATAATTCGTAATTAAAATTCGTAATTGACTATATATGAACCAAGCTAAAGATAAACAATTAAAAAGAGATAGGAGAAGAAATAAGATCCGATCTAAAATCAGCGGTACCGGCAGTATTCCCAGATTGAGCGTGTTTAGATCCAATGATGGAATGTTCTTGCAATTGATTGATGACACATCCGGAAAGACTTTGGCAAGCGCAGGTAGCCATGAAGTAAAGAAAGGTAGTGAAGGTAAGATCGGTGTCAGCTTGGAACTGGGCAAGATTATCGCTAAAAAGGCACAAGATGCCGGTATTAAAAAGGTAGTATTCGATCGTGGCGGTTATCAATACCACGGCAGAGTAAAGGCAGCTGCAGAAGGTGCGCGAGAAGGCGGCTTGGAATTTTAAATAAGCAATAATTATATATTATGACGGAAGAGACAAAAAAAGAAAATAATATCCCAGCAGTTGACGTTTCGAAAGGAGCAGCTACTGCAGTTGCTAAATCTATTTATGGCGACAAGGCCAGAGGCAAGGACGGCAGAAAATCGGCAAGACCAAGAAGGGATGATCAACAGCTACCTGAAGAATTCGAACAAAAAATTCTTGATATCGCTAGAGTCACTCGTGTGATGGCTGGTGGTAAGAGAATGCGTTTCCGCGCTTGCGTTGCAGTCGGTAATAAGAAGGGCAGAGTTGCAATCGGTTTGGCCAAGGGTATTGATGTCACTATCGCGATTACCAAGGCAGTGAATCAAGCAAAAAAGAATTTTATTGATGTGCCGATGGTCAATGACACTATTCCTCATCAGATTACCCATAAAAAAGGTGCCGCAATAATTCTGTTGAAGCCGGCTTCTCAAGGAAGAGGTATAGTCGCAGGCGGAGCTGTGCGTATAGTCGCAGAACTTGCCGGAATAAAGAATATCACTTGCAAGACTTTGGGCACTAACAATAAATTGAACAATGCAAAATGCATCATCGAAGCATTGTCTAGTCTGAAAATGCCTGTCAAAAAAGAAAAAGCCCAAAGTGTTAAAAAGGAAGAAACTGTTGAAGTTAAATAGAATTTTAATTTATTTTAAAATTCAAAATTCAAAATTTAAAATTAGATAAATATATGTTATCCTTACATACAATAAAACCTAAAAGCGGTTCGACGAAAAATCGCAAAAGAGTCGGTCGCGGTAATGCTTCCGGTCATGGTACTTATAGTACTCGCGGACTTAAGGGTCAAAAATCTCGTTCCGGTGTAACCGGCTTGAAAAGATTGGGTATGAAGAGCATGATGCTTAATATCCCGAAGACTCGCGGCTTCAAATCTTTGAAACCGAAAGCTCAAGTGGTTAACTTGTTCAACCTTAACCAATTCAAGGAAGGCGCTAAAATAAATCAGAAAGTATTGATCAAGGCGGGCTTGATAATGAATAATGAATCACCGGTAAAACTACTTGGCAAGGGCGAGTTAAAAATCAAGAATTTGCAGATTTCCGGTTTGAAAGTAAGCGACAGTGCGAAATTCAATAATTAAGGATCTTCCTTAATTATTTTGATTTTGTAAATTTCAATACTATGCTTTTAAAAAAATTAGAACAAATTTGGAAAGCCAAGGACTTGCGCAAGGACATTTTTTTCGTGCTGACCATGTTGGTCATATTCCGTTTAGCTGCACATATTCCGATACCAGGGGTAGATATCCAGGCCTTGCAGAATTTTTTCAATTCTAACCAGATCCTGGGTCTGATCAGTATGTTTTCTGGAGGTGGTATGGAGAATTTTTCAATCGTTATGATGGGCATCGCCCCATACATCACTTCTTCGATTATCTTTCAGCTTTTAGGCATGATCATCCCCAAACTAGAGGAGATGGGAAAAGAAGAGTCAGGCAGACAGAAAATCAATATGTGGACAAGATGGTTAACCGTACCTTTAGCTGCTATGCAGGCTTATAGCATGATCATCTTACTCAGCCGTTCTTCACAAGGAATCTTTGGCGCAATTAGCCCGTTTGAAATGGTTACGATGATCGTCACTATCACTGCAGGAACAATATTCTTGATGTGGATCGGGGAATTGATTACAGAAAAGAAAATCGGTAATGGTATTTCTCTGTTGATCTTCGCCGGAATAGTTTCTAGTTTGCCAAAAACCTTACAACAAGTTGCTGTATCTTTTGATCAATCTCAGTTGTTTACCTTGATCGGGTTTATCGTGATCGCCCTGGTGACCATCGTCGGCGTCGTCATTATTACCGAAGGACAACGCAATGTTCCGGTTCAATATGCGAAGCAGATCAGGGGTAACCGCACCTACGGCGGCGCAAGTTCTCATTTACCGCTTCGCGTGAACATGGCAGGCGTAATTCCGATCATCTTTGCTGTCTCTGTCGCTTTGTTCCCTCCGATGATCGCTCAATTTTTTGTTAATGCAAAAACACAAATGGTGGCCAAGGCTGCTGAATGGACAATCACTACTTTCCAAAACGAGCTCGTTTATGGAGTGATGTACTTTGTATTAGTTTTTGCCTTTACTTTCTTCTACACCGAAGTAATTTTCCATCCTACCCAGATTGCGGAGAATTTGCAAAAACAGGGCGGATTTATCCCAGGCATCAGGCCTGGCAGAAATACCTCAGAATATTTAGCCCATACAACGCATAAAATAATCTTGGCAGGCGCGCTATTTTTGAGCATTATCGCCATCTTGCCTCTGATAATGAGATATTTTACCGGCATCCAATCCTTGGCGATCGGTGGAACCAGTTTGTTGATCGTTGTTTCCGTGGTGATTGAAACAGTCAAGCAGATCGATTCTCAGCTGACCATGAGAGAATACGAGGGCATCTAAAAATCTATCTATACAAATAAAACTCGGCCATGGTCGAGTTTTATTATTGTTGATTTTGGTGTATAATTATGGTATTAAAGTAAAAATATGCCATATTATTCAAAATATCAAATCAAAAATAACATCAAGACTAATCTGGAAGGCAAGCAGTTGATTGCTAATGCCGGGATAAGAAATGTCTTAAATAAATCCTTGGGCAAAAAATTTATCAGCGAGCGAGAGGCTGTTGAGAAATTGGCCGAAGATTATAAATATTTGAATAAAGCTTCGATAAAAATCAAATTAAATAAGGATTTTGGAGCGAATACGCTATTGAAGAAAAAGATATTAGGATACATCAATACACCGATAAAGAAAGGACCGACCAAGGAAGAAATCAGGAGGGCAGAAAGAAGAAAAAAGGCGAACATCGGTTTGACCCGATATTCCAGGGAAAAAGAAGAGGCGGAGAACGGATCGGATGCACCAATAGCAAGCAAGGGTTTTGTCGGTGACATGGTTAACAAAAATAAATATAAATTCGGAGTTTCTGTTAATGGGTTTGCCGGCCCTGGAAACAACCGGGGAGGCGGTTTTGCCGGTCCATCGACTGTCACCAAACCGGACTCTATAGCTGGGCGTAATAGTACCGGTTTTGCCGGTCCTGCTAATTTTAATCCACGACGCGGTTTATAATTAATTGCATATATATGAAAAATTATTATATATTTTTTGGACCACCTGGGTCCGGAAAGGGAACTCAGGCTAAAAAAGTAGCAGAAAAATTAACTTTGCCGATCATTTCTACCGGAGAGATTTTGAGACAGGAAATTGAAATGAAAAGTGAAATAGGATTAAAAGCACAGAAGCTGATGAGCCAAGGCAAATATGTGCAGGATGAAGTTGTGGGCAATCTGATAATAAAGCGTCTAAGAAAGAAAGATGCAGTCAATGGGGCGATATTTGACGGTTATCCAAGGACTGAATTCCAACAGAATTTTCTGGTCAATAAATTGAAAAAATTCAACACACTCGGGATTTTTGTTGCAGTCAAAGATGCAGAAGTTAAAAGACGACTTGGCGGTAGACGAGCTTGTGTCTGCGGTCAGACTTATCATCTCAAATTTAAACCGGCAAAAAAGAACGGAATTTGTGATGTTTGTGGCGGTAAGTTATTCACCCGTCCAGATGATAAGCCGGAATCGATCAAGACCAGATTGGAAGTCTATCATAGCCTTACCGAACCGTTGCTAAAATACTGGGAAGAGAATGGTCGAATGATCAAGGTAGATGGTGAGCAGAAGATTGATAAGGTTTATAATGATATTTTAGCTAAATTAAAAAAGAAAAATTAGCTATTTAAAATAATGCAAATTTGTTCTTGACACGCTCATTTTTTGTGTCATCCTGAACTTGTTTCAGGATCATTTGAAAAAACTACCTGATTCTGAAACAAGTTCAGAATGACACTCAAGGATTAATTAAAATTTATATTCATGATTATTATAAAAACCGAAAAGGAAATAGATACAATCCATGAAGGTGGTAAAAAATTGGCCGAAGTTTTAAAGCAAGTATTGGCGGAAGTCAAAGTTGGTGTTACTACAGAAACTTTAGAAAATTTGGCATGTGAATTGATTGAGCAATTTGGCGGCCGTCCCGCATTCAAGGGCTACAAACAGTCACACTATGATCAGCCTTATCCGACAGCGTTGTGTATCTCTATCAACGACGAGGTGGTTCATGCACCAGCAATTCCTTCCAGAACGATAGCGGAGGGTGATGTAGTCAGCATCGATGTTGGTATGGAATTTGCTGGCTTATTTACTGACATGGCTGCTACGGTTGCTGTTGGCAAGGTAGATGAAAAAATAAATAAATTAATAGCAGCAACAAAAAAATCCTTAGAGTTGGCAATAGAGAAAGTTAAACCCGGTGTCAGTCTTTATGAGGTCGGTAAAACAATAGAAGACTATATTGAAAAACAAGGTTTTAAAGTAGTTAGGGATTTGGTTGGTCATGGGGTAGGCAAAGAAATCCATGAGGATCCGATGGTACCCAACTATCCGATGGAGCAGTGCAGAAAAATTCTGTTGAAGCCTGGGATGGTGATAGCAATCGAGCCTATGGTGAATATCGGCAGACATCATATTATTACAGCGCCGGACGGCTTATCAATCAAGACGGCAGACGGCAGCATCAGCGCCCATTTTGAGCATACGGTGGCGGTTACAGAAACGGGACATAGGGTTTTGACGGAATAGGAAAATAATTTTCAATGATCAATTTTAAATTTTCAAACAATTTTTCAATGATTAAATTTTGAAATTGTTGAATTAATGCATTATTTGAAAATTGAAAATTATTAAATTGAAAATTAATTATCTATTAGAGCATAAAACTGATAGTGAATAGAATATAATTTATATGCCAATTAATATTAAGAGATATTTGGGTATCGACTATGGCACCAAGCGAATTGGCCTGGCTTTGGGCGATAGTGAGATGAAGATTGCCATGCCTTTTATGGTTGTTGCTGATGTTGATGCGGTGATCAAAGCAATTGAAGACGAAGATATTGATGAAATCGTAATCGGTTTGCCGATTACTATGAAAAATGAGGCCGGGGCAATGAAAAAAGATGTTGATCAATTCATAGAAAAATTGAAAGAAAAAACTTCTCTGCCGATTATTGAAATTGATGAACGTCTGACTAGTAAAGGCGCTGATGCTTTGGTAGGAAACAAAAAAACTAAAGCTGAACGAGATGCCATTGCCGCCATGATAATCTTGCAGAGTTATCTGGATAAAATTTAAAATGGAGAATGCAAAATTCAAAATAATAGATTTTTAAATTTTTAATTTTACATTTTAAATTTATTTGTGGAAGAAACATATCGCATTAAAGCAATTATTCTGAATAGAAAGCCGTTTCGAGAAAGTGATTTAAGCGTTTCGGTCTATAGTGCGGAAATGGGCAAACAGGTATTGGTTGCCAGAGGAGCAAAGAAATTCCGGTCAAAGGCTGCGGCTCATCTGGAGCCGATTTGCTTAACAGAAATCATGGTCGTGCGGGGAAAGCAATTTGATTATATCGGCAGTGCAGTCAGCGATAATTGTTTTATAAAAATCAAAGAAAATTTGGAAAAAATCGAGGCTGCCGGCAGGGCAGTTTTTTGGCTGAACAAATTAGTGAAGGAAGGGGAGAGTGACCAGCAGATTTTTGAATTATTAAAAGAATATCTAGAAACACTGGATAAGATAAATTTAAAGATCGAATCAGAATCATTTGCAAATTTTTTCATTCTTAAGCTATTAGAAAATTTAGGCTACAGGCCTGAATTACATCAATGCGTGCTTTGCAAAAATAAGATATTACCGGGAGGAAATAGTTACAATTTTTTGAAAAGCGGACTGGTTTGTAAAAGCTGTTCCAAAACCGAGAATTTCTTGACTGTCAGCGACGATTGTATTAAACTCTTAAGAGTAATATTAGACAAAAAATTTGCTATTTTAAATAATATCAAGGCAAGTGAGAGCCTTATAATAGAGACGAAAAATGTGATCAACGCAGTATTGGACCATCTTTAAAGATGGAAGGAGGTAGTATGGCAGAGGTAAAAATGGGAGAAATCCCTCCACAACAAGGTAAACCTCCGTACAAGGTAGTTCTTACCCCACATGAGGTGGAGCCAGTCGAAGACTGGAGAGATGCATTTATTCTCGCCAATGAGTCTTGCGCAATTTCTATCATTGATGCAGATAAAAAAACGGTCTGGTAAAAACCAGAAAGGAGCAATTATGCCTGATATAAAAAGAAAGTATGTGCTTTTTCCACCTCACGATCCTTCGCTTCAAATGGAGGCCACGCTGGAAGAAGCCAAGAAAAAAGCTGATGAGAAGCCAGGCACACAGGTTTGGGAGCATGGGGAAGCTCTGGTTTACACTTCGGTGTCCAAAAAAGCTGATGTTTCTGAAGAACCTCATCGCCATGAGGTCCCTGCCTACAAACGGCAGCATATTGCATAGACCACTTCTAATAGTAGGTCTTTTTTTATTCTTGACTGAATTAGTAGTTTATAATAGGATAATAAGTAATATTAAATAAAAATTGTTGTTGGCAGTTTCATGCTTCTTATCTATCTTTGAAAAGGGGGAGAAAGATGAAAGAGCGGAAATTTTTGCCACCGTTCAGGGTAATAGTTGGGGTAACCGATGAAATCCTAGAACCGGAACCGGTAGATTCCTTGATACAGGCGATTCGGTATGCCAAAGGGATGAATGCTCTTTATGTGTTGGACGCCAATCGTGCGGTGGTCTGTCCCAAGGAAAGGGGTGGGAAAAAAGTCTGTCCAGAGCCTCCTTTTTTGGTCGTTGGGGAATCGGATGTACATCCCTATGACGACTTCATCGAGGCGTTAAAAAAATGTAGGGAGATCGACGGCTATATCCTCGATGCTCAATCGACTAAGGTATATCCTCCGCCCCCGGAGAAGCGCCAGAAAACGGCAACCCCGGTGTCAATACCGGCAAGAATCCATGGTCTTTACCACGGCATGGTATAATCACAACAAAGGTCAGATTTTCTGGCCTTTTTTAATTTTATTTTTTTCTGGATTCCTGCCTGCGCAGGAATGACACAAAAGAAATAAAATATTTTAAGGTGTCATTCCTGTCCCCAGTCAAGCTGAGGATAAACCTACGGCAGGAATCCAGAAATTAAGTATGATAAAATTTGGTTTGAATAATTAATATTAACAATAAAAAAAGCCAGAGATTAGTCTGGCTTATATTGGACGCTGGAAAAAATCTGGGACGTTATGGTCGAAAAATCCCAAGGAATCAGGTCCATAATAACAGATGCTCCATACATCGCCATAATTTATGGCCTTAACTCCGGTGATCGAGCGTAAAAAATCCCGATTTCCCAAAATGACCGTGTTTTGAGGTAGGGTAGCCAGGAACTTCTTTGCCATACCGGGATCGACGGGTTTGTGATAGCCGTCGCCGACGATATAGGCGGCCTGCAATGGATGACTTTGTAGTTCGAGTAGTCCGATCATCTGGCGTTCGCACGCACCAATGCCATGAACTACCTTTGGGATTACTCCACTCAAGATCAAGAAATGAAGACCGTGAGCGACTTTAGCCATCAACCCAGCCATCATTAGGAAGTGGAGAGTAAGGAATTCCCGTTGTCTCTCCGTTTGTTGAATTCCCTCTGGCGTCAATGGCGCATTACAGCCGTTGCCACCTTGTCCGTGGACCAAATAATGAATGCAGTTCATTTAACCCTCCCGGAGTGCTGGTTTATATATTGCTTTTGTTGAACTTCTGCCGAATGCTGATAGAGCGTTAGCAATCATCACACTAAGAGTCGCGATGAATACTTCACCTTCATGCTTGATTTCAGAGATCTCGCAACTTGCTGAATTGAAGGCTATTTTAATGCCTTCCCATTCGCCCAGCACCATGCCGTTTTGAGAACATTTTCCTGGTACTTCTACAATACTTCCCCCAGGAGTAACTAACATGATTTTAACGTCCACTTTTTATAACCTCCTCATTGCATAATATAAAAAATTACTTTATTTTTAGCATAAAAATGGCAAATTGTCAATGTTTGACTAATTTTAGCTTATAGATTAAAATAAAATTATCTTTAAAATTTAGACAAAAACCATTTCGCCTCAAGGCGGATAATTCCGGCAAACACCGGAAGAGGTGCGGGAAGAAAGAACGTTAATTAACACGAATTAAACGCGAATTAAATCGAATTATATTCGACCAAATTCGTTACTAATTCGATGCAATTTGCGTTTTAGTAGAATCCGACGCTAGCTCACGTTACGAGTAAAAAGAGCTTCTTTTGCAGCTAGAGGATTTGTCCTCCGCAGCTTCAGCAAAGGAGGAAACTAAGGTGGTACCGCGAAAGAGACCTTTCGTCCTTAGATGCAACTTTTTGTTGTGTTTAAAGATGAGAGGTTTTTTGTTTACATTCCTTTGAGTCATCCTGAACTTGTTTCAGGATCAAGTGGGTAAAGGCATGATGCTGAAACAAGTTCAGCATGACACACAAGAAGTGAGAAATTTTCCCTCTGTCATCTCGACGAACGATAGTGAGGAGAGATCTCAGAGCGAGAAAAATACGTGAAAATTACAATTAAGTTATTCTAAAATAATTTATCGGTAAAGAATTTTTTACCACCATCCGAGATCTCTCACCCCTAAAGGGGTTCGAGATGACAGAGGAGAATGGAAAAATTTAAAATAACATTATTAATAATTAATCAAAATAAAAAATTATGCTACGAACACACACTTGCGGACAATTAACCAAGGAGCAAGTCGGAGAGACTGTTGAGCTTTCCGGCTGGGTGCATAGCCGCCGTGATCATGGCGGAGTCATTTTCATTGACCTTCGTGATCGCTATGGACTGACTCAAATAAAATTTGATCCATCTATCGATGAAGCCGCTTACAAAGAAGCGGAAAAGTTGCGCAGTGAATGGGTGCTTCATGTCACTGGAAAAGTTTTGGCACGACCGGCAGAAATGGTCAACCCAAAATTGCCGACCGGGGAAATCGAAATTGAAGGCTCAACTCTGGAAGTTTTGTCAGAAGCCAAATTATTGCCTTTTGAAATCAGTGATGATAAAAGTAAAGAAGCTAATGAAGCGATCCGTTTGAAATATCGCTTCCTTGATTTGCGTAGAAAAAAGTTACAGGACGTGATGTTCAAACGTTATGATCTGATCAGATACGTCCGCGAATATTTTCATAAGTTGAACTTTATCGAAGTGCAGACTCCGATTCTTGCCAACTCGTCTCCGGAAGGTGCGCGCGATTATTTGGTGCCTTCAAGAATTTATCCTGGAAAATTTTATGCCTTGCCGCAAGCGCCTCAGCAATTCAAGCAGCTTTTGATGGTGGGCGGCATGGATCGTTATTTCCAGATCGCACCTTGCTTCCGTGATGAAGACCCCAGAAACGATCGACATCCCGGAGATTTCT
Source organism: Parcubacteria group bacterium GW2011_GWE2_39_37 (assembly GCA_000995135.1). GTDB lineage: Bacteria > Patescibacteriota > Patescibacteriia > Patescibacteriales > GWE2-39-37 > GWE2-39-37. The sequence goes on along the minus strand of LBWY01000026.1, from coordinate 902 downwards.
ATCAGATTGATTTAGAAATGAGTTTCGTCAAGCAGGAAGATGTCTGGGCGGCAGTGGAACCATTGATGGTCGAGCTGACAGAAAAGTTCGGCAAGAAAGAAGTGATCCAAAAACCCTTCCCTCAATTCACCTGGAAAGAAGTTATGAACAAATATGGCATCGACAAACCGGATTTGCGTTTCGGTTTCGAGATTAAGCCGGTAACTGAGATGGTCAAGGACTGCGGTTTTTCAGTATTTGCAGATGTAGTTAAAAATGGCGGTGTAGTGCATGCGATGAAAGTCGACGGCGGGGCAAAATTCAGTCGTAAAGACATTGATGAACTGACTGAGGCCGCCAAGAAAAAAGGCGCCAAAGGCCTGGCATATATTACTTTGCGAGATAACGAAATCAGCTCTCCAATTATTAAATTCCTTGGTGATGATTTGGCGAAGCAAATCATTTATGAAGTGGAAGCCAAAGATGGTGATATCATTTTCTTCGGCGCTGATCAATGGCGCACTGCCTGTGAATCTTTGGGAATTGTTCGCAATGAATGCGGAGTACGTCTTGGTTTGAAAGATAACACTAAGGCTGCATGGTGCTGGGTTAAGGATTTTCCAATGTATGATATGTCGGAAATCGAAGAGGGCAGGGTCGACTTCGGCCACAACCCTTTCTCTATGCCTCAGGGCGGTATGAAGGCCTTGGAAGAACAAAATCCGATGGATATTTTAGCCTATCAATATGACTTGGTTTGCAATGGTTATGAAATTTCCTCCGGAGCGATCCGCAACCATCGTCCCGATATCATGTATAAAGCATTTGAAATTGCCGGCTATACCAAGGAAGATGTCAATCAGAAATTTGGTGGCATGATCCGTGCCTTTGAATTCGGTGCTCCTCCTCATGGTGGCATCGCT
>LBWY01000025.1 GCA_000995135.1 Parcubacteria group bacterium GW2011_GWE2_39_37 | reverse complement strand
TTCGATCTGTCGTGCGGCACTTGGCCAATCTGGGGACCAGTTGGCATCACGCATATACCATTTTTTGTTCAAATAAGTTTTGATCGGCGCTGGCGGATCAAGATTGACCAGATCCTTGACCGGCATATCCATGTGATAAATGTCATGGGTTTCAAAACGATTAATATCGCCGGCTTCAGTTTCGAGGATTCCATAGGTACCTAGAAATCCTCCTGTCGGTCGCAGTTCATCGCTGTTTTGCAACAGGACTAGAAAGGTGGACGGTTTCGGATAACCAGCAAGGGCCGGCAATACTTGAGACATAGGAATAGCTTGCTTCAACAGATCGGCAGCGGTCCGGACTTTGGTTTTAACATCTTCGATTTTTCCTTTGGCCGGCAAGAGAATGCCGTTGTATTGGATTTTTTCAAGATCCATCAAAGCTAATTCCAAATTAGCTTGCATGCCATTAAGCTCCGGTGCGGATTGATAAAGTCTGCCGATGATCCTTTTTTTCTCTTCAGGGTTAAAAAGAGAATAGGTTAATTTTTTATTATCATCTAACAAATTCTGCAGTTCATTAGCAAAGGCAGAACCTTGATTGACTGATCGGCTCAGGATTTCTGCAGAGTTCAATAAATAACTGACATTGTTGAATTGAGAGTTGAAATATGGAACATTTGATGATAAGAATCCATTTTTGAATTCATCAAAAGCATCGATTGCTTGGTTGAAATCTTCAGTTGATTGGCTGGAAAAGCTTATTGCTTGTTCAAATTCCTGAGACTTGGTTTTTTCTATCGCCTGTTCTAGATAATATTTACCCGATATAGAACTTTGGTAAACTTTCATCAAGCTCAATACATTTGAACCGAAAGTTATTGCAAGTATGGCAAAAACGCCTAAAATGAATATAGAAAAATATTTTAAAAACTTGAAAATTGCCCTTCGTCTCCGAGTTCTTTTGACCAAAGGTATCTCATCATAGACGCTCTGGGCTTTATGATAAATTTCTGCAAAGTTCAAATTTTTTGATTTGGAAAGTTTGAACATATTTAAAAATAAGAAGTTGAATAATAGATAAACTATAACAGGATTAAAGGATTAAAGCAAATTTTAAATTTTGTTTTAAGATTGACAAAAATGGGTATTTTTATTAATATACATTCAAAGAATTTGTTGGTTCATTTAAGGGGGTGAATACTTTATGGTCGAATTTCCCAAGTGTGAAAAATTCTATCGGCGAAAAGCTCTTAATGAGCAATTACTCGAGCAAGGCACTTATGCTTACGGCACTTGCTTGCCTTCTGCCTGTGAAGAATGTACAGTAGTTCCTTGTAGAGCTCCGTCACAGCAGGATGAATCAATAAAAGAATAACAACAACGCTTCGCAAATCTAGCGAAGCTTTTTTAATACAAGGAAATTATTCGGACCTCAATGCTTCGATCGGGTCGAGTTTGGCGGCTTTTCTTGCGGGGTATACTCCGAAAAATATGCCGAAAACAAGGGAGAAAACAATCGCGACGACAAAGGCTCTGAGGGGGATGATAAAATCCCAGCTTATGCCTAAGATATTATTAGCAGCAAAAGCGATTAATCCGGAAATGGCGGACCCGATTATTATACCGGAGATTCCGCCCAATAAGGTCAAGATGGTTGATTCAACTAAGAATTGGAGCATTATATCTTTGTATTTGGCGCCGACGGCTTTACGCAAACCGATTTCTGCAGTTCTTTCTGTTACGGCAACATACATTATATTCAAAATACCTACCCCACCTACTATCAGCGATATAGCAACAATGGCTAATAGCAACAAAGTCAGCGCGCCAGTTATGGTGTCCAATGTGCTCATTATCTCTTCCATCGTAGTCACGCGAAAATCGTCTTTGTCCGGGTTGGTAATATCATGGTTGTGGCGAAGAACATATTTTATATCTTCAGCTGTCTCATCTTCTAGAGAAGTGTCCTTTAATTGGGCGACTATCGAGAGTATGTGATCGATGCCCATTATCTTTTTTTGTAATGTTTGGACAGGTAAATATACAAAATCGTCCAAGCTGATTATTCCGGAAGAGCCACGGGGTTTCATTACCCCCACCACTCGATATTTACTGCGATGCAAAGTGATATATTTTCCGATTGGATCAGCGTCGCCGAATAACTTATCTTTGATTTTTGATCCAAGGACGACTACCTGAGAAATTGATTTATCTTCATCTTCGGTAAAAAATCTGCCGTTATCAATTTCTCCATTGTCGATTTGAGGAAAAGTGGCGCTTACTCCGAAAAGTAGCACTTTTTTTATTTCCGATCCGTAGCTAGCCTGATCTTGGCCTTGCAGTCCTGCATAGCTTATTGTGACATTTGGGAGCTTGTTGATATCATCCATGTCTTCTAGCTTGAGCGTAGTCACCTGAACGCCTTGAGCCATGGCTGCGCCTGACTGACTCTCTCCTCCTGCCCCCGATTTGGTACTTGGAACTTTTGTTTCGATGGAAATAAAATTACTGCCGAATGATTCGACTTGTCCAAGAACTAAGCTGCGTATTCCCTCTCCGGCGCTAAAAACAATGATAACCGCCGATATGCCAATAACTATGCCCAAACCGGTCAAAGCAGTCCTAACCTTGTTAGACCGCATGTTTTTCAGGGACATTTTAATTGTAGCTGCTATTGTCATGATGTTTCCTTAGAAGGAGAAAAACCAGTAGTGTCATTCTGAACTTGTTTCAGAATCAGGTTGTTATTCATATGATCCTAAAATAAATTCAGGATGACACTTAAGGTTTGATTTTAAATTTTTATTTTTAAATAAATTTAAAAATTTTTAGCACTAACCACCAACCTCGCCCCAGCCCTCTTCCCCAGTCAAGCTGAGGACAGGCTCTTCGTAAGGAGAGGGGGAAAATACTACTCATACCTCAATGCTTCTATAGGATTCAATTTACTGGCTTTGATTGCTGGATAGAGACCGAAGATAATGCCGACTGAGATTGAAACGGAAACTGCTAGGAGAATTGAAAATATCGAAACCAGAAATTCCCAGTCATAGCCGAGAAACACTGCTACTTTGGCTATTAGAAAAGAAATGACCGTCCCTCCGATCATGCCTATGATGCCACCAAGAAAAGTTATGATTATGGCTTCGAATAAGAATTGGCTTCTGATTTTAAAATTGGTTGCTCCGACTGCTTTACGCAAGCCGATTTCTCTAGTACGTTCGGTAACGCTGACTAACATGATATTCATGATCCCGATACCGCCTACCAATAGCGATAACGATGCAATGGCGGCCAAGAAATACTTTAAAGCATTGGTTATGGTTTTGAGCATGTCCAAAGCGGTGTCTGCACTTTGGACGGTGAAATCATCGCTTGCTCCTGATTCGTCAGAAATATTATGACGTTCACGTAAGGTGATCTCTATGTCTTTCATCGCGACTGCGATGTTGTCTTGATTATCAACCTTTGCCCTGATCAAGCCCAAATGATTTACTCCGGCTATAAGCTTTTGCACTGTGATGATCGGAATAAAAACTTGATCATCATAATTTTGAAAAGCCACTGTGCCCCGTTCTTTCATCACGCCGATAACTTCAAAACTATGCTTATTAATTTTGATCCTTTGGCCGACCGCTTCTGAGGTGCCAAATAATTGATCTTTTACCTCACTGCCCAAAACGACTACGCGCGATAGATTCTTTTCTTCTTCTTTGGTAAAGAATCTGCCTTCTGCAACTTCCCCTCCCTCGACCTCAAGATAGCCTACGGTCGAGCCGCTCAAACTGGTGTCATAGGTGTTTGATCCCCAGGCCAATGTGCCGATGCTTTTGGTATAGGCAGAGACATCTACCAAGTTGGGTACATTTTTTTTGTCATTGATTGCCTGAGCATCATCATAAGTCAGAGTGGTAATTACAATGCCCATGACTGAGGCAGGCGGTCCTTTTTCTTCGGATTTGCCGGGCAAAATACCCACCAGATTTGAGCCCAAGCCTTTTACCTGGGAAACGATCAAGCTCTGCGCTCCGGCGCCGACTGCAATGATAATGATTACAGCGCCAACACCGATGATGATACCAAGCATAGTTAAAAAACTCCTGCCCTTGTTGGCCAGAAGTGCGGAAATAGAAGACTTGATCGCTTGAACAAAGTTATTGAACATGAGTTATTTTAACATTTCACCGTCGTTTGCATAACGACGATTTTTCACCAGGTAATCTTCTTCGATCATTCCATCCTTGATTTTAATTATTCTCTTGGCATGTTCTGAGGTGTAGGTTTCATGAGTGACAAGGATGATTGTGTTACCAAGATCATTCAGTTTTTGTAAAATTGCCATCACCTGTACGCCTGATTTTGAATCAAGATTTCCAGTCGGCTCATCTGCAAAGATAATTGAAGGATTGTTAACCAAGGCTCTGGCTATCGCTACTCGCTGCTTTTCTCCTCCAGAAATCTGATTGGTAAAATAGTTAACTCTATGTCCCAAGCCCACGCTTTCCAAAACTTTAGTCGCAATTTCATCGATATTTCCTTTTTTGTTTGAATATAGCAAGGGCAGTTTTACATTGTCCAAGACAGTAGTTCTGGGCAAAAGGTTAAAGGCTTGAAATACAAATCCGACCTCCTCATTTCTAAGTAGGGCGAGCTCATCGTCTTCGAGCTGAGTAACGTCTTTATTGTTAAATAGATATTTGCCGGTGCTGAGGCGGTCAAGAAAGCCGAGGATATGCATCAAGGTGGATTTCCCTGAACCAGAAGGACCCATTATCGAAACGAATTCTCCTTTGTTGATATTAAAAGAAAGCCCGTGTAATACCTTGGTTACCACTTCACCGCTGACATATTCTTTCTCTAAATTTTTTATCTCGATCAATGGGTTGGACATGAAATTTCTTTATTTACCAGATGTTTTAGAAGAGACAACCACCTCATCCCCTGCTTTTATTCCTGATATTATCTCGGTCAAACCGTCATCACCTTTCAGGCCGATTATAACAGGCATCTCAACAGGCTCTTGATTTTGCAAAACTCTGACTACCTTAGTTTTGTCAGCTTTTTCTATGATTGACCTATTGGGGACGATCAAGACATTTTCCTTGCTCGCTGTTGTAATAATAGTATTGGCTGTCATGCCTGGTTTTATCAAGTTGTTGTGACTGGCGGTTGAAGATGCTGTTGTTGTTGCAGCGGCTGTACTTTCAGTCGAGGTAGAATTGAGGACAAGTTGCACATCACTGGCAAATGTACGGATATTACCGATAGTGGTTTTGTAATATACTACATCTTGGATTACAGTTTGTGCCGGCTCGATAAAAATCACATCGCCGATAAATTTCATCTCCTCCCCGAAAGCATCAAAGGTAATCGAAACTGGATTGATCAAGCTAACTTTTATGATATCGGCCTCAGAAATATCAACATCGATCTGATATTGGTCTTCGGTCAATAATGAAATTACCGGTTTGGAAGCGTTCGGTTCTTCACCGATCTCATAATTGGATTTGGTGATCTGTCCATCGATCGGCGCCTTGATTACGCTGTTAGTGATCTGATTTTTAATCGATTCCAGGGCAGCTTGCGAGCTCATGACTTGAGCCTGAGCCAATCTGATATCTTCATTTCTTGGCGAGGCAACGATTTTTTCATATTGTGCCTTGGCTACCTGCCAATTATTGAAATTGGTATCAACTCTTGATTTAGCGCTGGTCATTTGTTGGTCGGCGGATAGTCTTGCATTGGTTAATGCATTTCTGGCAGAAAGAATCGAGGCGTTGTAAGCAGCCTGAGCCTGCTCTATACTGCGCCTGGAGCTATCCAGGTTGGTGTTCAATGACAAAATTGAATCATTATATGATTGTTGTCCGGTTTGGATTGTCGTAATTGCTGCATTAATCAAAGTAAGCTGAGCGCTTATTGTTGCCTTGGCACTATCCAATTGCGATTGTGTATAGACAGAGCTATTAATTGTTTTTTCCAGCCCGCCAAAGGTATAGTTAAGAGTTGCTAAGGTTTTTCCCAACAAGCTTAGTTCGTCACTTACCGCCAAGGCAATATTGCTATCTGTTTTTGAGTTTTTTGCAGCTGCTAAACTGCTATTAGCCTGGCTTAACAATGAAATCGCTTGATCATAATTACTTTTGGCAAGAGTTCCTTGAATAGTGTCTTGGACACTGAAGGTGTCATCAAGATTTTGATCGGTCAGCAATCTATTCACTGCATCAAGTGCAGTTCTGGCAATGCTCATCTTATCTTCAATCTGTGTTAGTAAGATATCCCGCTTGTTATTAACCGATTGTTCAAAAGTATTTTTACTGTTGTTGTAATTTGTCTGTGCAATAGCAATCGCTTGTTTTTGAGTGGTAATGGTGTCGCCGACGCCATTCTCCAGATCGCTTAAATTTCTTTCTGCCTGTGCGATAGATTCCTGGGTTGATTTTCTGGTATTCTCTTGGTCAACCAAAGAATTAAGATATGCTGAATGAGCTTGGTTCGCGGTTGCTTGATTGATCGCGATGTCTTGAACGGTTGCGCCGTTGGTTACCTTTGCCAGATTTGCCTTGGAGCTATCCAGATTTGCTTGTGACTGTTTTTGTTGAATCAAAAGATTGGAATAATCCAATTCCGCCAGTATCTGATCCTTGGTTACTTTATCACCTATTTCAACCAACAACTTACTGATTTTGCCATTGGCAAGAAAATTTAAATCTATTTCCTTGGCTGTTTTAACACTGCCTGTTTCTGAGACGGTTTGAACCAGGTTGCCGATCTCTGCCTTGGCGGTCGTATATTCAACTTTTGGTTTTCGAGTAAAAAAATAAGTGCCGCCAATTATCACCAGCACGATAATACCTGCAATTATGTAAAGCTTTTTTGATTTCAGCATATGGAATTATTCTTCTTTCTATTAATAATAATTTTTTTAAATTTTTCTATAAAATCGGTCAAGGATATTTCTGCGCTTGAAAAATAGTAGTCAGCTCCTATTTGCAGACATTTTGATTTGATTAATGGGTTCTCGACACGGGTAAAAATAAAAACAGGCAGTTCTGTCAGCTCCGTATTTAGCTTAATTCTCTCAATAAGCTCAAGACCATTGGTTTTTGGCAAAACCAGGTCGGCGATGATGTATTGCGGATCATATGAAATTATTTTTTGGATAATTTCATCGGCTTCACCATCTGCAAAAATAAAAGAATTAAAGCCATTCAAGCTTAGATTTGCTTCAAGCGGATGGGCAATATTTATATCATTTTCAATTACAAAAACTTTGTCCATAATGTTATTATTCTGTTTAATTATGACAAAAAAGTTAAATTTTTGCAAATCAAAAAATCCGCCTCGGAAGACGGATTTTTTATATAAACTGATGATATTTTTTTAAACGGATGCTTTGCCTAGAATTCTGAACATTGAAGTGCCACAAGTTGGACATTTACCTTTCATAGCTTTTCTTTTTACCTCGCCCTTACCTTTCATTTCAACTTCTTGGGCATCGATCATTTCTCTTTTTGCCTTACATTTTACGCAATATGCTTCCATAGTTTTGGATTACTCCTAATTTAATTGATAAATTTTAGAGTTATTAGTTATTAAATTGCTAATATTAAATAAGAAAGTAATATTTTAAAGCTTTTTCATTTAATTCAGCCCTATTTATTCTTTATTCTAGCACAAATTTTAATAAAAATAAAGGAAAAACAAAGAGGCTTGGTAGCCTCTTGGTTTTACTTGATGATATTGTTTATTTCTGTTTCCAGTTCCTCTGTCGGTTTAAAGCCAACTAATTCTTTGACGATTTCGCCCTTGTCGAATATTTTTATTGCTGGAATGCCTTGAATTTCGAATTTCTCCGCAAGCCCTTGGTGATCCGGATCGTTAACGTCTAGTTTCGCAACTTTTATTTTGCCGGCATATTTTTGTGCAATTTCATCCAAGACCGGAATCATCATTCTGCAAGGACCGCACCATTCTGCCCAGAAATCAACTAGCACTGGAATTTCCGATTTAATCACTTCTTGCTCAAAGTTATCTTTGGTTAATATTGTTACATTGCTCATATATTTTTTATCGCTGAATGACGCTGAAAGTTTCTGCGTTATTTTGCGTATGTTATTTTTTCTTTTTTAAACCTAGACAAACTTTTACAAACTCGACAAACAACGGATGTGGATCCAAGGGTCGAGAAATATATTCGGGATGGAATTGGGTGCCGATGAAAAATGGATGATCGGTGATTTCTACCGCTTCAACCAGGTTGTTGTCAGGCGAGGTGCCTGAGACTTTTAGGCCGGCTTTTTCCAGCTGTTCGCGGAAAGCGTTATTGTATTCATAGCGATGGCGATGACGTTCCGAAATAATTTCTTCTTTGCCGAATTTTTTGGCATAAATTTTTGCCAAATGAGTTCCTTTGACCAGTTTGCAAGGCCAACCACCAAGCCTGATAGTGCCACCATACTGCTTTTTTGCCAATAGATCTTTCTGATGTTCCATTAAATGGATGACAGGGAAAGAAGTTTCAGAATCCACTTCTTCGCTGTTTGCCCCTTTGAGCTTTAAGACATTTCTGGCAAATTCGATTACTGCCATCTGCATGCCATAGCAAAGTCCGAAGTATGGAACTTTATTTTCACGGCAATATTGGATGGTTTTGATCTTCCCTTCACTACCGCGTGATCCCCAGCCTTGAGGTACGATAATACCGTCAAACTGCTTCAAAAATTTGGTGCCACCTTCTTCGATTTCTTCAGTATTTATCCAGGTCAGTTTGACCTTGGTTTTATTTGCCATACCGGCATGTTTGACTGCCTCGATGACTGAGATATAGGAATCGCTTAGGCTGAAATCACCAGTCTTGAAGTATTTGCCGACGATGCCGATGTTGATTTCCTCTTTGGCATTTTTCATTTTGCTTACCATGGCTCTCCATTCTACCAGGTCTTTCTGTCGGGTTTTTAGACCGAGCATTTTCAAGACTGAATCGCCCAGATTATCTTTTTCAAAGTTGATCGGTACGTCATAGATTGAATCTATGTCCGGAGCGCTGATGATATTTTGAGGTTCGACAGAACAGGATATAGCCAGTTTTTCTTTTCTAGGTTGATCCAGGGCAACAGTGCTTCGGCAGATCAGGAAGTCCGGTTGGATGCCGGCTTGGTTTAGGGTACGGACAGCATATTGGGTCGGTTTGGTTTTCATTTCTCCAATAATGGATGGGATAGGCATAAAGCTGACCATCACGAAGGCAACATCCCCTTTTTGCATTACATGCATCATTCTGGCTGCCTCAAGGAAGAGTAAGTTCTGATACTCCCCTACTGTGCCGCCGATTTCTACGATCATGATTTCCGCCTGGTCTTTTTCTGCTGCAGTTTTGATGCGCTTGATTACTTCTTCTGGGATATGAGGAACAACTTCGACGCATTTGCCGCCGTATTCAAGATTTCTTTCTCGGTTGATTACACTCAAATATACACGACCGGTAGTCATGTAATTT
>LBWY01000024.1 GCA_000995135.1 Parcubacteria group bacterium GW2011_GWE2_39_37 | reverse complement strand
GCCAACTCAGAGGTTGATAATAAACTCGACGATTTCCGCTTTTTGTTTTGCGGCTTATTATGTTTTGATCAAATATATTTATTCTCATGAGCCTTTTCTTGGCAGTTTTGTCTGGTCTCGACTGGGTACCTTTATCGGTGTCTTGCTGATTTTGTTGGTGCCTTCTTGGCGGGAATCAATTGCAGAGCATCAGCAGAATGCAGAAAAGAAGACTAACATTTATTTCTTTTTGGGCGTAAGAATAATCGCTGCCGCCGCTTTTATCATGTTGAATTGGGCAATCAGCTTGGGTAATGTTGCTATGGTCAACGTTTTACAGGGAGCCCAGTACTTATTTTTGATTATTTTCGTCTTGATTCTTTCAGCAAAATTCCCTAGTATCTACAAAGAAGAGCTAGGCCGAGGAGTTATTTTACAAAAAATCGCCGGCGTAATCTTCGTCAGCTGGGGGCTTTACATATTAATCTCTTAATTTTCAATTTTTAATTTCTAAACAATGAATTAATTTTAAAATTAATTCATTGAAAAATTGTTTTAAAATTGAAAATTATAAATTGAAAATTGGAATGTCATTTTACTTCATTGTCTTCATAGCATTTTTTATTTTTTTATCCATCAAGCGTCTCGATTGGTCCCTGATGCTCTTGTTTTTTTTATTGCCTAGTTATTTAATACGTTTTAATTTTGTCGTGCCTTTTACGCTATTGGAAGTAATGATTTTGATAGTGTTTTTAACCTGGTTTTTCAAGAATGGTAGACAGGTCTTAAAGAATTTGAAAAATAAATTTTCCGGCAGAAAAATTGTTTCCGACTATCCATTCAAATGGGAGATGATTTTTTTATTAGTGATTTCGTTTGCCGCAGTAGGAGTTGCCGGCATAACAAACGAGGCTTTGGGCATCTGGAAGGCTTATTTTTTTGAACCATTGTTACTTTATATCGTGGTGGTGAATGTATTTGGCCGACCAACCCTTCAGACGCTTCACACCCAAGGTGAAGATTATTCCCCTCCTTTACAAGGAGGGGTGGCCGACTTGTCCGCCGAAGCTTTAGCGAAGGAGGAAGGCCGGGGTGGTGTATCCAGAATCATTTGGCCCCTCGCGTTGTCAGCCTTGGCTGTTTCCTTGTTTGCGATATATCAAAAATTTACCGGCCAGTTTATTTCTAATCCATTGTGGGCGGCAGAGGCAACACGCCGTGTGACCTCGATTTTCGGCTATCCCAATGCAGTCGGTTTGTATGTCGAAAGTATTATTTTTTTAATCCTTGGACTATTGTTATCTATCATTGAAAAAAGAATTTTTAATTTTCAATTTTCAATTTCTAAACAATTTTCAATTCTTAAATTATTTATTTTATTGTTATCAATCATATTTTCAGTGCTTGCTATTATTTTTGCCAAATCGGTTGGTGCCGTCTTGGGAGTAGCTGCTGGATCAATCGTTTTTTTATTGCTGTATGGAAAAAAAATTCGCTTGATTACCCTTGCGATCATAATTTTTACTTCGATTGGAATAGTTAGCTATCAACCGCTTCGTCATCAGGCGTTGAAGCATATAACTTTGAATGATTTTTCCGGTCAGGTACGCAAAAGCCAATGGAAAGAAACTTGGCAGATGTTAAACGATGGCAAGATCATTACCGGCGCGGGCTTGTCTGGCTACCAGAAAGCAGTTGCACCATTCCATGTCCCAGGGATCTTTGTAAAAGATTTTGATGATCCAGATGCACAGCGCAAACTGGTTTTTAACGAAGCTTATCGCAATACCCATTGGCAGCCTTTGGAAATTTATCTCTATCCCCACAATATTTTTCTGAATTTTTGGACTGAGGTGGGATTGTTAGGGATGGCGCTTTTTATTTGGATAATAGTAAAATTTTTCTATTTAGGGTTTAAGCTATTGCTTACTGTCATCCCTGAGAAGTCGGGGATCCAGTTTCAAGTAAGCGCCTTAATCTCTGCAATGACAGCAATCGTAGTTCACGGCCTAGTTGATGTGCCCTATTTCAAAAATGATTTAGCCGCGCTGTTCTGGTTGTTGATGGCCATGATGAGTATTTTGTATTTAGAGAATAAAAAGGAAGTTTAGGAATTTTACTGTCATCCTCGAGAAGTCGGGGATGACAGTTTTAAAGTAGATGCCTGATCTTGGTAGTGACATCAATGTATTTACGACCTAGTAAAAAATGTGCACTATTTCAAAAGTTTAGCCATAATCAAATGGTAAACCTTATGTGAGGGGACAGGAATGCAAAATCTGAAAAAGTTGTTTCTAGAATGATCGTTTATTATTTTTAAAACCTTTATTTCACTGGATCCCCGCATCCGCGAGGATGACAGAGGGAGTGTGTCATTCCTGCTAAGGTAGTCTATTTTTCTATGTGTCATTCCTGCGAAGGCAGGAATCCAGAAATTCTGATAAGTTGTTTCTAGAATGATGGTTTATTATTCTTAAACCTTCCGCCACTGGATCCTCGCATGCGCGAGGATGACACTAGAAGAGGTGTGTCATTTCGGAGGGTAGCGGAATCTTGAATACATGTTTTATGTGTCATTCCTGCGAAGGCAGGAATCCAGAAATTCTGTTAAGTTGTTTCTAGAATGATGGTTTTTTATTTTTAAACCTTTCCCCCACTGGATCCCCGCATCCGCGAGGATGACAGAATAATTTATGTGTCATTCCTGCGAAAGTAGTCTATTTTCTGTGTGTCATTCCTGCGAAGGCAGGAATCCAGAAATACCTGTGACGCGGATAAAGAAATATTCTTTAATTATCCACCTGATCCTGAAACAAGTTCAGGATGACACTGAAGAGATATTCACGTTGAGTGAGAAAATAATCATTTAAAGCTTTAAATAATTAAGAAGTAACTAAAATAATTTGTGTCAATAATTTTACAAAAATTCATAGCTGATTCCGGAGCCTGTTCTCGTCGCAAGGCGGAAGAGTTGATTCGTCTTGGCGCGGTCAAAGTGAATGGTGCGCAAGGGGAATTGGGTATGCGCGTTTCCGAAGAAGACGAAGTCTTGGTTTTGGGAAAAAAAATTGCCTTGGCGAAAATTAAAACTTATATCAAACTGAACAAGCCGGAGGGCTACGCTTGTACCTCCACCAAAGTTGCCGGAGAAAAAAATGTTTTTGATTTGGTGCGGAGCAAAGAAAGACTAGTGATTGTGGGGCGGCTGGATAAAAATAGCCGCGGCTTAGTTTTGTTGACCAATGACGGCGAGCTCACCCAAAAAATAACCCACCCCAGTTTTGAGCATGAAAAAGTTTACAAAGTAAGAATTAAGGAGGAGGGCAAAGGTGGAAAAGAACAAATCGATCAAATAATCAAAAGTTTCCTAAAAGGGATTGATATCGGTGAAGGTGACGGAATTGTTAAGGCAAAAAGCATACGTTTTTTAGGCAACGGTAGATTCGAAATAATTTTAACTTCTGGCAAAAAACGCCAGATCAGAAGAATGTTCAAAGCCTTGGGCTATGAAGTAATAGATCTATTGAGAACGCAAATCGCCAGTCTTAAGCTAGGCAGTTTGAAGGAAGGGAAATGGCAAAAATTAAGCGAACAAGAGATTAATGAGTTGTTAAAATTATGAGAAAAATTTATTATAGAAAATTAGTAAGAGATAAGATCCCTGAAATTATTGCGAACAGGAATAGAGAATGTGAATGTTACGAATTGGACAATAAAACTTTCAAAAAACAGTTAATGAAGAAAGCAGTTGAAGAGGCAAAAGGGTTATTAGCTTCAAATTCAAAAAAAGAAATTGTATCCGAACTCGCAGATGTTTATGATGTATTATCTGAAATTGAAAAAATAAACAAGATAAGCAAGAACCAAGTTTCTTTAAAACGCAGAGAGAATTTAAAAAGAAAAGGAGGGTTTATTAATAAACTTTTCCTAATTTGGTCTTCTGATGAAAAATATAAGACAAATGAGATAAAAGGAAGGAGTAGGTAATCTAATAGACTTAAATCTTGCCAAATGTAGACCGTATCAATGAAAGGCAAAAATTGAGCGGACGAGAAATTAATGAATTAATAAAATGCTTATGATAAAAAAAATCGCTATTTATATGATTATCCTAATCATTCTTTTGATTATCGGTGGAGTGTTCTTTTTTAAAACAGAAAAAGCGACTGCACCGGTGGAGAATCAAGATGTTAAAGAAACAAATAAAATAGAAGAAACGGTGCAACCTATAGTTGAACAGCCTAAAGTAGAGCTTCAAGCATCTGTTTATAAGAATGAAAAATATGGCTTACAATTCCAGTATCCGAAAGATTGGCAGCTTGCAGAAACTGATAGTAACTCTGGCGTGATCACGCCTCTGCAACAAGAAAACTGTGCGCCATCAGGTGATGGCCAGAAGCAGATGTGTTTGGATGCGATCAGCTATGAAGTAAAAGAAAATAAAGAGAACCTCTCCATTAAGGATTATTTTAAAAATGAGGGCTGGCGAGAGGATGAGGATTATAAAGATTTGGCTGAAAGCATGATGGACAGCAATAAGATATACAAATTCACCACCGTGAACGCCTATGATGGCAGTGAGGACCAGGCAATGTGGCTACAGTTAAGCGATGGCAACTTCTTCGCCATCCAAGCATCATATTTAACAGACAAAGAAAAAGAAGTTTTTGAAAATATATTAGCGAGCGTAAAATTGAATTAATTTTTAAAGTTAATTGTTAATAGCTAAAAGTTAACAGTTAATTTGGAGGAGTGACTGAGTTGGTTGAAGGTACCGCTCTCGAAAAGCGGCAGGGGCGCAAGCTCCTCAAGGGTTCGAATCCCTTCTCCTCCGCACTCATGAAAATAGTTCTAATATTAGAGCTATTTTTTGTTTATTATTGACAAAATAATAATTTAATGCTATTATATAATTAATCTTTTGTGGCATTGACCACAATAAGTAACCGCAAAAGGGAGGGTCTTTATGAAAGCGCAAATCGGTTGGATCAAGTGCAGAAGAGCAGTGCCTGCGGTGTCGCTTGATTCCGAGAATGGTAAGATAATTATTATTTGTTATGGACTTGGTGTTAATCCTCAAGTAAGTAACGATGATAAATTCGAATCATTCGGTGATATTCAAGTTGGCGAGGCTGAATTTTTAGTTGCGCTTAAGCAAGCCGCTGAAAAGGTGCTTGCCGATCCATTCACTGACGATTGCAACTATGAGGCAATCGAGGCGGGCCGACGGCTAGTTGCAAACTTGCCCTCCCGGTCCTCAACCCGTTAATCACTACCACATATCAAAAGGCCTAGGTGTTTTTAACCTAGGCCTTCATTTTTTAATCGATTATTATTACAAATACTGAAATAAAAGTTCCAACTACATTCCTCCTCCTAACAATCGCTTAATAATTATTTTTTAGCATAGAATAATTATATTATAAGAATTTATCAAACACATATGGGAACAATTATTTTAGTAGGTATTCTTGGTGCTATAATCAGCGCCATCACCGGCACTCTTTGGTACATGAACTCAACGCCGATGGGCAAGTGGCACATGCAATATTTGGGCTTCGACAAACTAACAGAAGTAGAAAAGAAAAAATTAATGGCGGAGGCTAAGCCGCGAATGTGGAAAAACTATTCGGCGCAAATTATTCTGTCATTGCTTACTTCTTTATTCATTGCTTTTGTAACCAGTTATACGATCAAAAATGGTGGACCAGCCAATGCTATTTATTCTTATGTACTAATGATTTGGATAGCTTTTACAGTACCCATAATTGGACAGAATATTCTTTGGGGAAAATCTGAAGGCAGCTTGGCGTGGAAAAGATTTTTTTCTGATAGCTTTTATAACCTGATAACTTTTCTTATTATTGCATTTGTAACAACACTGATAATTAAGTAGTCTCTCTTTTTTGTTTTACCTCTGCAGTTTAAATATCTTCATGTTTAAATATCTTTATTGACATTTTACTGCTTTGGATGTATAAAATAATGTTGGGAAAATTATGTGAGAGGAGAAAGATAATGCCAAGAGAGTTTAGTAAAAGAGCTTCTGACTTACTAAAGAAGCTTAATAAACAGATTGAAGAAGCTAACGAAGCAGATTGCGAAACATTGCTTAACGAACTTGACAAGTTCATTGATAAAAAGCCTTGTTGGGAGAAGATTGAGACCACCGGAGAAGATTTCGGGTCCGAATCTTATCATTAGTTTACGCCGACCTCATTTCGATGAGGTTTTTTTATTGGATAGAAGCCGTTGGTCATAAATAATAAAATTGATAAAATAAGCCATTTTTGCTATATTAAACACATAAACTAGTTTCATTATATTTTTTTGTATGTTGGAAAGATTAGAAAATAATTTAATAATTAGCCCAGAAATTCATCACCCCGAAGCTGAATCCCGATTGCATCTGAGTGATTTGGAGGAAGTTTTTCAAGGTGAAGAATTTAACCCTGAAAAACTAGTAGCTTTATTGAAAAGGCAACATCCTGATGTTTATCAACAAAGCGTTGGTGTTAAACAAGGGTATACTTTAGAACAACACACTATAATGGCGTTGAGGCAATTTGAAAAATATTTTGCCGGCAAACCCTTGCCATCTGGCGTTGATCAAAACCTGTTTAGATTAATACTCGGAGTACATGACCTTGGCAAGCCTGAAGCAGTAGTAAAAGGAAAAAAATCTCTTCAACATGAATATACTGAACCACATGTTCAGGAGTTATTTAATAAATTAGGAATTGACAAGAAACATACTGACTTGGCTTTAGCACTGGTATCAGGAGATCCATTGGGCAAATATTTAAATGATAAGAAGAATGTGAGTATTTTAGATACAAGAAGTGCTGTTGAAGTTATGGCACATAGAGCAGGAATGCCTGTAGAAGAATTTTTTGAATTGCTTTGTATTTATTATAAATCAGATGCGGGTAGTTATGGTAAAAATGCAGGTGGTCTTACGACTTCTTTGGATAAGTTGTTCATCTTTGATGAAGATAATCATGAATTAAAATTTGCACCTCATATTCAAGAAAAAGTAGATAAGTTGGGTTTGCAGCTTAAAACTGGGGATAATACCTCTGATAATATAAATAGTGAAGGTCATTTTGAAAAAGAGAAAAGACCAAATTATCGTTATTATTATCATGCAACCTTTGCTTTCAATTGGGAAAAAATAAACAGAACGCAAAGTTTTAACTTTCAAGATCATTTTCCAAATTTAACTCTTTCAATAGGCTATGGTTTTAAATTTATAGAAAATAATATTAAAGAAGGACCACAGCGTATTAAAAATAGGTTGAAATATTTTTCACCTGAAGAAAAAGGAAACATAAAATTAGAGGATATAAATGCTGATAATAGTGTAGTTTTAGTAATTGAACCAAATGGAAAATATCAAGTGCATAGTACTGCTGAAGGTCGCCCAAATGTATTTTCTACACTAGATCAAATACCTGATGATACAGATGAAGTAGTTCGAACTCGGCTATGGGAGAATTATCAACACGCGATGGCTCAAGAGCCTATTCATAAAACTCATGATTCAGGCATTAAACACCCCGGCATGAATGTTAATAGTAAGATGCTCTCAGACGGGACATGGGAAAAACTTCCCAAGGAGCAAAGAATTAATATCTCAAGAGAGCTGCCAGCCAGCTCTATAAAAATGGTAATAAAAAAGAACACTGATTTTTTAAATATTTTAAATGAGTTTAAAAATAGATTAAAAAAAGGCGAGAAGATTAATTTGGCTTTATATCAAAAAAGATTATTAGATTATTTTAATAGTGGCCAAGACATAATTAAAGATGAAGTGTCCGATAAAAACGAATTAGCCGAAAATATGATCACCGGAGAGCTAGAGCATTATATAGTTACTACAATCAGAAAGCTTTATCTTGATCTACAAAGATATAAAGGAAAAAAAATTGTTCACGGGATAAACAATCAAGAACAAATAAAGCCGGTTAAAACCAAGGAGCAGATTCTAGAAGAAATAAATAAGTTAATTTCAATTGAACCGGAAAATGAGATATTCAGAAGATATATACAGATTTCTACTAAAAAAATTGAAGATGATTTATAAAAGCTTGAAATATAAGATTAATTATGCCAAAATACATTTTAAATTCTGGTGGATTAAGAAATGAGCCGGAAAAATCTAGATTATTTTTTATTGAGATTGTTAAAGGCTTGGGAGAAACCCCAAAGATTTTATTTTGTTTTTTTGCTGAAAAAAGAGAAGTTTGGGAAGAAAAATTTGAAACATATAAAAAACATTTTTCTGAATTGGCCATTGACATTGCGCCGACATTTGAATTGGCATTCCCGGATAAATTTATTGAGCAGATGAAAAATAATGACGCCGTTATTATTTTTGGCGGCGATGATCATTTGGTCATGTATTGGTTGGGCCAATATAATTTGTATGAAATATGTAAGAGTAAAGTTGTCGCTACCAGTTCTGCCGGCACGAATGCATTAGTAAAACATTTTTGGACCTGTGACTGGAGGAAGTGTTTTGATGGTTTAGGAATTTTGCCGATCAAGTTTATTGCCCACTATGAATCCGATTATGGGAACAACGATCCAAGAGGACCAATAGATTGGCAAAAGGGCTATAATGAGCTTGCGGAATACGGTGACACATCATTGCCGATTCATGCTTTGGAAGAAGGTAAATTTATCGTGATTGAAAAATAAATTTTCAATCTAATGATAAAAAATGTTATGACAGGAATTAAAATTTGGGATGGATTTTATCAGAATAATAAGACTTTAAAAACTTTCGGCAAGACTGTATTTGATTATTCAAAGCCTGATGGTGACATTGTTGAGTTGGCAAAGGTTTTTAAAAAAGAAAAAGTAAAAAAGATCTTAGATCTTGGCTGTGGCAGCGGCAGGAATTGCCGTTTTTTATCGTCAAAAGGTTTCGCAGTGGTCGGGATGGATATTTCCAAAAGCGCGATTAAGCAAGCCAAGAAAGCAGACGGCAAAATAGAATATCTGGTGGCTGATATGAAAAAGATTCCTTTTCCAACTGATTCTTTTGACGCTTTAGTTTCTACTCAGACGATTTTTCATGGCCGACTTCAAGAAATCCAGCAGACGATCAATGAAATCGGCAGAGTAGTAAGGAACAAAGGCGTGATTTTCATTACCTTGCAGCCGGTAAAAGGCAACAAGCACAGGATGGGGGAGAAGTTGGAGCCGAATACTTATATTTCCAATGGCGGAGATGATAAAGGAGAAATCCATCACTTTTTCACCAAAGCTGAAATTTTAAAAGTATTTAAAGAACTTGAATTCATCGATCTGCATTTTGTGGAAAGCAATAATTATTGGTATTTACTATTGAGAAATAAAAAATAAGGGAAGCTAAAATATAAAAATCGGGAATTCTCCGATTTTTATTTTTCAGAAAATTGCCCGATATGGTGGAGTTTATCATTTCAATATTGTGACAAAAATCGCGAACAGGAAAAAATTCACCAGAAGTTCTTCACTCGGGCCTAAGGGAATGCGGCAAACTCCCCCGGGTGCTCCCGGGGTCAAACAGTGCCGCCTTCTCCTTGGCCTCCGTTCGAATTCTGACTGAATTTTTTCAAGTTCGCCGATGGATACAATGGGGAATGCCATTACGCCGACGTAGTCGGTAAGGTGGCGGTTTTATTCCCTCTTGTCGCAAAAGATATTGATAGCATCGCGGAGAAAAACGGCTAGGCCTGGGCGGAACTTGTCGTAATAGGCCGTAAACCTTGGATCGTCAACATACATATTGCCCAAGTTGCGGTACATTTCCAAGGGGCATTCGTAAAAAAATTGGATACCCTTGTAGTGCTCCTCAACCAGAGCCTGCACTTCTTCGCTGTGCAAATTTTTATCCATGCTATCGGCTAGGAGTTGGGTGAATTTTTTTCCGTCCTCTTTCAGCTTATCCATTTCTGCCTTGGTCATTTTCGAGACCCGTGCCATGCTCTGCTTGTAGGCATCGGAACTTCCCCAGCGTTCTTTAACTTCTTCTTGGTATTGCTTGACGTCATCATCTTTGAAGGCATCATAGAGCTCCTCATCTTTGATTGTTTTTTCTTTTTTCATATGTTTGATTGTTTTATTGATCGTATACACTAATTTCCCAAGCCTTTTCTGTCGCAGTTTAATGAGGGCTTTTTGGTCATCAAGCGATTTGATTATGTCGAAGTCTGGTTGATCGATTATTTTTTTGATTTCTTCCAGGGGAAAATCAAGTTCGCGGAAAAATAATATCTGCTGCAGCTTGAAAAGCTCCCCGTCTTCATATTGCCGATAGTCATTCCTGGTACGCTCAGGCTTCAAGAGGCCGACCTCATCATAATAATGAAGGGTGCGTACGCTGACATTGGCCAGCTTGGCTAATTGTTTGATAGTGTATGCCATAAGTGTTAAATAGGTGTTCGACCATCACCATAGCAAATTATAAACTATGACGCAACGTCAGAGTCAAGAGGTTGGTAGCTGTTTATTAAATTAATTGATTTATGCTATGATTAGGATAAAGAAATATCTCTTAAAATTTTATCAAGATTAGTAATTTTAAAATTATGAACACTTACAATTGGTACTCACAATTGATCAAGCCATCTTGGTCACCTCCGTCTTGGTTATTCGGTCCTGTCTGGACATTCCTTTATATGCTGATTGCCATTTCCTTCGGCAAAGTATTTTTTATGGCAGTGAAAAAAGAAATCACCTGGTTGGTCGCCCTGCCCTTTATTCTCAATCTGATTTTCAATTTTTCTTTTACTCCTCTACAATTCGGGCTTAAGAATAATTTTTTGGCGGCAATCGATATTCTTCTAGTGCTAGTCACACTTGTTTGGGCGATGGCCGCGATTTATCCATATGCGCGTTGGATTACTTTCATGCAAATTCCATATTTGCTCTGGGTTTCATTCGCTACGGTTTTGCAATTAACGATCACTTATTTAAATAGATAAATCAAGTCAAAAAACATTTGGTGATTTTAGATAAAATATAGTATAATAATATAAATATGAATTGCCATATTGTCCTATTGTTATATTATTTTGGAGCAAAAGAAATATTTACAGCTAAGCGATAGAATAATTTTTAAATTTTGTAATTTTTTCTCATAGATTGTTATATTGTCCTATTGTTATATTGTTATGGAGGAAAAGAAATATCTACAGCTAAATGATATAAAATGCTATGTTTTAGCTTTTAATTTATCTAATTATGTTTGGAAGTTGGTAGTAAAATGGGACTTTTTTTCAAAAGATACGGTCGGCAAGCAGTTTGTAAGAGCCATTGATTCTGTTTCTGCAAATATCGCAGAAGGTTTTGGGCGATATGGTAAAAAAGATAAAATCAAATTTTATACTACAGCTTCGGCTCAATAAAAGAAAAGGCGAAAATAAGAAATATAATATCCACAGAAGAGTACAATTTTATTTTTCAAGAATTAAATAAACTTCCAAAAGAGATTAATCATCTGATTAATTTTACAAAAGAAAAATTAACAATATAACAGTATAGCAATAGGACAATATAGCAATAAAAATTACAAAATTAAAAATTATTAAAATATCCCATGCTCAAACTCTATTACTACCTGCAGTCGAAAATCCAAACGACTGAATTATCACTTTCACAGAAAATTGAAAAGAAATTGAATGAGCCTTACAACTCGAACCTCTTTTATTTCAATGTCATTTTTTTAAACATTGCTTTGGTTTTTTGGCAGATTGCAGTTGACGCCGCCAAGCTGTTAATAATCCTCACTCGTGATCCGGGCATTTCTTTTAATATTTTTTTCAAACAACGTGAACTCCGCTCTTGTCCTTTCTCTTATCACTACTTCAAAAGTATTCAACAGAAAGTTCGAGTTTTTTCTTTGGCCGGAATGAGTGCTATGGTAATCGTTACTGTTATCACTTCACTGATCACTAATTTGATCTTTGGAGGCACGCCTCCGGGACGGGCAGCCACCTATACTTATAGTGAAGGCTGGGCAAGCTATGCATCTGCTAGTAACTTGAGCATTGCTGCAAATTTACTTTCGCTGAACTTGTTGTCTGGCTCTTTTATTCAAACAAACAATGGCACCACTACAACTGGCTTTAATTTGCCGGGTGCCACTTTTGTAAATTCTATTCTCAATGGTACGGGTGATACCAGTATCCGATTAGCGACCACCACACAAGGCTTGTCTTTCACTCAGACTGACGATACTGCAAATACTTCAGGACCCTCGACTTTATCAGGCGGATTCAATAATTCTGGGAATGTCAAAAGCAACGCTGAAGTTGTAGGCACAGGTAGCTCAGCTTTGATTAGATTATCAACCCTGCCCTCTAACCAGGTTACAAAGGTTTGGGGAGTTGGTGGTACAGATGGTAATACCGCGCCAGGAACATATTCTTGGACAGTTCCGAATGGAGTGACTTCTTTTACTGCCACAGTCAATGGTGCCGGTGGTAATGGCGGTGG
Source organism: Parcubacteria group bacterium GW2011_GWE2_39_37 (assembly GCA_000995135.1). GTDB lineage: Bacteria > Patescibacteriota > Patescibacteriia > Patescibacteriales > GWE2-39-37 > GWE2-39-37. The sequence continues at coordinate 1,654 of LBWY01000024.1, read as the reverse complement.
ACGTGGTGGATATTACAATAACGGCGAATATTGTGCTGAATGGTGTGGTGATAATTGTTGTGATGTTCAATATGATTTTGGGTGTGATGATGTTGTCGCGGGCAGTGCTGGTGGACCATCCAGCGTAACCAATGGGACACAGACAGCCACTGCTAATGGAGGAAATGGCGGTCCCCCTGGTGGTGGAGGCGGAGTTTCTAATTCTAATGTCAATGTAGTTTCATCAAGTGCTTCAGGTGGCTCTGCTGGTTCTAGTTATTGGGGGTCAGGAGATACTAGCGGGGGGTGTTCGGTTAACAACTCTTATGCAGTAAACGGTGGTAGCGGCGGCAATTTGGTTGCTACTTTTAATTCTGCATCAGGAGTATATACCATCACTGTAGGCAGTGGTGCAAATAATGGTTCAGTGACAATAGTGTATTCAACGGCGATAGTATATAATTCTTCCGGTTCTTATATTTCTTATGTTGATGGTGGAGCCAGCCCCACTGTTTGGAATACTTTCAGGTTTAATCGTTCATTGACTGCAGGGGGTAGCGGTGCGGCTACGGCAAATTTCAAGGTTCGCAGCGGTGATAGTGCTACGATCCCTCCAGCAGACCTAGAAAGCGCCGGTTGTACTATAACCGATAGTCAAAGCGGAGTCGCACAAGCCCTGTCTTCTTCGTGTGCTGGGACCGGTCGCTATATGTGGTATAAGGCGACTTTGGTCTCAGAGAATGGAACGCGTTCACCGCAGATTGATGATGTAATAATTAGCAGAAAAACTTTGTATCAACCTTCCGGCAGTTTTACTTCAGGAATTATGGATGTAGGGCAGAAGACAAAAAGCAGTACTTTAAATATTAGCTGGAATGAAACTGTGCCGACGGGTGCTAGCTCTGCCAAGGTACAGGTGACTTCCAGTAATGAAAATCTTAGCGATAATTTCAATACCTCCTCTTTAAATACAGAAAAATGGAATGCAGCCACTGGCGGTTCTTTGGATAGTAACAGATATAAAATAACCTCTCAATCGACAAACAGTGTTTACCCTAATCTTACAATGAAGAATGCCAGCTTGATTGGTGATTTTGATGTCCAGGCAGATTATGACATTTCTTCTTTAACGGCAGCTGCTGGGAAAAACACACTTATCCAAATCCTGACCTCACAGCAATTTCAATGTATGGTTACGCAGTCCGGTGCTCTCAATAGCTATAATTCTGCCGGATCTACAGTAACCACTCCACAGGCTGGCTACACGGCTCAGTTAACGGGTAAATTAAGAGCAACACGAACAAGCAATACAATAAATTGTTATCTTTTGGACGCCAATTCAAATGGCTGGGTTAATTTTGCTCGAATGGTAGGAGGAACCGATATTACCGGGAACGCAAAGGCTAATTTGATGCTAGCGGATCAAGATAATGCTAACAATCTTGAAACTGTTTATTTCGACAATTTTATCGTCTGGGGAAATAACTTAACAGACACTACTGGCAGCTTTTTTGGCCCTGCCGGCACCAGTAATGTAAACGACACATACACTGTTAATTCAGGCCAGGCGTTGAACGCTATCCATAACGGCTCGCAATGGTTTCGTTATAAAGCGATTTTTGCTACCAGTGATACTGCTACGTCAACAATGTTAAATGATCTTACTTTTAGCTAT
>LBWY01000023.1 GCA_000995135.1 Parcubacteria group bacterium GW2011_GWE2_39_37 | reverse complement strand
TCCATACATTTTGATTACTGATAAAAAAATTACCTCTGTTCAAGAAATTTTGCCTTTATTGGAAAAAGTTTTGCAGACAGGAAAAAAGGATTTGGTTATCATTGCAGAAGATATTGAGGGCGAGGCAATGGCGACATTCGTGGTAAATAAATTGCGTGGTATCTTCAATGTTCTGGGTGTAAAAGCACCGGGCTTTGGTGATCGTAGAGCAGCAATGCTTGAAGACATTGCGATTTTAACCGGTGGCAAAGTGATTTCCGAAGAAGTTGGTTTGAAATTGGAGAACACTACTTTGGAAGATCTAGGCCATGCCAGAAAAGTTGTTGCGACCAAAGAAAATACTACCATCGTTGATGGCAAGGGAGAGGAAAAAACAATAAAGGAGCGTGTCGAGCAGATCAAGCGTGAGTTAGCGGCTACCGATTCTGATTATGATAAAGAAAAATTCCAAGAACGCTTAGCTAAATTATCCGGTGGCGTAGCAGTGATTAAAGTTGGCGCTGCCACCGAAACAGAAATGAAAGAAAAGAAAGATCGGATCGAAGACGCCCTGAATGCTACTAAGGCAGCAGTTGAGGAAGGTATCGTAGCAGGTGGTGGTTTGGCCTTGCCGACAGCAGGCAATTCCTTTGCGGAGATGATGGAGAAAAAAGAAAACAATACTCCAGGCGCCAGAATTATTGATTTGGCAATTTTGGAACCGATCAAGCAGATTGCGGCCAATGCCGGGATGGATCCTTCCTTGGTTTTATACAATATCATTAGCTACCACAAAAATGGTGAAACTAAGATGGGTTATAACGCCGCAACCAATAAGTTTGAAGATTTGAAAGCCAACGGTGTGGTTGATCCGACCAAAGTAGTGCGTTCGGCACTGGAGCATGCTGCCTCGGCTGCGGCAATGTTTTTGACTACTGAGGCAGTGATTACTGATAAGCCCGTAGAAAAAGAAGAGCAGGGTGGCCATGGCGGCGGCATGGGTGGTATGGGTGGGGGAATGGGGATGATGTAAGTGAAATGAATACTTAAACATAGAACACTTGAGCACGTGAACACTTAACAAATGTTCACGTGTTTTTTGTTCACGTGTATGGTGTTTACAATATTAGCCAATATGTCATAATAAAATTATTAAAATAAGCATTTCGACTACAACAGTAGTCAAGGTAATCGCAATCGTCTTGTCTGTCTATCTGATGTACTTGATTAGGGATATATTGATGATTCTTTTCATTTCCTTAGTTCTTGCCAGTGCTCTTGACCCATGGGTAGATTGGTTGCAAAAAAGAAAAATCCCTCGCTCTGTTGGCGTTTTATTGCTTTATTTAGCCACGATGTCTGTTTTGATTCTGTCAGTATACTTAATTACTCCACCGATCGCCAATGAGGTACGGGATCTGTCCAGTAACTTGCCTCAGTACCAGGAAAAAATATCCAGCATTTTTTCAAGCTTTAAAGAATTTTCAGAAAAAAATACTTTTTTTAAAAGTTTATCGGATAACCTAGGTAGTCTGAGCACCAACTTAGAAGGAGCTGCCGGAGGAGTTTTCTCTACAGTGGTGGGCATTTTTGGCGGTCTGGTTTCCTTTATTATGATCCTGTTTATTACTTTTTATATGGTGGTGCAGGAAAGCTCGATGAAGAGATTGGTTTGGATTTTGACACCAGCCAAGAATCAGGAATATATTCTGGAGTTGATCAATCGAATGCAGAAGAAAATCGGGCTTTGGCTGAGGGGACAGTTGATCTTGTGTGTAATAATATTTATCATGGTCTATCCTGGACTGCTTATTCTTAAAGTGAAATATGCTTTGGTTCTGGCTTTAATTGCAGGTATAACCGAGGCTGTTCCATATGTTGGCCCTCTGCTTGGTGCAGTGCCGGCAATATTTTTGGCCTTTACCCAATCGCCGATTCTAGCATTATTCGTGGCCGCCTTCTTCTATGTAGTCCAATTGATCGAGAACAATATCCTTGTTCCGAAGATAATGGAAAAGGCAGTCGGCTTAAACCCGATTATCAGCATCGTTGCCTTCTTGATCGGCTTTAATCTCGGCGGTATTCCAGGCGCGATACTTTCTATTCCAGTCGCCGCGGCGATCAGCGTGTTTATTGGTGACATTTTTGAAACCAGAAGAACCGGAAAAGTTGAGCCGAAGTTTTAAAGGTAGACATTGTTTCACCGTCTTTTAAAACAGGCTCTAAGTGCCTGCAGCTGCAGGCACTTAGAGCCTGTTTTTTTCTTGTGCCGATGGTGGGACTCTCACCGGGGCGGTAGCCCCACGCCAAAAATATTTCACGGCTTGTTTATCTAAATATATAAAAAGGTAATTTTATTTTTTGTCTTATTTGCACCTTGGTTTTTTATGGGTTCTTTTGTCCTACTATCAACACAAAAAATAACCTCCCCTTGAGCGGGGAGGTTATTTCTTGTGCCGATGGTGGGACTCTCACCGGGGCGGGAAGCCCCACGCCGAAGAATATTTAAGGGTGGTGATTTAATAAAATGCAAGTTTAAATTCTTTATTTATATTTAATTGCACCTTTGTTTTTTATGGGTTCTTCGCCCCACCATCAACGGTGGGACTCGAACCCACAAGCCTTGCAGCACACGATTTTGAGTCGTGCGTGTTTACCAGTTTCACCACATCGGCGGATTTTAAATATAGAGCCAAGCATTGCTTGTCTCTATTATTAACAATTATATGCTATATTTTTAAAATTGTCAAAGCAGAATCTTTGGGGTATAATAGATGTACCAGGCGTAAAAATCTACGGAATTAGAGTTTTATTTTAACTTTCGCGTTATTGTATAATATGGGCAAAATCATATCAGTTGTAAATCAAAAAGGAGGAGTTGGAAAAACCACCACTGCGGTTAATCTAGGCGCTTATCTGGCTCATCAGGGGAAGCAGGTTTTACTAGTGGATATAGACCCTCAAGCTAACGCAACTTCCGGGCTTGGCATTGACCACCATCAGCTCGAACATGGAATTTATGAAGCTTTGGTAGGAGATAAGCAGATTTTTGATATCATTAAGCGGACTGTTCAGGATGGCTACAAGGTTGCTCCAGCAACTGTTTCTTTGGCTGGGGCGGGCATCGAATTAGTAAGTATGGATGAACGAGAATTCCGCCTAAGCAATATACTTCAAGAAATAAAAGACGAATACGACTATATAATTATTGACGGTCCGCCCTCGCTAGGACTTTTGACTATCAATAGTTTGGTTGCCGCCGATGAAGTCTTGATTCCAATCCAGAGTGAGTATTACGCGCTGGAGGGCTTGAGCCAATTGCTCAATACCATTAATCTGGTGCAAGCGAATTTGAAGCCTGAACTAGGAATTATGGGGGCTGTTATAACCATGTTTGATAAGCGTAACCGTCTTTCCGAATCAGTGATGCAAGAGCTTTATAAATATTTCCCGAACAGAATTTTTCGATCAGTGATTCCACGCAGTGTTCGCCTGGCCGAGTCCCCAAGCTATGGTCGATCAATTCTGCATTATGACAAAAGATCAAAAGGCGGCAGGGCATACGAAAAGTTGGCCAGGGAAGTAATTGATTTGGAGAGGTAGGAATATAATTAAAAAATTTTCAATTTTAAATTTCCAAACAATTTTCAATTCTTTAATGATCTAATTTAATATATTTTAAAATTAATTCATTGTTTTAAAATTAAAAATTAGAAATTGAAAATTTAAAAGTTGAAAAAGCTGTGAGATCAACTTCAAAAAATCGAATAAACTTTTTTAATATTAAATTATAATATATGGCAAGCGGACTTGGTAGAGGGCTTGATTCGTTAATCCCTAAAAAAATTAACAAGATTATCACTTCAGCCGGGGAAACTATTATTTCCACGGTGGTTGATGATGAAAAAGGTAGAATCCTTAATCTATCACCGGATCAGATCAAGGTAAACCATCTGCAGCCAAGAAAAAACTTTTCCGAACCGCAATTGGCTGAGTTGGTGGAATCAATAAAATTATACGGCATCATCCAGCCGTTGATCGTCACCAAGAAAGATGGTGAATATGAACTGATCGCCGGTGAAAGAAGATTGCGTTCGGCAAAAACTATCGGTTTGAAAACCGTACCGGTAATCGTGCGCGAGGCCAAAGAGCAGGAAATGCTTGAGGTGGCCTTGATTGAAAATATCCAAAGAGAAAACTTGAACCCTGTTGAAACAGCTATTTCTTATAATAAATTAGTGCAAGAGTTTAACTTGACCCAAGAAGATTTGTCCAAAAGGCTAGGCAAGTCCCGTTCTTCTATCAGCAATTGCCTGCGCCTACTTTCTTTGCCGGAAGAGATCCAGTTCGCTTTGATTGACGGGCGCTTGACCGAGGGGCACGCCAAATTGATTCTTGGCTTGGAAAACGAAGTTAAGCAAATGGCCTTGTTTAGAAAGATCACTCACAGCGGTTTATCTGTCAGCGACACGGCCAGTGAATCAAGAAAAATGGGAGGCACTAAGCAGGCGAGGGTAAAAATGAACTATCAGGACAAAGACACTGAATTCGCATTAAGAGAACTGCTTGGCACCAAAGTGGAAATCAAACGCAATTCTAAAGGTGGACAAATTATAATTGAATTTTATGGTGACGATGGTTTGGATGAGGTGATTGAGCGGATGGGGAAGAAGTAATCAATTACGAATTATCAATTACGAATTATAAAATCCCTGTCTTAATAAAAGGGGTCAAGGAATTTGAATTAGTATTTTATTGTTAAATTGTTATATTGCTAAATTGTTAGATTAATTTCCGTAGAGACGCGATTCATCGCGTCTCTTTTTGTTGATTTTATCCGACTCAATTTTAGAACAAGTGTGATGAGGGGTTTCGTTGTTTCCTGTGTCATCTCAGCGGATGCTGGGATCCATTTATTAAAAAATTTTGTTCTATTTATGATAAAATATTTTCTTATCCAACCCTGGATCCCCGCCTTCGCGGGGATAACGGAAAAAGAACTTGGGATGACACTTTTGGCAACAAAAAAATAGCCTTGTGCTGTAGTGTCAGAGGGAAAGGGCTGACAGTCGGAATCGCAATTCCGCTGTCAGCCCTTTCTTCACTTCATCTTCCCTTGATGGATCAGCCGGTCACCACCGCGCTTGTTCCACCGTTCACGGATACGCTGCCGCCGATATTGGCCACCTGCAGTTTTCCGTTCGCCCCGGCGCCGTTATCGCTCAGGATATTGGCTGCCAGGCTTACCTTCTTCTTGGGCTCGTTCCCGTTCTCGACGTTGACCTTGTTATTCCCGTTCTGGTCGATGTTGTTCGGGCCGGAGTTGGCCGCAATGCCGGCAGGGTTACCGTTCGTCGCGTTCAGGCAGAGGAGCAGCGTGCTCGTATTCACCGGGGGATCGTTGTTCGCCAGGGCGCCGTTCATATTCGGCGGGATCGTCGCGTTCTCGGCAATGGTGTTGGTGTTCAGCCCGGAGACGTTGAGGGCAATGTCGACGTAGGTACCGTTCAGGGTCGAGTTGGCCACAATGCCGTAGGAGATTCCGTCCGCGGTATTGGTATCCTTGAAGTTCGCTTTCAGCAGGGCGCCGTTCTCTTCTTTGGAGGCCGAGATCAGCAGACCGTTTTGACCGATGTCGGGGGCGGCCAGGGCGACATTGCCGGTAATGGAGTTGGAGCCGTAGACGGCCTGATCAGTATTCACGTTATTCCCAGTCGGATTCGCGTTCGCAACGGCGGTAATACTCAGCATGAGAGCGGCAAGAGCCACAATGATTGAGAAGCGTGTCTTCATAACAGTTTCCTCCTGCATACAAGAGAGTTTGGAATTCATGGAAGGACAGGAAATGAAACAGTGCTTCGGTGCCTACAAGGTAGGCGAGAGCCCCGTTGTGGGCTCTATTTTTTTGGTGCTGCACCTCAAGTAGACTGCAGTTGTCAATAGGATTGTCTCTTGAGGCTATGTAGTTAAACATCGCAGATCTTCACTTTTTCTCCTTTAAAGCACCTCTGTGCTTTGGTATGTCATTTCTGACTCCGTTTTCGATGTTCGTCGAATACTCTCTGCTGCAAGATGGTTTTTGAAGCGACTAGGCCCGTGAGTGCATGAAGTGTCGGGCTTCCGAGTGGTGAACCTCCTTTGTTGTTGTAGGATAGTTTCCTCAAGAAGTGAAGTGTGTTTAGGAAACGCTAATTAGGATTAAATTTATGGTAATTTTTATAGTTTTACATTTAAAATCCCCCTAGCCCCCTTTGTTAAAGGGGGAATTTTTAATTCCAATTAGCGTTTCCTAATGTGAAAAGAGCATTTTTGTTAATGGTTTAATAATAGCTAAAATCTATATATCTGTCAATAATGAATTGTGTATAACTAGCGAATTTTTTCTTTTAGATAGCAAGTCGTTTTTCTCTTGTGTCATCCTCGTGAATGGGGGGATCCAGAGAAGGAAAGATTAACAATAACAGGTCATAATTCTAGTAATTGTTAGTAAAAATATTGTTATTGAATTTGCATAATTTAGGGATTTTTCTGGATTCCCGCTTTCGCGGGAATGACACAAAAAAAGGCAAAAAAGATACACAAAGCCATTTGCTATAAGGTTATAAATGTTATAAAATGTGAAGAAATAAGGGAGGATTATTCTTCTTTTTTTATTGAAAAATTTAATAAGTCGTACCCCGCCCCGTCGGTCACTCCGCCCGACTGTGTCATGCGGGCGGGCTCCCCTTGTTAAGGGGAGGATTAATAATAAACTGTGTCCAAATTTGTCCATCTCCACAACCATACTCACTATAGTCTGCTCGACGGCTTAACCAAGCTGGACGAGTTGATTGAGTGTGCTGTTGAAGATGGTGCAACTTCGGTTGCAATCACTGACCATGGCTCGATGTATGGGGTAATTGAATTTTACCAAAAATGTAAAAAAGCAGGCATCAAGCCGATAGTTGGGGTGGAGACATATCTCGCACCAAATTTACTCACAAGCAAATTAAGCAAAGAAGACGCCTTGAACTATCACCTGCTTTTGATTGCCAAAAATGAGATCGGATATCAAAATTTAATCAAGCTGGTTTCTATTGCTCATTTGGAAGGTTATTATTATAAGCCGCGCATTGATTGGCCGACTTTGCAAAAACATGCCGAAGGCTTGATTGCCTGCACCGCCTGCCTTGGGGGAGAGATACCGCAATTACTTTTAGCAGACAAAGAAGATACGGCCAAGAAAAGAATTTTAGAATATAACACATTGTTTGGTCAAGGTAATTTTTACTTAGAATTACAATCACATTTGGAGTTGCCAGAACAGCAAGTCATAAACCAGAAGCTGATCAGACTATCCAAGGAATTAAACATCCCGTTGGTTGCCACCAACGATCTTCATTATTTAAAAAAACAAGATTACGATGTCCAGGACGTGCTTTTGTGTTTGCAAACAAAACATAAAAAGAACGACGTGGATCGTATGGCAATGCATGGTAAAGATTTTTATTATAAAAGCGCGGCAGAAATGATCGAAGCTTTTAAGGACGTGCCGGAAGCGATTGCCAACACAGTAAAAATTGCCGAGATGTGTGATTTGGAAATCAAACTTGGCGAAACGCAATTGCCGATTTTCCCGGTGCCGGACGGCATGACCGAAAATCAATACTTGCGTGACTGGTGCGAACGGGGATTGGAAAAGCGTTATGGCAAAAAATATGATGAAGTGGACACGGAAATCAGGGAGCGGATGGATTATGAAATCTCGGTCATCGAGAAGATGGGCTGGCCGGCTTACTTTTTAATCGTCGCGGATTTTATTAATTGGGCCAAGGACAACGGTATTGTGGTCGGCCCCGGTCGTGGCAGTGCGGCAGGTTCTTTGGTCTGTTATCTGGTTGGCATCACCAACCTTGACCCTTTGCAATACGGACTATTGTTTGAAAGATTCCTGAATCCTGATCGTATCTCCATGCCTGATATTGATACGGATTTTTCCGATGTCCGGCGTGATGATGTGATCCGTTATGTTGAGAGTAAATATGGCAAGGATCATGTGGCTCAGATCATCACTTTTGGAACCATGGCTGCCAGAGCGGCCATCCGTGATGTCGGCCGCGTGTTGGATGTGCCTTATGAATTCTGTGACAAGCTAGCCAAGATGATTCCGCAGTTTTCAAGTATCGGCGATGCCTTAAAGAATGTCAGTGAATTTAAAGAGATATATCAGAAAGATAACGAGGGCAAAAAAATAATCGATTATGCTATGCGTCTGGAAGGAGTTTCTCGCCATTCTTCAACTCACGCTTGCGGCGTGTTGATCACCCGCGATCCTCTGACCGCTTATGTACCGGTGCAGTATGCCTCTTCTTCGGATAAGAACATCGTTTCACAATATTCACTTCATCCAGTTGAAGACTTAGGTCTTTTGAAAATGGATTTCTTGGGTTTGAAAAATTTAACCATCATTGAGTCAGCCATAAAAATAATTAAAAATACCCGAGGTTTGGTTGTTGATATTGATAACATTCCTTTGGATGATGCCAAAAGTTATAAGCTTTTCCAAGATGGTGAAACTACCGGTGTTTTTCAATTTGAGTCTTCCGGCATGAAACGCTATTTGCGGGAACTGAAGCCGACCGAGTTTGAAGATATCATCGCTATGGTAGCCCTCTATCGTCCCGGTCCGATGGAGTGGATCCCAGATTATATCGCCGGCAAGCACGGCAGAAAAAATCCTTACCTTCATCCCAAGCTGGAGCCGATTTTGAATAAGACTTATGGCGTTGCCATCTATCAGGAACAGGTTATGCAGATGGCTCGTGATTTGGCAGGCTTTACCATGGCCGAAGCGGATGTTTTGCGTAAAGCGATGGGTAAGAAAATCGTTAAATTGTTGGCCGAGCAAAAAGAAAAATTTATCGAAGGTTGTGTACGCAACGGCATCTCAAGTCAGTTAGCAGACAAGATCTTTTCTTTTATCGAACCTTTCGCCGGTTATGGTTTTAATCGTAGCCATGCAGCCTGCTACGCCTTGATCGGTTACCAAACGGCATATCTAAAAGCGAATTGGCCGACAGAATTCATGGCTGCTTTGTTGACCGCTGATCAACAGGACACCGATCGTGTAGCGATTGAAATCGAAGAATGTAAAAAGATGGGCATCAATGTATTGCCACCCGACATCAATCAATCTTTTGGTTCTTTTACTGTGGTTACCAGTGGTACTGCTTTGAACCAAGTAGTTGATCAGGCGGAAGTGCCAAATACAATCCGCTTCGGTTTGAAGGCTATAAAAAATGTGGGTGAACATATCGTAGAGGTATTGATCAATGATAGAAAAAATAATGGGCCATACGAAGATATTTCTGATTTACTTGAGCGTATCACCGATCGAGATCTGAATAAGAAATCACTGGAAAGTCTCGCTAAGTCCGGCGCTATGGATAATTGGGCTGATCGAGGACAGCTCTTAGCCAACATGGAAAACATTTTGAATTACAGCAAGGAGCTGAGCAAAACAAAAAGCAACGGTCAAACCAGTCTGTTTGCAGATTCTCCGGCAATTTTTAATAAACAAAAAGTTCGGTTGGATCAAGTCGGCAGTGCCACTCAGCAAGAGATGTTGAAGTGGGAAAAAGAATTGCTTGGACTGTATATTTCAGAGCATCCGTTCAATGAATACAAAAAACACATCGAAAAAATAATCATCCCGTTGCATCGGTTGCATGAATGTTCTCGAGAAGCAAACCTGACTATCGCAGGAGTAATTACCGGCATCAAAAAAATCATCACTCGCTCCAATGATTCGATGCTGTTCGTGAAAGTAGAGGACCAGTTCAATAATATCGAAATTTTGGTATTCCCCAGCTTGTTAAAAGCTGCGCCGGAAGTCTGGGAGGATGGAAAGGTGATTATGTGCCAAGGCAGGTTATCAGACAAAGACCAAGAGGTTAAATTTATTGCCGGCAAAGCAACAGAGTTAGCTTTGGAAAATATTGCCGCTTCGGTCGAATCGTTTCAGAAGGCGCCGGAGGTTGGAGGCAAAAGAGGCAACTGGAGCAATAAAAAACCTGTCGGAATTCCTGTTGCCCAAGTAGTGGCTAGACCGGTTGATAAAAGCTTAAAGATCATTTTGGCCGAAGGATGTGATGAGGCGATCATTACCGGGCTTAAACAATGTTTAATTGAAAACGTCGGCGATGATAAGGTATTTTTTAAGATCTTTATCGAGGGTAAGGCAAATATCATTGAAACCGGTTTTCGGGTATCAAATTCCATAGAATTGAATAAGAAGATCAAGGAAATAGGCGGGGATATGCTCACGATAGCGAGCTAGCGAGAGTGGACAAGAAAAACAAAAATTGGTATAGTGTAAATAAGTTTGACAAAAATTAAAATAAATTACATTAATATGGCAAAGGTAACAAAAAAATCAACATCAAATGAAAAGGTTAATACTGCCAAAAAGACTGTATCGGGAAAAACTGTAAAGAAAGAAAAGCCGGTTGATAAAAAAAAGAAAATAATGATCCGCAAAGTATATACCGATCACGCTGAAACCAAAGTACCGGCCGAACATATTGTTGACCTTAAGCCAGCAGAATTAAGCGATGAGTCGGAATCTTTTTTCAATGAAAATTTTTCTAATAATGATCAAATAATCGAGATTCCGAAACACCGTTTCAATCTGGGGAAAAAAGAAAAGATGGTTGATGAGGAAGAGAAAGAGGAAAAAATTTTGCAAGATCGACCTTTGAACCTTTACCGAAAAATTTCTGTCAGTTTTATTATCTTAACCGGTTTGTTGTTGGCGGTTATTTTTTATTTTTCCTTCGTCAATGTAAAAATAACAATCGTGCCAAAAGAAGAAACTATCAATAATAATCTGATCGCCGATATATATGGAGAAGGCGGAAGCGTCACCAAAGATGGAGCAATTGCCGGAGTAGTCAAGCAAGTAGAAGTGGAGCAGTCGAAAGCTTTTGCTGCCACCGGTAGAGAAGTGACTGGTGAAAGCGTTTCTGGCAGTGTAATAATATATAACAATTACAACAAGAGTCAGCCCTTGGTAGCGACTACTAGATTGTTAACTCCTGATAATAAATTATTCAGATTAAAAAGCACGGTTACGGTACCGGCCAATGGCACGGTTGACGCAGAAGTCTATGCCGATGATACAAGCTTGAAAACTGATGTCGCGCCTACTAAGTTTACCATTCCAGGTCTTTGGGCAGGTTTGCAAGACAAGATCTATGCTGAAAGTAAAGAGCCGATAAAATTCCAAGAAAAAGTCCAGATGTTTATCGAACAAAGTGATATTGATAAGGCAGTGGCAAATTTGAAACAAGAATCAATCAAAAAAGCGGAAGAACAGAATGGCGAACTACGTACGAAATATAGCCAAGTCCTGTACAAAGTAGATGAAAATTCAATAGTTACCGAAGTAGATAGTAAATCAGGCGAACAAAAGGAAAGCTTTAATGTTAAATTAAAAGCGAAGGTGGTGGTTGTAGCCTTCAATGATGATGCGATAAAAAATCTGGCCGAAAAACAATTAGCCGCTTCATTGACCGAAAACCAGCAGTTACTAAAGACCAATCGTGATCAAATCAGTTATGATTTAAGTAATTACGATCTGGCGGCCGGCACTGCATCAGTTAATGCTTCCTTTGACGGTCAAGCCGTCATCAAGAATGATTCGATTATCGACAAAGAAAAGCTAGTCGGTTTGACTAAAGAACAATTGCAAAGTTATCTTGAAAGTCTGCCTGAACTGGAGAATTTCACCATAGAGTTCAATCCATCTTTTATCAAAACTGTCCCAAGCTTGGTGGATCGAATAAATATAGAATTAAGGTAATATTTGACCTTTTTGCGATAATACTTTAATATAAAAGTAGTCAGAAGCGATTGATATGTTCACCAAACATATTGCTGCCTTGGCAGTATTCCACTGGGACTAAGCTAAAGACTTATCTAAAAGTGCCTCTTTTTTTCTCCGGCTTGCCTGAGAGTTGAAGAGGAAATCAGGTGGAACCGCGAGAAAGAAATCTCGTCCTGATAGTCTAATTTTTTGTAGACTATTGGGACGAGATTTTTTTGTGATTTCTCTCTATTCTAAACTATAGGGAATTGTCATGTATTTTTATTGCATTCCTCCGTCATTCCGATATTTTTCCGTCATCCCCGCGTAGGCGGGGATCCAGGGTTGATTTTGTAGGAATAAAGAATTTAGTTATAATCGAAGTTAAAAACAACGACGGGCTGATTAAAATTTAGAATAGTTGGATCCTCGCCTTCGCGAGGATGACAATAATGAAAGAAGTGTTTGAAATTGCAAATTAAAGTAAATTAAACGTCTAAATAATATTTTTAATAACTTAATAATATGAACAATCAAAACCAACAACTCGAAACTGTCCGCCATTCACTTTAATCGGTCCTTCGATTGAAAACGGATTCTATTATGACATTGATTTTGGTGAAACAAAAATCAATGACGAGAGTTTGAAAGAAATCGAGAAAAAAATGGCTCATTTGATCAAGCAGAATCTGAAGTTCGAAAAATTTGAATTGCCGATCGACGAGGCGATTGCCAAGGAAAAAGAATCGGGAGAAATTTATAAGCAAGAATTGATCGAGGATTTAAAAACAGCAGGTGAGACAACGGTCAGCTATTATACTGTCGGCGATTTTACCGATCTTTGCCGTGGACCGCATATCGAGAATACAAATAAAATCGTGCCTGGCAGTTTTAAATTGAATAAGCTGGCCGGCGCCTATTGGCGCGGAGATGAAAAGAACAAGATGTTGACCAGAATTTATGGCTTGGCTTTTTTGACCAGAGAAGAGTTGGGAGAATATTTGACCATGATTGAGGAGGCAGAGAAAAGGGACCATAGGAGAGTGGGGAAAGAGCTAGACTTGATCATGATGCATGATATCGCTCCGGGAATGCCATTTTTTCTTCCCAAGGGCATGATTGTTTTAAATGAATTGATCAAATTCGTCCGTGAACATTCCTATGGTGAAGGCTATCGAGAGGTAAGGACACCGCAAATTCTGAATTCCGAACTTTGGAAAACTTCCGGTCATTGGGGTCATTACAAAGAAGACATGTTTTGCATCCATCATGAGGAAGACAATGCAGTCTTGGGCGTGAAGCCGATGAATTGTCCTGCTCACATGTTGATCTTTAAAAGAGATATCCGTTCCTACAAAGACTTGCCTTTGAGAATTGCAGAAACTACCACCTTGTACCGAAATGAAAAATCCGGCACCTTACATGGATTGACCAGAGTGCGCAGCATATCCCAGGACGATACCCACATCTTTACAACTAGTGATTCGTTGCTCGAAGAGATTTCCAAATTACTGGATAAGATAAAGTTCATTTATAAAATTTTTGATTTGAAAATCGATGAAATCCATTTGTCTACTCGACCGGAAAGCTTCTTGGGCGAAAAAGAAGATTGGGATAAAGCGGAAGATAATCTGAAAGAAGCTTTGCGCAAAGCAGAGCTGGCATATCAGATTAATGAAGGCGACGGCGCTTTTTATGGGCCAAAAATTGATGTCAAAGTAAAGGATGTAATAGGCCGGCAGTGGCAGCTTGCAACAATTCAACTTGATTACCAAATGCCGCAGCGCTTCGAGTTGGAATACATAGACGAGGACGGCAAGGCAAAAACTCCGATCGTAATCCATCGTGCCTTGCTTGGCTCTATGGAAAGATTTTTAGGCATCCTGATTGAAAACTACGCTGGAGCTTTTCCGGTTTGGCTTTCTCCTGTACAGGTAAAATTGATTTCGGTTGGCGAAGGGCATATTAGCCATTGCCAAAATTTAGCCGAAGAGTTGAAGTCAAAAGGAATCAGAGCTGAGGTGGATAGTAATAATGAAACAGTCGGCAACAAAACCAGAAAAGCAGTCAACGAAAAAGTTCCATACATCTTGGTTATTGGGGATAAGGAAATGGAGTCGGATAAATTGGTTGTGAGAGATAGGGGATCGAGAGAGACTAGAGAAATTGGTAAGGAAGAATTTTTTGAAGAGGTTGTGAGCAAAATTAATAATCGCAATTAACATAAAAAGCCCCGCAAAAGCGGGGCTTTATAAATTAGATTATTTCTGTAGTAGTTCGAACCTGAATTTTTTTCTGGTATTTCTTATTTTTTCGTTATAATTTTTTTAAAAAAATCAGTTACGGTTATTTGTTTGCCTCTGTTCGCTATATGTACTGAAATGATTTGTGGTAAATAAAAATACCAAATTGTTCCAAATATTCCAAACATAATAAATGGTAAAATAAAATTATTAATATCGCTTAACGGATATGGTAATAAATTTATACCGTGAATATTAATTGAGTCAAAAAACTGAGATATAAAACCAATCAGAACTACCCCTATAAGCGAAAAAGGAAAATCTATAAACGGAAATAGCATCCACATCATTGGCCAGTCATCCTTTTTTGCGTTAACAATATTAAACACGGTCTGTATAACCAATATAACGTGTACGGATGCTAAGAATATCCCAACTTTTTTTGATTTGCTTATTTTCATAATATTTACAGCATAAATTTAAGCGCCTTATGAGAAAATCTATTTACTAAATTTTGTATATTATACGACAATTGTTATAATTGATGTATTGCTAATCTTAAAGATATTATATCAATATGACTGTGAAATTGGAAGAGCTTGGCAAATTTGTGTAATTATGTGCTATGTACAAGAATCGCTGGGTTTGTTAATATACGTACGACCTGGATTACAGACAAACTACCTACCTCATGCTAATAACATAAGAGTTTGTTGGTTTAAATGCTTTTTGCATTAATCAACAAACCACACCCCAACCCTCTCCTTCTAAAGGAGAGGGGGAAAATTTATGAAAAAAACATATCATATCATTACCATAGGCTGCCAGATGAATAAAAGCGATTCCGAGCGGATGGCTAATTTTTTGGAGGAGTTGGGTTATGAAACGACTGAGGAAAAATATAAGGCTGATTTGGTGATAATAAATACTTGCGGGGTGCGCCAGCTGGCAGAAGATAGGATATACGGCTTTGTTCCGCGGATAAAAAAGGAAAATCCTAAAGTTAAGATTGTGATCACTGGTTGCCTGTCGGGCAGAACCGATGTGCAGAGAAGAATGAATGACTACGTTGATTTGTGGCTATTGACCAAAGACATGACTAAGTTGGCTGAATTTTTAAACAAGGCAGATAAGCGAGAGTTGCCGGATAGCTATCTAAAGATCAAGCCGAAATATGATTCTACTTTTTCCGCGTTGGTGCCGATCGGCAATGGTTGTGATAACTTTTGCACTTATTGCGTTGTGCCCCATGCTAGGGGCAGGGAAGTTTATCGCCCAGCTGAAGATATTATTAATGAGGTTAAAGAATTGGTTGGGAAGGGTTACAAAGAAATCATATTGATTGCACAGAATGTTAATAGCTATGAGTCAATTATCAATTACGAATTATCAATTACGAATAAGGGAAATGGCAGAAAAATAAATAAAAAAATAAATTTTGCTGAGTTGATAAGATTGGTTAATGATATTCCCGGGAATTTTTGGATTCGGTTTGCGACTAGCCATCCCAAGGACATGTCAGATGAATTGATAAAGGCATTGGCGGAATGCGAGAAAGCTTGCCATCACATCCATCTGCCGGTTCAGGCAGGAGACGATGAAATCCTTGCAAGGATGAATCGCAAATATACGGTTGAGCATTGTGGGCTTTCCTGGAGAAAGCAAAAAGCAGTTCGCCGGATCAGTGAAGTTGGCCAAAGAGGCAAATTTCGATATGATATTCATCGGCAAATACAGCCCACGGCCCGGTACGGCTGCGCAGAAAATGAAAGACGACGTTTCCAAGCTGGAGAAGAAAAATCGAGAATTGGCTTTGACTAAAGTTTATAAGAAATCCACTTTGGAAAATAATAAAAAAGATTTAGGCCTGTCTTTCGAACTATTGGTGGAGTCTGCCGGCAAGGGCTATTCTTATGGCCGTACTAGGACGAACAAGTATGTTAGAATTGTGAATAACCCCCTAAAAGAAAATCTAGTCGGGAAGTTTGTGGTTGTAAAAATTGTAAAGGCTAATGATTTTGGTTTGGATGGGGAATTGGTTCTGGAGTAAATAGTTTTAAAATCAAAGTCCGTGGCATTTCTGGATTCCTGCCTTCGCAGGAATGACACGTATTTTTTTTGTGTCATCCTGAACTCGTTTCAGGATCACGTGAATCACCTGATGAGATTGATATAATAATAAAAATGAAAAAAAATACTAAATTAATAGTAATACTCGGTCCGACCGGCAGTGGAAAAACTAGCATGGCGGTTCAGCTTGCTAAAGAATTTAACGGAGAAATTATTAGCGCTGATTCGCGTCAGGTTTATCGTGGTATGGACATCGGAACGGGTAAGGATTTAAAGGAATATGTCATTGAGTCGAAAGTTAAAAGCACGCCCTCGGCTACGATCGAGGGTCGAAAGTCAAAAGTTGATTTCCAAAACTCACAAATCATTCCCTACCATTTGATTGATGTGGTTGAGCCTCAGAAAGAATTTAATCTAGCTCAATATAAGAAACTTGCAGATAAAGCCATTAAGGAAGTAGCGGATAGAGGAAAGCTGCCCTTGCTAGTCGGGGGCAGCGGTTTGTATCTGCAATCGGTAGTCGATAATTTTCAGCTTTCAAAAATAAAAGTTAATCAAGAGTTGCGCGACCACTTAGAAACCTTGGAAGCTGACAAGTTGTATAAAATTTTAGAAGATTTGAATCCGGCTTTTGCGGAAAAAATCCAAGACAGCGACCGCAAGAACAAAAGGAGATTGATCCGCTACATTGAAATCAACCATCAAGGTAAGTTCGAGGGAAGGACTGGTGAAAGTCCATATGAAGTTTTGATACTGGGCCTGGATGTTGTTAGGGAAGAATTAAATAAGCGGATAAAGAATAGACTACTTGCTCGTCTGGACGAGGGAATGATCGAAGAAGTGGAAAAACTTCATAAGGAAGGAGTAAGTTGGAAGCGGCTGGAAGATTTCGGTTTGGAATATCGGTTTGTCGGCAGATATTTGCAAAATAAATACCCTTATGATGAGATGGTGGAGAAGCTGAACATTGCCATCCGCCAATTCGCTAAAAGACAGGTGACTTGGTTTAAGCGTTGGGAAAAACAGGGAAGAGTGATCAATTGGATAAGCAGCAAGGAAGAAGCCAAGAAATTGATAAAAGAATTCTTAAAATAAAAAAATCAGCCGTATATTTTTTACGGCTGATTTTTATTTTGCTTATCCGATATTGGTTGTCGTTTGTATATATTCTTTTACGGAGTTGAGTTTATTGATTGAACTCTTTGTTTCCGGGTCATCAGCCAGGTTTAAAGAATTAAGATAAAAATCAATTTCTCTGACTAATTTTTTACCTAGTTCTTGGTATTCTGCAGTTTTTCTTTGAGAAATTAGAACATCGATGTCTTTGCAGTAGCCCATGTATTTGTCGGCGACTAATTTTATTTTTTCTGCCTGGCTTTTTTCACCAAAAGAATCTTGGGCATGGAAAACATTACCTTCTCTTTTAATTTTTTCTTTTTCAGGGGCATTAATCAAGGCCTCAGCCTTCTTCGCAGTTATTGGGTCTATATCAGGTTTCCCTGATCCATCATATATAGGACTGACTTTAGCTAAATTTTTCATATAAATTTTATTCTTTAATATATAATTATATTATATCATTAATATTAAAAAATGTCAAGATTGACCTTATCTATTATTCATAGTAAGCTTCAAAATTAACATTTATAGTATTATATTTTTGTTCTTTCGAGGAGGGGCTATGTCTTTATATAAAGATATCACATCGCGAATTCAGTCGATTCTTTTTCATATCGGTTGCATCGAGATAGTCTTTGATGTACCGGTTGACCTGGCGATAATAAGAAGAAAGGCATATATCGCCTTCCTGACAAACGATTCCACAAATGTGCTAGGTTGCAGCGTTCTTGCATCTTTGGAAAAAGATGGCCAAAACGGAATAGTTAAAACGTTAAGGCTGCATTATCCAGTAGATGATAGAATAACTACAACGAGTATAAAAAAAACCAGGATTCATTTTCTGGTCGGCAGAAGAAAGCTCGTCAAGTGGTTTTCAAAATAAAACGGACAATTGAATTGTCCGTTCTTTTTATTTTTGTTGTTTTGATGCAAATAATTTTTCTAACTCTTCTCGTTTCTTCTGGTATAAAATTTTTAAATTATTGAACTGATTATTTAAATATTCTTTTTGCTTTTCATCTCCTGTGCCTAGTTCTTTCATGATTTCAAGCAATTCTTTACCTAACTTATTTATCAATCCTTCGCCTTTTTGCATTTCTATTCTACCGTCAACTATTTTTGCGCCCAAGGCTTTGCACAAGCCTTTTATTACTTCTTCTGTTTGATCTTGATCAAATATCAGCAGTGCATGTTCGATTTCTTGAAATCTGGTAGGGATTACTGCAATTCTATCTTCGATGGTTAATGTTTCAAATGTTGCTCCGGCTTCTGGCTTCATCTCAACAACAAAAACACTAATACTTTGCATTAAATCTTTATATAGTTCAAAATATTTTTCTCTTATTTTTTCTTCCTCTTCCGGCCATACTTTGCCTCCTTTTTTTTCCAATTTTTTTATATCTTGTTGAATTTGTTTTTCAATGTATTCTTTTACTCTGGAAGTTAGTTCTTCAATGTATTTGTTTTCCTTGACAACAGAATCGTTATTTTTTAATATTACACTTATTTTTTTGATAAATCCGGCTTTAATGAACTCATAGCTCGCCTTATTTGATTCTAAATTAATTGAATCTTTGATTGCAGAAAAAACACCATCAAGAATATAGGTTTCTTCTACAGCTTCTTTTTTTTGTTGGTTAGCATCTTTTACTTCTGTTAATTGGTTTTGTGGATTTTCTGTTTTGATCGATCTGTTCATGCTTTCAATCATTATTTTATAATAATTTTCTTAAACAACTCGCTTAAAACTTGCGGGTTGGCTTTGCCTTTGCTAGCGGCCATGCCTTGTCCGACAAGGAATTGAAGGACTGCTTCTTTGCCGGCTTTGTATTGTTCCACTTGTTCCGGAAATTTATTGATCAGTTCTTTTACGATCTCCTCCACGGATCACCGCCGACTCGATACATTTCTTCCAGGATTATCTGCGCTGCCGATGAATTGACTTTGCCGCCAAAAATCATAGCGATCAATTCAGCAAAGTTTTCCGGAGTGATCTTAATATCCTTGATAGACAGGTTGTCAGTTTTTAAATGTTTGAAGAGCTCGCTGATCAACCAATTGCTGGTGAGCTTAGCTAGCCGGTTTTTGGATTTATCATCATTGTCGCCATTGGTTTGCACCCAGGCATGCAATTCAGAAATCGTGTTTTCGGTGAATTCTGCCAAGTTCCTATCACTGACTAGGATTTCTGCATCGTTCGGGCTCAGATTGTATTCGCTTTGGAATCGTTTGGATTTTTGGATCGGCAGTTCAACTAATTGGGTTTTTATATTCTCAATCATCTCATCGGTGATATTGATCGGTGGCAGATCCGGATCGGGAAAGTAGCGATAATCGGCAGATGTCTCCTTGACTCTTTGCCTGATAGTTTGTTCTTTGTCTTCATTCCAACCCCTGGTTTCCTGCACCAGCTTTTCGCCATCTTCTAAGGCGCGGAACTGGCGGCGCACTTCGTATTCAATAGCTTTTTCTACTGCTCGAAAGGAGTTGATATTTTTTAATTCGACTTTCGGATTCAGTTTATAATCTCCGACGGGCTTGATCAGTCCATCTTCATATTTCCATTTGCCTTTTTCTTGGATGCTGACATTGGCTTCACAGCGCATTTCGCCTTTTTCCATATCTGCATTGCTGATATCCAGATAGCGCAGAACTTGCTGATAAAGCTGACAGAATTTTTTTGCTGTTTGCGCATCATGGATAACAGGCTCGGTCACCATCTCCATCAAAGGAGTACCGGCGCGATTGTAGTCAACCAAGGAATATGCCTTGCCAGCCGGGTGATTTAATTTTCCAGTATCTTCTTCCAAGTGGATTCTGGTGATATCGATTTTTTCGCCATCAACTTCCAAATAGCCATCATAAACAAAAGGCAGGTCAAACTGGGAAATTTGATAGCCTTTT
>LBWY01000022.1 GCA_000995135.1 Parcubacteria group bacterium GW2011_GWE2_39_37 | reverse complement strand
TGGCAAGAAGCACGTGGCAGTCATCACTAAGTTTGAACCAGGCACGGTCTATTCCTTCCGCGTCTATGCCAATGATTCTGCCGGTAATACGACTATCTCTAAAACTTTCACCGTCCTCACTCCGAAGCAGAAAGAGTCAGTCTTCCAACTGATCCTCAAGAACTTCGAATCCACTTTCGGCTGGGTCGGCAACTTGAATCAGTAAATCGCATATCGCATAACGTGTAACGTGTAACGTGTAACGAATAGATGAGGGCTTTGCCCTCATCTATTTTTTTTCCTGTCATCCCTCGCAGGAGGGGATCCAGGGTTGGTAGGGGAATATCGATGTCTCTTGGAAAAGTTATTTGAATATGTAAATACGTAACTGACAGTTAGAACACTTAATACTGAAGCACCGAGCACGTGAACACTTTACAATGTTCACGTGCTTTTGTGATTTGTGTTCTGGTGTTTTGTGCTTTAGTGGTTTAGTAAAAAGTAGACAAAAGCAAAAATATTTGTTATATTAAAGCTATAAAATTTAATTTGAAAGAAACATGAAAAGAACTTGGCGCAGGCCGCAAAAAAAAGATGAAGGTAAGAAATTCTTCGTTAATCAACAAATTCGGGCAACCGAAGTTTTTTTGATTGATGAAAATGGTGAAAGAATGGGTGAAATGAATATCCGCGAAGCATTACGAATCGCCGAGGAAGCCGGTTTGGACCTAGTCGAAGTAAACCCGTTGGGTAAACCACCGGTAGTGAAAATTCTGGATTATGGTCAATTCAAATATGAAAGAGAGAAAGAGGCGCACAAAAAGAAAATTCAACAGAAAAAAGTAGAAATCAAGGGTGTCAGGTTGACTGTTAGAATCAGTGAGAACGATTTTAATTTTAAGCTGGAGCAAGCAAAAGGATTTTTGTCTAAAGGAAATAAATTAAAAGTAGAGTTGGTATTAAGAGGTAGAGAGCGCCAACATCCTGAAAAAGCCGTGGAAACTATCAAAAAGTTTATTCTTGATTTAGAGAATACCGAAGGCTTGAGTTTGATACGCGAACAGGACTTGACAAGAAAGGGTTCTGGGTTTATTATGATTATGTCCAATAAAACTATTTAACTAGTATTATCTCAGGGGTTATTCTCTGTTTTTTATTTTAAAAAAGTACTAACATATGCCAAAAATTAAAACTCACAAAGCAACTGCGAAACGCTTTGTTGTGACAAAAACTAAAAAAATCACTCACCGTAAACCTGGGCAAGATCATTTCAATGCCCGAGAAAACGGCAATGCCGGCAGAAAAAAGAAAAGAGATTCAGAGGCAAGCTCAGTTTACGCCAGAACAATTAGAACTGTCACTCAGACACAATAAGCTAACATTAAAGAAAATTAATTAGTATATATGCCAAGAGTAAAACGAGGTACAACACATACCAAAAAACGTCGAAGTCTATTAGAAAAGACCAAAGGTTATAAATGGGGTAGAAAAAAATTGATCAAAGCGGCAAAAACTGCTGTTCTTAAGGCTGGCGTTCATGCTTATGCAGATAGAAAAAAGAAAAAACATACAGCCCGCGGTCTATGGCAGATCAAAATTGGTGCTTTTGCAAAAGAACATGCTACAAGCTACTCACGCCTTATAGATAGTCTTAAAAAAGCAGACATCGCTTTGGATAGAAAGATTTTAGCAGATTTAGCAGTCAATAATAAGGAAGTGTTAGCAAAAATCATCGCAGAAGTTAAAAAATAAGCATTTTCTATTTTGACTGATAATTTAGTTCGTGATATAATATATATATGGTTTGGATTAAGGTACTACAAATTATTATCGCCCTGTTACTGATGGCTTCGATCTTATTACAGAGCCGAGGCGCAGGTCTTTCCGGTGTTTTCGGCGGTTCAAGCGGCATTTACCGTACCAAACGTGGCATTGAAAAATCTCTTTTCATATCGACAATAGTTTTAGCAGTTCTATTTTTTGGAATAGCTGCACTCTCTTTCTTCTTGAAATAATTCTTTTTTACAATATAATTTCAATCGCCTTTTTTAGGTTGGAATTCAAGCTGTCCTCGATTAGCGTTTTTAGCTATTGCTTTATGAAGCAGATAGCGATTATTAACAAACATTAATTTCACATTGTGAGCCTGGACTCTTATAAACATAGAATGAATAAATTGAGCTTCACGTTGAAGAAAAAATCAACTGACGCTTTAGCTTGGTTTTTGTCAAAAATCGGTTTCAAAAAGAAGAATATATTTCATCAACAGATAAATTTTGATCAAAAACTGGTTTATTCTTTTTCAAAATCTAGAATTCCCACTCTTAGACAATTGAAGTATTTAAAGATTTTTTTAAGCAAAAAAGAATTGCTTATAGTGCGAAGCTGTGTGGTGGTAATAGTCATGTCAACGATATTTTTCGGCGGACGGTTTTACCTCAAACATTTAGAGACACTGCCCAAAGTGGGTGGTGAATATATTGAAGGGGTCGTAGGCACGCCAAAATATATCAACCCTATCTATGCCAGCGTAAGCGATGTAGATAATGATCTAAGCTCATTAGTTTATTCTTCTTTGTTTAAACGTGATGAGAACGGCTACCTTGCCAATGACTTGGCAGAAAGTTTTGCAGTTTCAGAAGACGGCAAGGCTTATACGATAAAGGTAAGATCAGGAGTAAAATATCACAACGATCTACCCCTGACCGTTGATGACATACTTTTTACTTTTAATGCGATCAAGGACAGTAGCTACAAGTCTCCTTTGCGAGGCGGGTTTGCTGGTGTCAGTATTGAAAAAGTTGATGAGCAGACCGTCAAATTTATTTTGTCGGAGCCATACGCGGCCTTTGCTGAATTATTGACCTTTGGCATCTTGCCTCAAGAGTTGTGGTATCAACTTGCACCTGCTGCAGCCAGTTTGGCAGAATTGAATCTGAAACCGATCGGATCAGGACCATACCAATTTAAATCCTTGATCAAAGACAAGAATGGAAATTTGAAGTCGTATAACCTGGTAATCAATGAAAATTATTATGGTGAACGTCCGCATGTAAAAAATATCCAATTCAAATTTTTCCCTGGTTATGAAGAATTGACTAGCGCCTTGAATGACAACTTGGTCGATGGGATCAGCTACGTTCCTGCTCAGTATCTGTCGAAGATAGCCAATAAATCCTATCTTAATTATCACAAGCTAAACTTCCCGCAGTCGATGGCAGTATTTTTTAATGAAAAAAATAACTCTGCTTTAGCGGAACTGAAAGTTCGCCAAGCCTTGGCTTTGGCAATCAATAAAAACGAGATCGTAGATAAAGTTTTGGGTAATAATGCCCGGGTAATCGATGGCCCGATATTGCCGGAAAGCTTTGCTTATAATCCTCAGTTAAAAAAATATAATTACAACCAAGAAGAAGCAAAAAAATTGTTAGAAGCTGCCGGCTACAAGCAAAAAGAAATAACAGGAGAACAGATAGCGAAGGCAACGGGAGACTTGAGTTCTACAGATGAAAAAACTCAACTTGCTGCCAAGAGTATCTTGTCCCAAGGTCCTGGTAGGTGGTATGAAAAAAATGATAAATATCTGATTATCAAATTAACAACAGTTGATACTGGAGAAAATCCAGCAGTGGCAGAGGCGATAAAAATATATTGGGAAGACATCGGAGTAAGAACAGAGACAGAATTTATTTCGGCTAGCCAGATACAAACTGAAGCGATCAAAACCAGAGAATATGAAGCTTTATTCTATGGCCAACTTGCTGGGGCTGATCCCGATCCATATCCTTTTTGGCACTCATCACAGACTGGAGCCGGCGGCTTGAATTTAGCCGGTTACGCTGATAAAAAAACAGATAAGTTGTTGGAAGAGGCTCGTATGTCTGTAGATTTCCAAGCACGCAAAGAAAGCTACATCAAATTTCAGAATGCCATTGCCGAAGAAGTCCCTGCGATTTTTATGTATTCTCCATATTATAACTACGTTCAAGATAAGAAGATAAAAAATTTCAATAGCAAAAATATTGCCGTACCAAGTGATCGCTTACTTAATGTATCCAAGTGGTATATAAATGTTGGTAAGAAGATTAATTGGTAGATCTTGATCGCGTAACGTGTAACGCATAACGTATAACGCATACGCCTTTGCTAAGGCTTCGGCGGGCAAGCACGCTAGATGGGGATATGGTGAAATTGGTATACACGCATGCTTCAGGTGCATGTGCTGCAAAGCGTGAGAGTTCGCCACGTCATCCGACGTGGCGCCCGGTCGGATGACCGGGCTATCAACATGGTGTAAATTGGGCGAGTGGTGAAATTGGTATACACGCTAGATTCAGGTTCTAGTGGCAGCAATGCCGTGGAGGTTCAAGTCCTCTTTCGCCCACCATCTTCGCACCTTCGTTGCGCTTCGGCGCAACACGGTGCAAGCAAAATATAAAACTTAACCAAGGGTTAATTTTTCTATTCTAAAATAATTTAATTAAGAGTAAGTATAGGACTCATAAACAGAGAATCTTCTCAGTTTAATTTGATCTCAAGGAACGTTTTACGTTTCATTTAGCTTCTCATTTAAAATGACTGTAAACAGTCGAAAACTATGATAACAAAATATAAATCCGGTTCTGCCAATTATGGCGCGAATCGACAAAAACCGAAAACAAATATAAAAGAGGCTGCACACAATAGCGGGCAAGCCAAAGAAGATCTGTTGGCCTCTAGTGCTTCCAGAATCGCACAGACCAATTATCGTCCTACTAATGTAAGACCGATGCAGGCTGTAAAAAATAACAATACTAACGCTTTTGTACAAGGTAAACTGAAGGTAATGGTGATGGGTGGATTGGAAGAGGTGGGCCGTAACATGACGGTAATCGAATATGACAAAGAAATAATTATTATCGATATGGGGATGCAATTCCCGGAAGAGGATATGCCCGGAATCGATTATATCATTCCCAACATCAGCTATCTTGAAGGCAAAGAAGATTGGATTAAGGGTGTAATTATCACTCATGGGCACATGGATCATATCGGCGCCATTCCTCATCTGATTCCTGCATTGAATAATCCACCGATGTTCATGGGTAAGTTGACTGCCGGTTTGGTAAAAAAACAGGTGGAAAAATTTGAACGGAACAATATCAATCTCAACATCAGTGAAATAACCGAGACCAGCAAAGTCCAATTAGGGCGAGCTTTTAGCTTGGAATTCTTAAGGGTTAATCATTCGATCCCAGATGGTTTCGCAATAATCGTAAAGACTCCGATCGGTACAATCGTTCACACTGGGGACTTTAAAATTGATTATTCACCGGTTAACGATCAACCGGCTGATCTGAACAGGATCGCCTTGTTGGGCAGTTCTGGAATATTGATGTTGATGTCCGATTCCACGGACTCCACTCATCCTGGTTATCAGATTTCAGAATCTTCAATCGGAGATGAGATGAGCAGGTTGTTGGACAAGATTGATGGCAGAGTAATCATCGGCACTTTTGCTTCCCAATTAAGCCGTGTGCAGAAAATCTTTGAATTGGCAGAGAGACATGGTCGCAAGATCTGTTTGCAGGGACGTACGATGAATGACAATGTTGAAGTTGCTCACCAGATCGGTTACTTGAAGTTTAATCCGAATACTCTGATCACAGATAAAGAATTGAAAAAATTTCCTGATAATAAGATTATCATTCTTGGCACCGGCGCCCAAGGTGAAGGCAGTGCTTTCTTGAGCAAGGTGGTGAATAAAGAACATCGCGTCATTGAGCTTAAACCGGGAGATACGGTTATCTTCTCTTCTTCAGTAATTCCAGGAAACGAAAGAACGATCCAAACTTTGAAGGATATGATCATTCGCCAAGGCGCCAAGGTAATCCATTATCAAATGATGGACGTCCATGCCGGCGGCCATGCCAAACAGGAAGATTTGAAACTGATGATGCGCTTGGTGAAACCGGAATATTTTATGCCGATCGAAGGCAATCATTATCTGTTGCGCGCTCATGCGGAACTGGCAGAGCAGGTCGGTATTCCACGAGAAAAAATCTTTGTGGCTGACAACGGTCAAGTGGTGGAATTCATCAAGGATAAAACCAATACCACCATCGGCAGATTAACCAATGAAAAGGTGCCGACCGAATATGTCATGGTTGATGGCCTGGGTGTTGGCGATGTTTCGCATGTTGTTCTTCGTGATAGAAGGGTTATGTCAGAAGATGGCATGATTGTAATCATTGCTACGATTGACAACGGTACCGGTGAACCGATTGGTAATCCGGATATTATTTCTCGCGGTTTTGTCTATATGAAAGATAATCGAGAATTGATTGAAAAGACTAGAATGCGCGTAAAAAAGATCGTCAAAGATCATGATCCGCGTACTCCGGCAGACGATGAATTCATTAAAAACAAGATTAGGAATGATATCGGGCAGTTCTTGTTTGCACAAACCAAACGCAGACCAATGGTCTTGCCGGTGGTGATTAAGGTGTAACACAAAACACTTAAGCACGAGAACACTTGAACACGATGGATATAGAAAAAAGAAGATTTAAAAAATCTTCTTTTTTCGTATTTAAAAGCATATTGAAGTTATTGCTGAGGCTTAAGCATGATAAAAAAGGTAGCTTCTATTTTCTGTCGGCTAACTCGTCAACAGCGGTTTCAAACATTTCGTCCAATTCATCACGGATAAATTCGTCGTTGTCATCATCAGTTAGCTTGCCTTTTTCACGAAAATAATCAATTGTTTCCTCTACGATTTGGTCATAAGAATCACGGTCAAAAGCGCCCTGTTCTTCCATTTTGGTTTTAACCAATTCGTAAATTTCTGAAGCTAGTTCGTCCATATGTTTATTGTTAATTTCTCTTATTTTTAGTATAGCAGGATTGGACTTTTTGGCAAGAATATTGATCGCACAACGCATAACTCATAACGCATAACGCATAACGTTGGAATCCAGCATTCGTTACACGTTATGCGTTATACGTTATACTCTCTGTCCTCTTGACTATTTTTTTAAAAAAGACTATAGTTTTAGTAACATTTTAATACCCACCTATAATAAAATTCCTAGGTTTAGTCCTTTTTTGGACGAGGTGACTGGGAAACTTGCAGAAAAAAACGCAGGCTAAGCCCGATTTTTTTATTGGCAAGATTAAACAATACGACAATGACAGAAGAAAAGAATGAAGAGCAAATCAAGGATTCAGAAGAATTTGCAAATTTGCTAAGCGAGGAAAAAGATGTGGTTCACGTTCCTCAAGTTGGTGAAATCATCAAAGGTACAGTGTTGTCTGCCTCTAAGGCAGAGGTAAGATTGGACATTGACGGCACTTTTATCGGCGTAGTTCGTGGACGCGAGCTTTACGATGAGTCACCAGAATATTCAAGTTTAAAGCCGGGCGATGAAATCGAAGCCACCGTGATTGAAGAAGAGAATGAGAACGGCAATATCGAATTGTCTTTCCGCTATGCCGGACAGGAAAAGGCATGGGCTGCATTGAAAGATTCATTTGAAAACAAGACTGTCATCAAAGTGCGCGTCATCGATGCGAACCGCGGTGGTCTTTTGGCAAATTTCGGACAGATCGCAGGATTCTTGCCAGTATCACAATTGGCTCCGGAAAATTATCCAAGAGTCAGCGGTGGTGATAAGAGCAGAATTTTAGAAAAATTAAAATCCTTCGTCGGCATGGAAATGGAAGTTCGCGCAATGAATCTGGATGAGAAAGGGGAAAAGATTATCTTCTCAGAAAAAGAAGCTTGGAACGAAAGACAACGCGATGTGATCGCTAAATACAAAGTTGGCAGCCAGGTAACCGGAAAGATTACAGCTGTAACCGACTTCGGCGTCTTTATCAGCTTCGGTGACAACTTGGAAGGCTTGATCCATATTTCTGAATTAGCTTGGCAGAGAATCGAAGATCCTGCCGATCTATTCAAAGTAGGACAGGAAATCGCAGCAGAAATCATCAACATCGATGGTTCAAAGATTTTCTTGTCAGCGAAAAAATTGGCCAAAGATCCTTGGGCTGCAATTGCCGAAAAATTCAACGTTGGCCAAACAGTCAAAGCAACCATCTTAAAAGTTAATCCATTCGGCTTGTTCGTAAAACTAAATGAAGACATCCATGGTCTAGCCCATATCAGCCAATTGGCTTTGGCACCTGGCCAGAAACTGGAAGAGCTATATCGAGCCAATGAAGAGGCAGAATTCAAAATCATTTCTATCGAACCAAAGGAACATCGCCTAGGCTTGGCAGCGGTCAGTGTAGAAGTTGAAAAAGCGAAAGCAGATGAAGGAGAAAAAGTTGAAAAAAAAGCTAAAACAGAAAAGACAGAAAAAGTAGTGAAAGAAAAAAAGGTTAGCAAGAAGAAATCAGAAGAAGCTGAAACTGCAACAGAAGAAAAAGAATAAGACTCAGAATATAAAAAACAATCCCGATTCCGTCGGGATTGTTTTTTTGTATATTTAATTTCGATAAAAAAAACAGCCCTATTTTGAAAAGGTGGGCCGGTACCTTCGTCGCAGACAGGCGACAGGTGGGGTTAGGGATGGAATGTCCTTTGTCTTGTTGCCAAGACGGCTGGTGCCTTGATAAGCACGAGCATTGATGTTGGCAGCAGAAGCGC
The DNA here is from genome assembly GCA_000995135.1 of Parcubacteria group bacterium GW2011_GWE2_39_37. GTDB lineage: Bacteria > Patescibacteriota > Patescibacteriia > Patescibacteriales > GWE2-39-37 > GWE2-39-37. The sequence goes on along the minus strand of LBWY01000022.1, from coordinate 4,384 downwards.
TAGAGACAGTATCGGAACTGCTCCTAGCTGATAGAGCAGCCCACTTTCCCCATTACTGAAGAAAAAGGCATACAGATTCAAGCCGGGAAGTCCAAAAAGTAAAACAATTAATGCATTTCTCAAGGTTTTTGCCTCCATCAAAATTAAATGACCATCTCTATTGTTATAGTACCACTTTTTTCATCAAATGTCAATGATTTTAGGGAAGTCGTTGAATTAATGGCTAATTTTATTATTTTATGTTTCATCCTGAACTCGTTTCAGGATCAGGTAGATTGCTAAATTATTTTTTTGTTAAACTTATTACGTTATCGACCTGATCCCGTATCTCCGCTACGCTGCGTACGGGATGACACAAAAAAATATTGGTGAAGAAATTAGCTATCGTGCAAAACAACAGTTAATAAAGAAATCAATGCAGACGTTTAATTTTTTTTATGATAAAATACTAAGGATTGTTATTTTCTGGTTTGCAAAAATTATAAAAATAATATAATCTAAAAATTACTAATATTACATTTTAAATAAAAATATGATCGAAGTAATAACTGATAAGGCAAGAATTAACGAAGTTTTAACCCGTGGGGTAGAAAATATTTATCCAAATAGAGAATTCCTAGAAAAAACCTTGGCTTCCGGAAAGCGTTTGAGAATTTATTGTGGCTTCGATCCTACTGCTCCTTCTTTGCACATTGGCCATGCGATCCAGATCAATAAGTTGGCTCAGTTGCAAGCGCTCGGACACGAAATCATTTTTTTAATCGGCGGTTTTACCGGCATGATCGGCGATCCGACCGACAAAACGGCTACCCGCAAGAAACTGACCAAAGAAGAAGTCTTGATCAACAGCAAGAATTATAAGAAGCAGGCAAGCGCCTATTTGAAATTCACCGGTGAAAATCCTGCCAAGGTAATGAATAATAGTAAGTGGTTTGATAAGATGACTTTCAGTGATTTGATTGAATTGGCTTCTAATTTTACTGTCGGACAGATGTTGGTGCGTGACATGTTCCAAAAAAGAATGGAAGAACAAAAACCGATTCATTTGCATGAATTTTTATATCCCTTAGCCCAGGGCTATGATAGCGTAGTGATGGACGTAGACATGGAAGTTGGCGGCAATGATCAGACCTTTAATATGTTAGCGGGAAGAGATTTGATGAAATCACTTTTAGGCAAAGAAAAATTCGTAATCACAACTAAGCTATTAGCCGATGAAGAAGGCAAGAAGATGGGCAAGACCGAAGGAAATGCGGTCAGCTTGAATGAGACAGCGGAAAATGTTTATGGCAAAATTATGTCTTGGCCGGACGGCACTATCGTCAACGCATTTGAATTGTGTACTAATGAACCGATGTCAGAAGTTGAAAAAATGCGAGAAGAAATCAAGTTAGGCAAAAACCCTCGTGATGCCAAAATGCGCCTCGCTTTTGAAGTGACCAAACTTTATCATGGAGAGAAAAAGGCAAAACAGGCAGAAAATTATTTTATTAAAACCGTACAAAAAAAAGAAGTGCCAATAAAATTAGCTTCAAGCAAGGGAGAGGCCAGAAGATTAATTGAGCAGGGGGGTGTTAAAGTAAATGGATTGGTTGTTAAAGATGTTAATGCAGATCTTAATATTGTTCCGGAAGGCGTGTTGTTGCAAAGAGGCAAATTGCATTTTTTAAAAGTTGTAGGAGCGTAAGTTTATGATTGTAAAAAATAGAATTCATTTTTTTCTTGCCCTGGTTTTATTTTTTGTTTTTGTCTGGTCGGCAATAAAGCCTCATAGCTATTCCACCTGGTGGCTCGAAGTTACGCCCTTGTTTATTGGCCTATTGATCCTGGCTGTTATTTACAGATATTTTAAATTTACTACTTTCGTATATTCTTTCATTTTCTTGCAAGCGATCACCGTACTGATAGGCGGCCATTATACCTATTCCGAAATGCCGCTTTTCGATTGGCTGGGAGAAGTGCTTGATTTGAACCGCAATCATTACGATCGTTTCAGCCATTTTTTACAAGGCTTTGGCGCCGCCTTGATCATTAGGGAATTGTTGGTAAAAAAAATATCAATCCAACAGAAGAACTGGCTGAATATAGTTAGTGTCATGCTTGTCTTGGCGGTCGGAGCTTTTTATGAACTGATTGAGTGGTGGGTGGCGGTGATTTTTGGCAAAGAAGCGGAAGACTTTTTGGGCACACAAGGCGATGCTTGGGATGCACAATGGGATATGCAGTTGTCATTCTTGGGAGCGATCTTTGCCGTCGTTTTATTAAGCAGAATTCACGATAAATATTTGAAAAAAAGATAACAGTTAAAATATGGATATTTTTGAAAAAATAAAAAAAGACATAGTTAAACAAATTAATCAAATTCTAGGCAAGAAAGCTGTTATTAAAGAGGCTGATTTGGTTTTTCCGCCGGATAGCAAGATGGGAGATATAAGCTTACCCTGCTTTGGTTTATCTAAAGAATTAAAAAAATCTCCGAATGATATCGCGCAAATGTTGCTTAAGGAGCTAAGCTCCGTTCCAAAAGTTAGCTCCGTTGAATCGATAGTTGCAGCCGGTCCTTATTTGAACTTTACTTTGAATAAGATTAATCTGACTAAAAAAGTATTATCTGAAATAGAAAAAAAACAGCAGGAGTTTGGAAAAAACAATGGGGGGAAGAAAAAGCGAGTGATGATTGAATATTCTAATGGCAATACGCACAAAGAATATCACATCGGACATTTGAGAAATATTTCCTATGGTGACGCAGTCAATCATATTTTAGCGGCCAATGGTTTTGAAGCTATCCCGGTGTCATATATTAATGATTTTGGAATTCATGTGGCCAAGACTTTGTGGTGGCTTTACCATAAGGATAATAAAACAGCAAAGAATTTTTTTGAAAATTTAAAAAAAGGCAGTACAACCCCAGGTGAAAAGGGGAGATTTTTGGGGCAGATGTATGCAGAAGCAACCAAGCAGATGGAGCTAAAATCTCAAGCCAAAGAAGAAGTCGGCTTGATTATGAAACAGGTGGAAACCCGCAAAGGCGAATATTATAAATTGTGGAAAGAAACCAGAAAATGGAGTATTGAGTTATTCGATCAAATCTATAGAGAATTGAAAGTCCGCTTCCGAGAAACATTCTATGAGAATGAAGTAATTGAAGAGGGATTCAAAATTGTCGCCGATCTTTACGAAAAGCATATTTTGGTCAAAAGCCAAGGCGCGGTGATCGCTGATTTAGAGAAATACAATTTGGGGGTGTTATTATTTTTGCGTTCGGATGGCACGGCTCTTTATCCGGTGGCCGATCTGCCTTTGGCCATGCTCAAATTTAAAAAATATAAATTGCACAAATCAATTTATGTGGTGGACATCCGGCAAGGATTGTATTTTGAACAGCTTTCAAAAGTGATGGAACTTCTCGGCTACAAACAAGAGCTCATGCATCTTGGATACGATTTTGTTAAACTGCCAGAAGGCATGATGTCTTCCAGAACAGGCAATATTGTCACCTATCAGGAATTAAGCGAAAAAATGCTTACTAATGCCAAGACAGAAACCAGAAACAAACATGAAGATTGGACGGAAAATAAAATTGACATGGTGGCCAAGCAGATCGCCTATGGCGCGATGAAGTTTGAGATGATCAAGGTCAGTCGAGACAAAACGATAACTTTCGATATTGAAAAAGCTTTGCGTTTTGATGGCTATACCGCGGCTTATTTACAATATACTTGTGCTCGCATCAATAGCATATTGCGTAAAGACGACGTCGTAGAGACGCGATTAATCGCGTCTCTTCAGGCAAAAAATCTTGCTGAAGGCAAAGAACATGCTTTAATTATGAAGCTCGCAAAATATTCATTAGCAGTTGAGTTGGCTGGCCAAAATTATGAACCTTCGGAAATCGCAAAATATCTTTTTGAATTAGCTCAGCAGTTTAACGATTATTACCATGACGTACCGATACTCAAGGCCCCGGAGGAAATCAAATCAGCCAGACTTGGCTTGATTAAGGCAGTAAAACAAGTTATTGCAAACGGATTAGTCTTGCTCGGCATCGAGACGATTGAGGAAATGTAAATTAATTTAATAATTATAAATTTATGGCAAAAGCCACAGTTTCAAAAACCAAGACAACCGCTAAGAACAGTGCAAAAAAAGTAGAAAAAAAATCAATCTGCGCGCCCAAAGCTAAATCTTCTTGCGGATGCTGCTGTAAAAAATAGAATCATTATACTAATCAAGCCGGTACTTTACCGGCTTTTTTTGTTGTTTTAACCTATCTTTAATCTGAGTTAATTAACTTTAAAACATGATTAAAGTGAAAAGAGTTTATGATTCCCAAAACGAAGAAGACGGAATAAGGATTTTGGTTGATCGACTTTGGCCGCGA
>LBWY01000021.1 GCA_000995135.1 Parcubacteria group bacterium GW2011_GWE2_39_37 | reverse complement strand
CGTGATTCGGTTGAAAGCTCTAGAGAAGGCTGGGAAGCTGGAAGTACCGATAATCGCGGTTAATGATGCCAAAACCAAGAATATGTTTGACAATCGTTACGGTACCGGGCAATCAACCATTGACGGCATCATTCGGGCAACGGACATCCTGCTGGCTGGTAAAAAAATGGTAGTGGCCGGATATGGCTGGTGTGGTCGCGGCCTGGCAATGCGAGCACGCGGCATGGGTGCGCAGGTGATTGTGACAGAAGTTGATAAAATCAAAGCGCTTGAGGCGGTGATGGACGGCTTTGAAGTGATGAAAATGACCGCTGCCGCCAAGGTGGCAGATTTGTTCTGCACGGTTACCGGCGATATCAATGTTATCAGGGGGGAACATTTCAAACTGATGAAAGATGGTGCGATTGTTTGTAACTCCGGACATTTTGATGTAGAAATCAATATCGGAGATCTGAAAAAACTTTCATCAAGAGTGATTAAAAATATCAGGAATAATGTTGACGAATATATAATCAAAGGAAAGGGTGGAAAAGAAAAAAGTATATTTTTATTAGGTGAGGGCAGACTGATAAATCTGGCAGCTGCGGAAGGACACCCGGCCTCCGTGATGGACATGAGCTTTGCCACACAAGCAATGGCTACTGAATATGTAGTGAAAAATCAAAAGAAATTAGAAAATAAAGTTTATACCTTGCCGGAAAGCATGGAAGTATGGATCGCGGATTTAAAATTGAAATCCATGGGTGTGGAAACAGATGTGTTGACTAAAGAGCAGGCAGAATATCTGAGATCATGGGAAATAGGGACGTAAGTTTATTTTCCTCCCCTTTGCAAGGGGAGGTGCCCGATAGGGCGGAGGGGTTTATGACAAAGATTTATAATAAGAAATCGTTGGAAACAATAAGAAAGAATTTAAGAAATAACATGGTTTCGGCCGAAATAATATTGTGGTCGCGATTAAAGAATAAACAACTGAAAGGTTTAAAATTTCGACGTCAATATAGTATAGGTAATTTTGTAGTTGACTTTTACTGTCCAGAATTTAAATTAGTAATTGAATTAGATGGGATGACTCATGATAATTCAGAAAATAAGGACATAAAAAGGCAAGAGTTCATCGAGTCATTCGGCATTAAATGTTTAAGATTTACAAATAATAATATTTATAAGGAGCTTGATAAAGTTTTAGAATTTATCTTAAATACATTACCACCCCGGCCTTCGGCCACCCCTCCTTGTAAAGGAGGGGATAAATAAAAAAATAATAATATGTCAAAAAATATTAGACTAATCACTTCTGAATCTGTTACTGAAGGGCATCCGGATAAGATTTGTGACCAGATCAGTGATGGAATTTATGATGAGATGTTGAAAAACGATCCGGATAGCCGTTCGGCAGTGGAATGTTTTTGTACCACCGGTCTTGTTATGGTTGGCGGAGAAGTCACCACCAAATCTTATGTGAATATAGACAAGGTTGTCAGGGATGTACTGCGCGATATCGGTTATGATAAACAGGAATACGGTTTTTGTTGTGATGACGTAGGTGTAATCGTTACTTTGCATGAGCAAAGTCCGGATATTTCACAGGGAGTGACTGAAGGGTCTGGAGAGTTTAAAGAACAGGGAGCTGGCGATCAAGGCCTGATGTTCGGTTACGCTACCAATGAGACCGAAGAACTGATGCCTTTGCCGATCGTTCTTGCCCATAAATTGACCGAGAAATTAGCACGCGTTAGAAAGGACGGCATCTTGCCTTATTTAAGACCGGATGGTAAAAGCCAGGTGACTGTGCAGTACGAAGATGGTGTGGCAAAAAGGATTGAAACAGTAGTAATCGCCGCGCATCATAGTGAAAATGTCACCACCAAAAAATTACGAGCCGATATCAGAGAATGGGTAATTGAGCCGGTTTTGAATCACCTAGTTGATAATAAAACCAATATTTATATCAATGCGACCGGTCAATTCATCATCGGGGGGCCGCCGGCTGACACCGGCCTGACAGGCCGAAAGATAATCGTTGACACTTATGGCGGAGCTATCCCTCATGGCGGAGGCGCTTTTTCTGGCAAAGATTCTACCAAAGTTGATCGCAGTGCAGCGTATATGGCTAGATATGTGGCCAAGAATGTGGTGGCAGCCGGTTTGGCCGACCGCTGCCAAATCCAAGTCGCATATGCTATCGGTGTAGCCAAGCCAGTCGGATTATATGTTGATACTTTCGGCACCGGCAAAATCAGCGAAGAGAAAATTTTAGAATTAATCAATAAACATTTTGATTTCTCACCCAAGGAAATCATCAAAACCTTGGATCTGAAAAAACCGGTATTCAGAAAAACAGCAGCCTATGGACACTTTGGTCGCTCAGATAAGGATTTTGCATGGGAGAGGACGGATAAGGCGAAAGTGCTTAAAAAGGAAGCGGGGGTAAAGTAACCCCACCTCTGTCATCTCGACGAGTCAGTAGACGAGGAGAGATCTCTGGGAGATGTATAAATCAAATTTATAAATAATTCAAGCCACGATTGAAGATTAATAAACCTAAATAGTTAATAATAGTTACTTAATTTTACCGAGATCTCTCACATCCCCCGGATCAAGTCCGGGGCTAAAGGCATCGCTCCGTTCGAGATGACAATTTTAAAAATAAATAATTTTAAATTTTGATCTGTCATTTTGCATTTTTATTTTTAAATTTTAATATAAAGATATGTTCACCGGTATAGTTGAAAAAACTGGCAGATTGGAAAAAATTGAAAACAAGAATGGTAAGATTTATTTTACTATCAAGGTTGCGAATTTTTTAGGGAAAGTAAAGATCGGCGCCAGTATAGCCTGCGACGGTGTTTGCCTTACAGTGGTAAAAAAAACCAAAGATAATTTTACGGTGGAATTGATGCCAGAAACTTTCCGAGTGACTAAATTTTCCAAAGCTAAAACAGGGCAGGCTATAAATCTTGAACTGGCAATGAAACTGGGTGAGCGACTGGATGGACATTTTGTTTCCGGACATGTTGATGCGGTTGGTGCTATAAGTAAAATTTTAAAAGAAGGAGAATATACTTGTTTAGAAATCAAAGCACCTGTCGAAATCTTGAAATATCTTTCTTACAAAGGTTCAGTGGCAATCAATGGCGTGAGCTTGACCATTGCTGGAATCAGAAAGAATGTATTAAAAGTCTGTTTGATCAGCCATACTTTAAAGATGACGAATTTAGGTGATTTAAAAATTGGTGATGAAGTAAATCTGGAAGTTGATTTGATTGCCAGATATTTAGAAAAATTAATAAGCCAAAAATAATGAAAACTAATGTTTTTAAAAAGCTGGATGGCAAAAAATTGAAAATCGCCATAGTCCAAGCCAGGTTCAATGAAGTAGTGACAGACGGTTTGAAAGCCGGTGCAGTTGCTGCACTTAAAGAAGCTGGAGTTTTGGAAAAAAATATCCAAATCCTGCAAGTTCCGGGTGCTTTCGAAATCCCTTTGGTCTGTAAGAAAATTGCTTTAGCTAAAAAATTTGATGGCATTATCGCTTTGGGCGCGATCATAAAAGGCGATACTGCGCATTTTGAATATGTAGCCGGTGGAACAACTACCGGCATCATGGGAGTGATGCTGGAAACGGTTACACCTATCGCTTTCGGCGTATTAACGACCGAGGACAAAAAACAGGCAGAAGTACGTTCTCGCAACGATCAATCAAACAAAGGCAAAGAAGCGGCATCAGCCTTGATTGAAACTATCGGGGTGATCAAGAATATTGAAAAAAAATAATTATGTATGAATTTTCTGGGAAAGTAATCCAGGGAGAAGGCAGAGGGAAGAAAATCGGTTTTCCCACCGTAAACATTGATAATCAAAGCTTAGATCTGAACCATGGCGTTTATTTGGTTGAAGTATTTATCGGTGCCGATAAGAATATTTATCGCGGCTTATTGCATTTCGGACCAAAAAAAACTTTTAATGATATTATTTCAACCGAAGTTTTTATAGATAATTTCAGTAAAGAAATCTATGGAGAAAAAATAAAAGTTAAGGTATTAAAAAAAATCAGAGAGATAAAAAAATTTAAAAGCTCAGATGAGCTGATCTGGCAGATGGAAAAAGATAGGGAATTTTTAAAATAAAATATGTTTGACTATTTATTAAAATTTAAAGAGCTGCCCAGAGAACTTCGTGAGAAATTCTCTTCACCGGTAGTAATGCAAGCGATCAATGAACTGGAGAAAAAATACCAGGTCAATTTGGCGACCCTGGTAATCAAAGTCGCTGTAAAAGAGATAGTTGTGGGCCAACTAGCAGATTTTTTCATAAAAGATTTTTCGCTTGAAAAGGCAAGAGCTGATGCACTGGTGGAGGAGTTGAAAGGAAATGTATTTTTTGATGTGAAAGGGTATTTAAATATAGCCCCAGCATTTAAGACGACCACTGATGTAGTTAGGGCATCAAAGGCACAGGTCGTTAATTTAAAAAAAAGTGAGGATGAAGAGGAGGTTGAGGAATTGGCCAGGGAATTGAAAGCGCTACCCTTAAAAAGCAAGGCCATGCAAACCACTCACGATATTCTGCCTTCTCTAATAAAGCCTAAAAGCGAAAATGAAATAGATGTTACAGAACTAGCTGACGAGTTAAAACATTTTTCTAAAAATAATCCTGTCGCCGAAGAGCCGAAATTGAATCAAGTTGTGCCGATCAAAGCAAGCGTGCCGAAGGGTGCAGGTTTTTTCTTTTCGGCCGAGGATGAAGAAGAAATAAGAAAATTAACAGAGAAAGCCATAGAAAATAGCGGAGATAATTCAGTCAAAGATGCAGATCTGAAAGTTGATCAGATCATCAGTATGGTAAAGATGAACTTTAGCAGTGAAGCGATGTCTGTACGCTTCAGGCAGATTTTGACAACCTATATCAAGGGGATAAGGGGTAAGGTAGAAACAAGGTTAACCCTATCAAAGAAATACCAAGAAGGTGGGTTGGGTCTTGACGGTCAGGCGGTTGAAAGAATTCTATCTCTGGCAGATAGCGTCAAAGTCAGTGCTCCCGTGAATGTGCAGGCTCCAATCAAATTTGCCGTACCTGAAGATGAATTAGTGAAGAAAAAATTGGAGATTTTAAAAGATATGGGAGCTCGGGATTTTGAGTATGATTTAGCAAGAGAAATTAAAAAAAGAGAGGAAACCAAAACGAAGGCAGCGCCTATTGTAGTTAAGGAAGAAGTGGCGGTAGAGAAAATTCCGGTTGCGGAAGTTGTCGGTCCTAATAAGATATCGAGTGAAAAGACTGAAAGTAGCTGGGATAGGATAGCGATGCGTAAGCCCCTTGAGGCAGGGACAAAAATAAAGATCGAAGACGTCAAAATTATTCCCAAAATCATGGGACCGATTGAAGAGCTGAAATATTTAGATTTGGTTAATTTCCGTCGGCTTGATCCTGAACCAGCTAGAGCATGTCAAAGAATATTAGATAAAATCAAGCTTTTGGAGCAAGAACAATATAGCAAGCGGTTGGAGGGGATAAAGGCTTGGCGGCTCAATCCTGTAAACCAACTTTACCTTAATATTGGCGAGCTGGCGATAAGCGAAAACAAACCGGTGGATATAATCATTGAGGAAAAAAGATCTGCCGGGCAGGATTATTTGAATAGTGATGAATTTGAAGCTATAATGAATTTAAACAAGCAGATGAGATTTTAATGAACGGAAATAGTTGTTTCTTCGCAGGCACTTAGAGCCTGCAGCTGCAGGCTCTAAGTGCCTGCGAAAAATGAATAAATAATATGCAACAATTTACAGTGCCGCAATTTATTGATGTCGAGGACAAGATATTCGGTCCGATCACCACTAGGCAGTTCTTGATAATCTTGGCCAGCAGTATTGTTGTGGCGATCAGCTACAAAATTTTTGATTTCTCGCTTTTTGTTCTGGTCTTGATAATCGTCTCTTTGTTCTGTATGTTGTTTGCTTTCGCCAGAGTTAATGGCAGGCCATTCCATTTTTTTGTTCTTAATTTTATCCAAACCGTGAAAAGAGCAAATTTACGAGTATGGAACAATAATTCTTCGGAAATGATAATTGAGCAAATGGACGCAATCATAGAAAAGCCGGTCAATCATGCTCAGGCGCCATCTATCCCGACCTCAAGACTGGATGAATTATCTTTGATTGTAGACACTTCTGGAGCGTATATGGGTGAAGATAAAAATTAGATTTATGGAAAATAAATTAGCTAGCGGAAAAATTAAAAATACTACTCAGCAATATTTGGATATCGCAGAAATCCGAGATAATACTTTGATTATGCGAGACGGCACTCTACGTTCAGTGGTCTTGGTTTCAAGCATAAATTTTTCATTGAAAAGTGAGGATGAGCAGAATGCGATTATTTATGCTTATGTCAGTTTTTTGAATAACATTGATTTCCCTATGCAGATAGTGGTCCAGTCTCGGGAATTGGATATTGAAAATTACATTCTCAGCTTAAAACAAAAAGCTAAAGAGCAGACCAATGAATTGCTCAAGATACAGATTACCGAATATATCCAATATATAGCCGAACTTATTTCAATGGGCAAGATCATGAACAAGCGTTTTTATGTCATTGTTCCGTATAATCCGCTTTCAGATAAGAAGAAAAACTTTTTTTCTTCATTGGTTGAATCATTCAAGCCTGCCAGCCTTATAAAGATGAAGCGCGAGGTTTTTTTACGACGAAGAGAAAAACTGACCCGCAGGACAGAAAACGTCATTGGTGGCTTAAGCTCAATCGGCTTGAAATCAGTGGAACTCGATACGCAAAGTTTAATTGAGTTATTCTATAATACTTATAACCCCACTACTTCAGCGAATGAGAAGCTAGTGGACGTAGAAAAGCTAAGGGTCGCATAAAGATAAATCGGTAGAAAATATATGTTTAATTTAAGTGATTTACAAAAAAAAGAGACAGCGGAAGAATTGAAGAAAAAAAAGGTGCAACCAGCGCTGTTGGAGGACCAATCTTTAGAGCTGTCAAATGAGTTGGTTGACGAAGAGAAGGCTTTCAGACGGGGTATAATTTCCATCAAAGATCTGATTGCCCCAGCTAGCTTCCAGGTCACTCCTGATTTTTTACGTTTGGGAGAAAAATACGTCAGGACGGTCTTTGTCATCAATTATCCGCGCTATATCAGCGTCGGCTGGTTTTCACCGATCCTGAATCTGAATACGACATTTGATGTGGCAATGTTTTTTTATCCGGTCAAAAGCGCAGTAGTATTAAAGCAGTTGAAAAATAAAGTCGGTACCCTGGAGGCGCAAATTATCTCTGACGCGGAAAAAGGAGCAGCTCGTGATCCACTGAGAGAAACTGCTCTCAGAGATATAGAAGCCCTGCGCGATGCTTTGACTCAGGGAACGGAAAAGTTTTTTCAATTTTCACTTTATGTGACAGTCTATGCAGATACTAAAGAGGAGTTAGACAAGCTATCTGATGAAGTTGAGAATATTTTCGGTTCTCGGTTAGTTTTTTCTAGAAAAGTATTTTTCCAAGCAGAACAGGGCTTCAATTCCACCTTGCCTCTAGGCAATGATGAGCTATATATCTGTTTTAACATGAATTCTTCACCGATTGCTTCTTCTTTCCCTTTCATGTCTTCTGAACTGACAAGCGATAACGGAGTGCTCTATGGCATCAATCGTCACAACAACAGCTTGATATTATTCGATCGTTTCAGTCTGCAGAATGCCAATTCAGTTATTTTTGCGACTTCTGGTTCGGGAAAAAGTTATACCGTGAAGCTAGAAATATTGCGCAGTTTGATGATGGGCACGGAAGTGATCATTATCGACCCGGAGTATGAATATAAGCATTTATCTGATGCGGTCGGCGGTACTTACATCAACGTTTCTTTGGCAAGTGAAAACAAGATCAATCCTTTTGATCTGCCAAGATCGATCGGTGGGGATGCCAAACCGGAGGATATAATCCGCAGCGGGGTAATTTCGGTCAAAGGTTTGGTGCGCCTGATGCTTGGTGATATTACTCATGAAGAGGATTCCATTGTTGATCGAGCATTACTCGAAACTTATGCCAAAAAAGATATTACACCTGAAGCTGATCTAACCAAGGTTGAAGCGCCTATCCTTCAAGATTTGCAAGATATTTTAGATGGAATGGAGGGCGGTACCAGCTTATCGCTTCGCTTAAAAAAATATACAGAGGGAACATTTTCCGGTCTGTTGAACAGTCCTACTAATGTAAAAATGGACAACCAGTTGGTTTGTTTTTCTGTCCGCGATTTGGAAGACGAACTCCGTCCAATGGCGATTTATACGATTGTCAGCTATATCTGGAATGTTGTACGTTCGGAAGTGAAGCGTAGAATTTTGGTAATCGATGAAGCTTGGTGGATGATGCAGCATGAAGATAGCGCCAAATTTATTTATGCCTTGGTAAAGCGATGCCGTAAATATTATCTTGGAGTCACCACAATCACTCAGGATGTTAACGATTTTTTGAGATCACCCTATGGTCAAGCGATCGTTACTAATTCTTCTTTGCAATTATTGCTCAAACAATCTTCTGCCGGGATAGAATTGGTGCAAAAGACTTTCAATTTAACGGAAGGCGAAAAGTTTTTGTTGATGGAATGCGGAGTTGGCGAAGGCATATTTTTTGCCGGAACCAAACATGCGGCCATCAAAGTAGTCGCCTCCTATACTGAAGATCAATTGATCACTACTGATCCAAGACAGCTTCTTGAAATTGAAGAGGCAAAAAAAGAGTTCGCCGCCTCAATTGGTCATGGAGAAAGCAATAATGAAAATGTTGAAGAAATAGATTTGTAAACCTTATATTTATAAGAATAATATGAACAGAAAATGGATCGGAATTGCAATAATATTTTTGGGCTTCATATTCTTGATAGGAATAGTATATTTTTTATTCTTTTATAATTTTAATAAACAAGCACCAATAACGGTGCCGGAAGTTAAAACAGAGACGAAGCAGCCAGAAACAGTTGTGACAAAAGCTGTTGAAATTAAAAAGACAGTAGAATCAAAGTTAACTCCCAATAGAGATGTGAATAAAGAAGATCTAATAAGGATGGCGGCGCTTTTTTCTGAGCGCTATGGCAGTTTTTCTAACCAGTCGAACTACCAGAATATTATTGATCTAAAGATCTTTATGAGTCAAAAAATGCAGAGTTGGGCTGATAAATATGTCAAAGAAAATATAGAAAAGAAAACAGATAACTCGATCTATTACGGAGTCACCGCCAAGGCTGTTGCCCAGACGGTTGAAGCTTTTGATAATGCAAAAGGCACGGCCAAGATTTTGGTTCAGATGCAACGTCGTGAAATGTTGGGCGCAACAAATAATGCATCCTCATTCCAACAGGATATCAAGATATCTTTTGTAAAAGAGAATGGCGCTTGGAAGGTAGATGAAGCTTATTGGCAAGAGAGAAAATAACAATAAAATGAGTTTAGATTTTAAAAAAATCAGGAATCACGCAATTAAATGGCGTGATTTTTGTTTTGATTTATTGTTTCCAATAAATTGTTTGGGTTGTGAAAAAGAAGGGTCGTGGTTGTGTGATGACTGCTTTAACAAGATTGAATTGGCCGGAGAAATAATCGAAAGTAATGAAATGATCAAAGATTGTATTCATCTTGATGGCTTATGTTTTGCCGTGGATTACAATGACAAGGTTGTGGCAAGGCTTATAAAAACTATGAAATATAAATTCATTAAAGATATTAACAAATTGCTGGCTGAATTTATCATTAAATTTTTTGAACAAGGGATGACTCATGGTCTTGAAACCATTGATTGGAAAAATAGTATTATTATTCCAGTGCCTCTCCATGTCCGTCGTTTGAAATGGAGAGGTTTTAATCAGGCGAAAGAGATTGGTCAGCGGCTAGCTCTTTATTTGAATTGCCTGTTCGCTGAAGAGTTGCGTCGTGTAAAAAATAACCGGCCGCAAGCTAAATTAAAAGCTGAAGAGAGATGGAGGAACATAGAGGAATGTTTCGTTCTTGCAAATAGTATCGATCTGGAAGAAAAAACAGTGTTTTTGGTAGATGATGTTGCAACCACAGGCGCAACCCTGAATGAATGTGCCAAGGTCCTTAAGGCCGCAGGGGCAAGGGAAGTATGGGGGGTAGTTGTGGCAAGAGGATAGAGTTAATTGCCAATGTGCAATTATCAGTTACGAATTAAGCTATTTTTAGACTTAAATATAGAAATGGGGTTTACAAGTCCAAGTTATTATATTAAGATAATAATATAAAAATAGCCAATAAAATTGGTTATTTTTTATGAAAATAGTTAATTGTTAACCTGCCTTTAGGCAGATGTTAATTGTTGATAGTTAAAAACGGAGAGGTGCCTGAGTGGTTGAAAGGGGCACCCTGCTAAGGTGTTAGGTCAGCAATGGTCTCGGGAGTTCGAATCTCCCCCTCTCCGCCAATACAATTTAGTATCGCGCAGACTCTAGTGCCCTAAAAGCCTACTCTGAGTCTAAATTGGCAAAATAACTGCTATCTTAAAGATAGCAGTT
>LBWY01000020.1 GCA_000995135.1 Parcubacteria group bacterium GW2011_GWE2_39_37 | reverse complement strand
CGGAATGATCCAAGATCTGCTAGTTATAGAAAAAACTGCAGAGGATCAATTCAGCAAGAAAATATATTCGGGCTTCGTATTCGTGCCTCTAGTAAAAAAAGAATAACTAACATCACTTTTTCAACCCCGATCGGTCTAACTAATAAAAATAAATATGAAATTAGTAATTTTTGCGGGTGGCAAAGGCACTCGTCTTTGGCCATTGTCCAGAGAAAATTCACCCAAACAATTTGACCAGATATTTTCTGGCAAATCAACTATCCAATTGGCCGTAGATCGTATTGCTCCTGTTTTTGGCCTAGAAAACATTTTCATTCAAACTTTGCCGAAATATGCTGTGACGATCGAGGAGCAGATTCCAGGATTATCGAAGGAAAACATTATTGTAGAACCGGAACGTCGTAATCTCGGTCCCGCAGTCTGTCTTTCGATGGTGGAATTAAAAAAGCGTGGGTTCGATGATTCTGTAGCTTTGCTGTGGGCAGATCATTTGATGGAAAGGGTAGATGATTTTACTCAGGCATTGCAAACTGCAGATGAACTTATTAAAGAAAATACGAATCGTTTTGTTTTTTTGGCAGAACGTCCGAGATTTGCAAATAATAATTTAGGCTGGATAAAGGTAGGTGAAAAAGCAGGGGAACTTAATGGGGTTGACTATCACAGCTTTGCCGGTTGGAAATATCGGCCTGCTACCGAGGATTGCGACCGGATGTTTCGAGAAGGAAATTATTTTTGGAATCCCGGTTACTTCATCACCTCAATTGATTTTTTGATCGAACAGTATCAAAAACTAGCCCCAGAAATATATAATGATGTTACCAGTGGCAACTATATGAATGCAGAAAAGCTTCACTTCGATGAGGCGATCATTGAGAAGGTGGACTTATCTGATGCTATAGTCTTGCAAACCAACATGGGCTGGAGCGATCCCGGGACTTTATATGCATTGAAAGAAGCTTTACAGACAAGCAGTGAAAGCAATGTTACCCAGGGGCTTAACGTTTCATTGGATACGAAGGATAGTCTCATTTACAATCTTGAAGCAGGGAAATTGATTACTACTATCGGTTTGTCCGGAATGGTTGTGGTAAACACTCCGGATGCTTTGATCATAGTGCCGAAGGATGAGGTGGTTAAGATAACTAAGCTGATCGATAAGATCAAAGAAGAAGGACAGGAAAAATATTTGTAATATGTCGCCATTGAATAAAAAAATTATAATCATAGTATTGGCCATAGGCTTTATCGGGTTGTTTTTGTTAGGCATTTTTTATTATCAAACGGCAATCCGAAGAGGCGAACCAGGAGAAGTAAGTTTTGTCATTGAGAAAGGGGAATCAGTCAAAACGATCAGTCAGAATTTATTTGACAAAGAATTGATAGGGTCCAAGAAATTTTTTGAACTTTTTGTCTGGTGGAGCGATAAGCAGACTAAGCTGCAGGCTGGAGAATATCTACTTAATCCAGGGGAGACGATCAGCCAAATTGTAGATAAATTAGGAAATGCAAAAGCCAGTACGATTGAAATTAAAATCAAGGAAGGTCAGGACATCGAAGATATCGCAAGTAATTTGGAAGTTCAGGGGCTGTTCGCCAAGAATGATTTTTATAAAGAGACTGGTAATCTATTCTCAAAAGTGTCAGTTAATCAGGAGTACGCGGGTAAATATGGCATCCTTGCGGATAAACCGCAGAACAGCAGTCTAGAAGGATATTTGTTCCCAGATACTTACCAGGTTTATAAGAATGCTACGCCAAAAGACGTAGTTGAGAAGATGCTAAAAAATTTAGATGCTAAATTTTCTGTTGATTTAAGAAGGGAAGCGGTTAATCAAGGCAGGTCAATTTTCGAAATTATCACTATGGCTTCGATCTTGGAAAGAGAAGTAAAGACGTTAGAAGATATGAAGATAGTCTCAGGTATCTTTTGGCATCGAATAAAGATTGGTCAAGCATTGCAGTCTGATGCGACATTGAGCTATGTGTTGAACGATAAAACTCCATCCCACAGCCTGGAGCAGTTGAAAAATGATTCACCCTATAATAGTTACAAATACAGAGGACTGCCGCCTGGACCAATCGGCAATCCAGGCATGAACGCTATTTTGGCGGCTATCTATCCGACCGAGACGGATTATAATTTTTTTCTTACGCCGAAGGATAGTGACAAGACCATCTTCTCGAAAGATTTTGAAGAGCATAAATTGAATAAGCAGAAATATTTAAAATAAATTTTAGTATTTTTACATGATGCAAAATAATGAAAATGCGAACAATCTAAATGACATTTCTTTTTTTGCTCGCAACAAGAAAAAAATAATTACCGCTGGTTTTGTTCTTTTGTTTTTCATCGTGTTGGATGTTGTTTTTTTGATAGAGAAGTATAATAAAAAAGATTTGCCCGCACCCACCCAGGAAACAGCAAAAGTTGCGACTAGCAGTCTGCCACAAAGCGATATCACGGCGCAAGTGGACGCTGAAAATGATAACTTTAATAATGTAAAAGCTGAGACTCTATTTTTTGCAGGTTTTTATGAAAAGATGAAAGACGCTTTTGTACCAAAAGCTGATCCTTTGAAATTGCCGATTCATACAAAATCTAGCGTTTCAAATTATTATGATATATCAAGGAAGATTAATCTTGATTCAAAATTATCCGATATAGACAAAAATGGTTTCGCTATTTTAGAAAATCCTTTTCCGGCAGAGGCGGATAATTTTTACAGCATGTATGCCGCCTTAGATACAAAAGAGATACCGCAGTTATTAACTAGTGATTTTCTTTTGTACTACTACCAGAACCTCAGCAAGGAATTGTTTGATGAAATCAAAAAGAATGCATTTTATCGTGAATTGTGGAAGATTGATAAGGCATTTTTTGAGATTGCAAGCAATCGATATAAAAAGAATAAACTGATCATCGGCGATGCCAATAATCCAGTTTTGGAAGGACAAAGACTGGAGGCTGCATATTTTGCTGTTTCCCTGGAGCTTTTAAAGCCAAAAATGGATCAGATCAATAAAGAAGTGCAGCTTGTTGATGAAAACAAGTTTAGCGCTAAGGAAGTACAGGAATACAATTTTGAATTACCCGACTATTTAAAAGATGATGTCACTAAAGAGCTCAAATTAATCCTAGAAGCTAATAAAGTTGAGAAATCTCCGGTAATGCTTTATCCTAGAGATTACGCTAGCTTTGTTATTCCTAGTGACGTCA
Source organism: Parcubacteria group bacterium GW2011_GWE2_39_37 (assembly GCA_000995135.1). Lineage (GTDB taxonomy): Bacteria > Patescibacteriota > Patescibacteriia > Patescibacteriales > GWE2-39-37 > GWE2-39-37. The sequence continues at coordinate 7,453 of LBWY01000020.1, read as the reverse complement.
AAGATAATGCGAAATTAAGTAATTTTTCTTTGGCAATCAACTGGAAAAAAGCAGTTTTTCCTCTGTACTTCAAAGATGTTAAGTGTGAAAATTGTTTATTGGATAAGAACGATTGGGCCATAAACCAGATTGCGGCCACTTATATCGCTAAGGATTTTTCTGAAAATCAAGAACTAAAGAATCGTTGGGCAAGAATTTATAAAGTGGTGTCTTATTTTTCCGGCCTAAGAAAAGATTTAACATATCTGCATTATAATGAAGCGCTGGAAAATCAGTTTGGCAAAGATCTGGAGGTCGAAGAGATATATTCTCAGGAAGTTGATAAATCAGTCGCTGCCGGTTTGAAAATCCAGAATGCTCTGAATAAAGTTAAGTTTTCTGAATTGGAAGGTAGTTATAATCGCCAAGAAAACAAGAATCTGCCGATGATTGGCATGAGATTGTTACAGGAATCATATTGGCCGGATAATTATATTTTTGAAGAGCTGACCAAACCCAAGGTTTCGGCTTATACCAAAAATGTATCAGCATTGATGGATTCAAAATTAAACAATACTCGCTGCACGATCAACGGCTTGAATGCTCCGGAACGTTGCAACGGAATCGGTTTGGATATTATTAATTTGATCAGCCCCATCAGTGATAACAAATATTTTTTAGAAAATACAGCCTACAAGAATTACCCTCCTCAAGTTGAGAAAATCAAAAAACAGCTTGCTAATTTTGATGTATACTCATGGCACAATAATAATTATTGGACCATTCTTGATATACAAAAGACAATACTTGATAAAAATAGTTTTTATGCAGGACCGATCAATTCAGAGACTCCTGCCTGGAAAGAGAAACAGCTGAATACTGCCTTAGGAACTTGGGTTAATTTGCGTTTACCATCAGATAAATTAGTTAATGCAGTGCAGAAGGTGGACAGCTTCGGCTCTACGGACAATGCAGAAATTTTAATAGAGCCAAATCTGAACTTAGTCAACGAACTATCAGCGAATTCAAAGATGCTGTCTAAGATGCTTTACTCCTTGAGGGTTATAAGCCAAACTGATTATTCAGCTAAAAAGCTGGGTGAGTTTTCTGAGGAATTGGACAAAATTATCCTATTGGTAAAAAAAGAATTGAATGGCGAAGAATTTGATCTTTCAGAACAGCAATTCCTTTCTTCTATGCTTAGAAAACTGACGGTGGAAAAAACAGGCAACAAGGTCGCAGAGGTTAAAATTAATAATCAAGGACAAGGTATTAATGAAAGCATTGAGGGGATAAAATTGTTATTAGTAGTTTACCAGAAGAAGGATAAAAAAATCATTCTGGCCGGCCCGGTTTTTAATTATAGCGAAGCAAGGTTTAAGTATTAAAACCCTGTTGACAAATAAAATATTTATTGCTATTCTTTTAGTAATCAATACTTACCATAGATAGCAGGCACAAAAATAAGCCCTGCCGAGGTAAAAACAAAAGATTATTTGTTTTTTATTTCTATGGTGAAGCCATAGATTTTTTTGTTTTTAAGCAGTTTAATCATAATGTTATGCCTAAATCAAGAGCGCAAAAAGCGCACATTCTTAAAGACTTAGGGATTAAAGTTGATGATGCAAAATCAATTATTTTTGCGAAAATCAGCGGCCTAGGTGTAAAAGATAATGAAATGCTGCGAAAGCAGTTAAGGGCGGAAAAAAGTGAATTTGTGGTTGCAAAAAAAACCTTGATTGACTTAGCTCTTAGTAAGAAGGTTGAGAATTTTGATCCAAAAAAATTAGAAGGACAGATTGCCGCCATCTTCAGCTATGAAGATGAGGTAGTTCCGGCTAAGGTTTTGGCAAAATTTAAAAAAGAATTCGAAGGTAAGATCGATTTTGCGGGCGGAGTTTTGGATAACAAATTCATTTTTGCTGAACAAGCAATGGAGTTGGCCAAAATGCCAAGCAAACAAGAATTGTATGCCAAATTGGTCGGTTCAATCAATGCTCCAGTTTCCGGTTTCGTTAATGCATTGGCTGGAAATCTACGCAACTTGGTCTATGTATTAAAAGCGATCGAAGAGAAGAAATAATTAAAAATAATAATTAATTTTTAAACTAAAATTATGACTGAAGAAATCAAAAGCGAGGAAGCTGTAGAAGTTCCTGCAAAATTCCAATCTCTAGTAAGCGAGATTGAAAAAATGTCCGTATTAGATTTAGCCGAATTGGTTAAAATCTTGGAAAAGAAGTTCGGCGTTTCTGCTGCTGCTCCTGCCATGATGATGGCAGCTCCTGCTGCCGGTGGTGAGACTGCTGCTGCAGAAGAGAAATCAAGTTTTGATGTTGAATTGACTGATGCAGGTGCAAGCAAGATCAACGTTATCAAAGTAGTTAGAGAAATCACCGAATTAGGCTTGAAAGACGCTAAGGATTTGGTAGACGCTGCTCCAAAAGTTATCAAGGAAGGCGCGAAGAAAGAAGAAGCAGAAGCTTTAAAAGCTAAGCTTGAAGAAGCTGGCGCAAAAGTGACTTTGAAATAAGACTTCAAAATACATTAATAAAAAATCCCGATTAAGTCGGGATTTTTTATTATGATCTAAATGATATTAAATATTTATCTGTAGGAGCGTCGCACCGTTCAGAATGAAAATCTTTTTTGCAGATTCATCAATAACAAAATCCTTGAGGTCGGTGAATCTATCGGATTGATATTGAGCTAGAAGCTTGCCTGTTTTTTCGTAGGCAACAATTCTTTTATTTTTCGGATCTAGCACATATAGATTTTTTTCTGTGGCGGTTATTTTTGTCGAGCCCAGTAACGCTGGCTGGATATTATTTAATTTTAATTCTTCCTTTTTACCTTTCAAGAATCTGGAAATCTCTCCTTTGGAATTCAATACATAGATACTGCCATCAACAGCGAAATCGATGGGGGAGTCAAGGTCGCTGGAATTTTTTAGCCAAGCTGAGCCGGTCTTGAAACCGGGTAAAGTCTTGTCATAACGGTAAATCTGTTTTTTGACAGCATCTAAAGTGTAAAGCTTATTGTTGTAGAAACTCTGATCGACAAGACCATTTTTATCTCCAATGGAGTTGATAGTGAGGGCAGTAGAGGTTGAAAGCTCGGTATTTAATTCTATAACATTGTCTTGATTATAAAAATATATGCTATTGTCGTTTACAGCTGGGAATCCATAGCTTATGACAGCAACATCTGGATTGATCGTAGTGGCTGATTTATCCTTCAAGTCAAAAGCATAAATATTTTTGTTAGCCGAATCTGCAGCGTAAATCTTTCCATTCAATATAATTATATGTTGCGGTTGAGCAGCATCTTTTAGTTTGGTGTAATCAGCAAGCTCTTCTGGCTCAACCTTTATTTCATGACGGATCTTGATATTTAATTGGTTGTATTTTTCAATCAGTGAAAGAGTCTGTTTATCGGATATTTTTTTTGGCAACTGTGCAATCAAGCCGCTGATTTCAGCAAGCAATAAGGCTGCCCCGTCTTCATTGTTATAAAGCAAGCTTGAATCAACTTGATTTTCTTTTTGCTCGATTAATTTGATGATTTCTTGGTCATTCTTGCGCTTCTCTTCATTTTTGTTCTTGAAGCTGATCGAAATAGAATTCTGAAGAAATAGGATGATTGAAATCAGGGCCACGGATATGATTATTTTTTGCTTCTGGCCTAGGGTTTTAAACCAAAAGATGGGTTTTATTGAGTTGCTGGTAAAATTATTTTTGTATCGGCTCAGATTAGTAAACAGATTTTTATTAAAAAGCTGAGGCAAGTGAATCAATAGTTGGAGTATGTAAAGCAAGCCCAATTTAAGATTCTGCCATATATTTTTTACAATTTTGAAACCGGATCTTTTTTTGAAGGAAAGCTTATCAGCCAATAGAATTTTTTCTTTACTGCTGAAACCACCTTTGTTCAAAGAAAAAGAATCGAATAGTTGATTGAAGCTACTGATCCACTTCCTGATATCGATGATCCCCGAGGGAGTTAAAAGCCTTTCAGTCTGGTCTTCAGTGGTTTTTAGGCTGGAGATTGAGGTTTGGGCAGTTGTTCTTGTGCTGACCGTTCTTGATTCTATAAGCGGTTGTCCGGTGGTATTTTTGATCAGGATTGCCAAAAAAGAAACATAAGCATTGACTTGGGTGAGTAAATTTTTGACCTGCTCCAGGGCACCTGTTGGTGGCAAAGTAGTGACTATGTCCAAAATTTGTTTATTAGAAAGATATTCAGGCAACGTTTCATTGGTGAATAAAAGATAACCATCTGGTGGCAATGCGCCATTGATTATATTGGTAAAAAGTTTATTGGGGTTGAGGGTTTTTTGATCTTCTTCATTGCGCTCGGTAGTCTCGGTTATTTTGTATTTATTAGCTTCATTTTCATTTTTGTTTCTAAAAATTAGCTGAGCCTTGTTTTTCCCAATTATGGAAAAATGCAATTCATTTTCAAAAACAACGCCGATAGTCATGTTTATGTCGCTGAGGTTGACGCTGAATTTAGCATCTTGTAAAAGTTCGCCAATATTTTTGTTGGTTCTGGCTAAAGCTGATTCGAAAATAGTTTCAATCTTGATGCTGCTGACTTTTTCCCTTAGGACAATTTTTTCGTTCTGGTAATAATTACGGTTAAGATCGTCAATTATATAATTGATAAATTTCAGATTGCTGACGTTCCTGCCGTCTAATTCCGCCAAAACGAAAAGTTTTCCCGCGAGTCTCTCTTTGGTTGAGTCTGGCTGGGCAATAAAAACCTCACAGGTAGTGCTAGTTTTAGCTCCTGGGGTAAGGATTAATTGTGCAATTTTATAATGCATCGTTTTCATTTCGTGAGTCTCACCCAAATAGAAGGCCCGCGATATTGTTTCTTCTTCAATAATAAATAAAGCCAAAAATTAAATTGACTGTAGCTATATTATACTATAAAATTTAAATAGAGGGCAAGGGAGTGATTATAGAAATCATTATTCTAACTTTTGTTATCTTTAGATAATACGTAATTGCTAATTGATTATATGTTTGAAAGGTTGTTTGGTTCTAAAACTCGGGTTAAAATGCTTAAATTATTTCTTCTTCATCCAGAAGAAAAGTTTTTGTTTAATGATATCACAAAAAATTTAAAGCTTTTACCTGCCGTTGTCAAAAAGGAGTTGGATAATCTTGAAAAATTCGGCTTAGTCTTTTCTGGAGATCCGGCAAAACTGAAAGACCAAGAAGTTGCCTTGGTTGAAGCTAAGGTTGCTGAAATTAAGCCGGAAAAACGTTTTTATCAAGTTGATTCCGGTTTTATTCTCTTTGATGAGCTTAAGGCATTGCTTCTAAAGGCGCAAATGCTTTATGAGCGAGATTTTATTGATAAGTTGATTGAAATAGGGAAGGTTAAGTTATTGATATTGACCGGTATCTTCGTTAATGAAACTTTATCACCGATTGACCTACTGATTGTTGGCCACCTAAATAAGCCGAAACTGGTTAAGCTATTGAAAGAATTAGAGGTTGAATTGGGTAAAGAAATTAATTTCACACACCTTGAAACCGCAGAGTTTATTTACCGCCGGAATGTCACTGATGTTTTTTTATATGAAATATTAGAGAAAAAGAAGATTGTGGTAATAGATGAGTTAAGCGGATAAAAAAATAAATAACCGTTTTAATCATTTAAAATATCTAATATTAGATATTTTTTTATTACTTAATATAAATTTAACCAATTTGTAATAAATTTGATAAAGTAAGTTTTTTGCTTATTTTTACTTATTATTTTTCAACAAATTGTAATAATGTAATATGCACATCAAAACCCCTCTTGACTTTTATTACATAAAGTGGTAATATTTTTTATTAAATTGAAATTATATGCAATCACCTTTAGGGGTTGCTGCAAACTTTATGGAATTAAATCAAGTTTATAGTTTAATTGTCAGGGGTAAGAAAATTATTTTTCTTAGCGTTTTGATTTTTGTATTGATTGCTATTGCTATAACTGCTTTCCAGCCTTTAAAATTTGGTGCTAGATCCAGGCTTTTAATCGTTCAAAATGCAAATTCTGGAAATGACCCATACGCAGTTGCTAAATCTAATGACTATATCAGCAGTGTTTTGTCTAACGTGGTTGTGTCAAACTCATTTTACAATGAAGTGCTAAGCTCTGGATATAATATTGACCAAAAATATTTTACCGGAGATACAAAAAAACAGATGGAGAAATGGAAAAAAACTGTCGAACCTATCGCATTGAGCGATGCAGGAATAATCCAAATTAACGTTTATCATCCTGATAAAATTCAAGCTGAACAAATATCTTTAGCTGTTAATTATTCATTAAAAGTTAAAAGCGAAGATTATTTAAGCATGGGCAACAAAATAGATCTCAAGGTCATTGATCAACCAACACTTTCTGACTGGCCAGTTAAACCAAATATACCATTAAACTTTGCGCTGGCAATAGTTTTTGGTTTAGTTTTTGGCTTATCATTTGAATATCTTAAATCATCAGCTGAAGAAATTTCGTCATTTACGGTGGAAAATAAGAATTTTAATAATGATAAGATTGAGAAACCTAAAGAAGGAAAAACATTATCAGCTTTTTTTCATCAGACAAAGCTTGGCGGCAATGAAAAAAATTTAAATCTTGATTCAATTTTGGCGAGCAATATTATAGAAGATGAAGAGAGAAATACCAAGCAAGAAGAGCAACAACCAGTAGCAGAAACATTTGCAACAAAAACATTTGGAATGGAGCAAAACATTGCTTATGAGGACATTTTACAAAACGGAGACATGAAAAATATCATTTATTAATTGAACTTTTTTTAATTTCATATATTAAATTATGTGAAATTAGCAGGCAGTTTAATGAAGGACCTTTGACAATTGCATATCTAATACTAAAACAAAAAATGTAAAACAAAATATTTACACCCTCGGACGAGGGGAAACAGCAACGCTCTGGATGGAGCTAACCGCCTGGATAGGCAGAGGAGATTGAGATGAGAACGATCTTGGCAATGGTAATCGTGTTTTTTGTGAATGCAAGTTTGGCTTCGGCTGAACTTACAACCATCAACGGCTATCTGCCTAACGAGTTTGCTCTGAAGGGTGAACCCAAGAAGCAGATCGCTGAACTTGTTGAAGTGATGAGGAAGATCGATGGCGGTCAGCAATACAAGATTGCTGTTGTCGGTGGAGCGGATGTGACCGGGAAGGGTAATGATGAGCTTGGCCTGAAAAGGGCAGAGCAAGTAAAAGCCGCTCTTGTCAATGCATTCCCCGATGCAGTAATTGTTGCCTGGTCACAGGGCAGTGAAATAAATGCCCGGGAGGTAAGAGTTGAGTACAGTCTAATTCCCAAGCCTAGTACAAACCGAGAAACAGGGAAAATGCTGTGGTTGCTTTTATTATTCATCCTCTCCGTCGTCGTTGTGTTGCAATGGAAAAAACGTCCAACCCCAGTCTCTGAAAAA
>LBWY01000019.1 GCA_000995135.1 Parcubacteria group bacterium GW2011_GWE2_39_37 | reverse complement strand
CCGGATGGTTAAAAGTTGGCTATTAGAGTATCTCGGATGAGAACTCTAGATCATTGGAAATGATCAGCCGCCTGAAGCATCTCGGATGAGAGCCCAAGGCAACTAAAAGAGAAAAGGTAAAAGGATCGAAATTGTGGCTTTAAATAAACAACCTAACGCATCTAACTTTATCCCTGAGAAATGGGATAGAAAGGAGAAAGGCCATGAAATGGGTAATAACCATTATCATGATTCTGATGTCATCGCTTTCAGCGCTGGCGTTTGAGTATAAAGTTCAGCCTGGCGATACGTTAAGTAAAGTCGCTGCACTTCATGCAACAACGCCGAAGAAGCTTTACAAAGCCAATCCGCAGATAGCAAAGCGGAACGCCAAATACACTGGCGAAAAAAAATTCTGGCTCTGGCAGGGTCAGACGATCGACGTGCCGGAAATTCCGTCACAACCAGTCGAGATGATCAAAAGAAACGCCAAGGGTATCGCCCAGTGGAAAATCGCTGGCGGTAAGCCGTTCGGTCCCTATCGGGATCCGGCGTTGGCGCTGATGCATCTGCCGGACTGTTCCGGTTTGAATTTAATGGATAAAATGACGCTTGCCGTCACCATTAAACATCCCAGCGAACCTTACATGGTAAAGCCTGGCGAGTTGTTCGACTGGATGTCTTTCGATAATTATTTGTGGCAACAGCGAGTAGCTTGGGCTGGAGATAAGCCCCTGGCCGCTGAGGCCTTTCGTGAAGTTAACATAAGCGGGGATCGAGTTTGCCGGGTTATCCGACCTGAAATATGCTCCAATCCTGGAGTATCATGCAGACACGTTCTACCGCCACCGCCACCTGCAGCAAAATTGCCGCCACCGGTTTTCCCACCGATATCGACGGCAAAGTTGCTACCTACACAGCCACCACCTCCGCCTCCTGCAGCAAAGTTGCCGCCGCCGGTTTTTCCACCGGTATCAACGGCAAAGTTACCGCCTACACAGCCACAGCCGCCGACCTCAGTTCAACCCATACCGAAGCCCGGGCTATTTCAGCCGAGTTATGAGTCTTTCCTCTTCTATGGCAACTATCGAAATAGTCGAGGAGGGTTCCAGTTTTACGGAACTGACGATTCGATCTTTCCTATAAGGTATGGCACTGATAAACTGAATTTCAGAACAGGATTGTCGGTGCAGGCTGTGGGCTGGGATGGTCATATCAACACCGTAAAATTCCAGGGTCATAAAGCGGTGATTGGAGCCGCCCAGAAGATTAACACCTCAGGGGGCGAAACCACCTTAAAGGCCCGCTATGGCAAGAAGAGTGGCGAATTCACGGCCGACAGCGGCCAATACCATGCCAACGAATCAGTGAAGTTGGTCAACCTTGAAGCCTACCATGACTTCCCTGAGTACAACGGGAAACTGTTTCAGATGGCTCAATTCGGTGCGGTAGTTGACATCGATGTCGGCGGTTCCAAGTCGTCGACCTTTAACAATTCACCGATTGACAACTTAACCGATCCGCGGACTAACGGGACTGAATATCGGGTCTGGGCTCAGAATTACATCTACACCAGCCCGAATTTCAAGCCGTACATTGCGGGTCAAGCCGAGTACAGGGAAAGCGACCATAACAAGTCGATAGAACCTAAGCTCGGTGCAAAAATGTTCAGAAATGCGCTCGATGTTAACACCGGCCTACGTTTCAACAGCGGTCAGGCAAAGGAGGAGTATGGTGTGAACTTGAGTGTCGACATCAACAAGGTGGTCTATTGGATCAGAAGATGGGCTACCACAAACAAGACAGAGGAGAAGAAAATATGAAAAAGCTCTTTACAACACTGGCAATTCTTGCCACCGTCGCATTCGGTAACGTCCACGTCGCGCAGGCCGATGAACTGGTCTTCGCGAAGGACGGAGTCTGGTACTATGCCGACTCCTTCGTCAAGACAATCCCGGGGTTCGATCCTGCAAGGCCGGTCTACGTCGCATGCGGCGAAGACGAAGCGGCAGGAGGATTTCCGGGTAATGCCTGGATGTCCGATGAGTCGCTGAAGGACGGGTGGTCACTTTACGTGGTAACGCCGCCTTCGGCAGCCGGTGGCTACTGGACCTACAAAGTTCCGGAAGCCCTGAAGTTCGTTCCCCAGGTTCGCCATAACCTGGTGCAGGACGGAAGGTGGCTTCCGATTCACAAATTTCGGGCCACCATTCCATATCTTGCTCCCTCCGGAAACAGAGGAGCAAGTATTGTTCTTTCCAGCAAGTAGCTCTCGCTACACATGGGCAACCCCTCAAAGGTTGCCCTCTTTTTTATCCCAAAATCTTGACATATTTTTGATATTATGCTATTATTAGTAATTAAATAAGAAAAGAAATACGCTTGGCTTATGCAAGAAAAAAGCTTAAAATTAAATCAAATCAATAATTGGCCATTGGCTATACTAGCCATAATTTTTTTGGTTGCTTTATCATTAAACTTTGTGAGCTGGATGGTGATTTTAGGTGTATTATTAATTTTTGTTGGTTATATTTTATTAGACAAGCAGTTATGGACATTATTAATTTTTTCTTTGATAGTTGTGATTTTAGGCCAATTTATTAATTTTGAAATTCGTCCAGGCTGGGTATATGAAATTAGTTTGACTGAAGTTACTCTTATTTTGGCAGTTGCGATTTTTTTAGTCTCTGCAATTTTTAAAAAACAATTTTTAAAGATTAAATTCGATAATATTTCTTTTCTGCTTTTTGTCTATCTGGCAGTAAGTTTAATTTCCTTTTTTTGGATTAGTAGCACTAGATTATTTATTAATGAATTTAAGGTTGTAGTTTTCAGCCTGTTAGCTTATTGGCTCAGCTTGAATTTATTAGATAATTATTATAAAATCAAAAAATTTATTTATGGTTTGGCGGTTTTAGTCTTTGTCTTGTCTTTGCAAATTTTTTGGGAAATGTTTCAGTTGGGAGCTTCAAGCAAATTATTCATGGATCGCAGCGCTATTTTAATTCCGATCGGGGCAATCGCTTTGGTCTCTGCGGTTCTATCCTTGATGTTGCCGTTGTTGTTGGCATTTTATTTTTCACTGGCAAAAGAAAACAACTGTAGAATTTTTGTTCTAATTTCTTTTTTGACGGGATTGATTGCAATTTTATTAATTATGGCCAAGGCGGCAATTATAAGTTTATTTATCAGCTTGTTGTATTTATTCATTAAATTGAAGCATAAACGCTTAGCCTTGAGCTTGGTCTTTAGCACTTTTATTATTGTCAGTTCATTGGTATTTGCTCCATATATCAGCGGTTTGTTTGAGCGTGTCGCCAATGTTGTTGGCGATCAAAATACGCAATTTAGAAAACAGGAATATCAGATTGGCTGGAAGATTATCAGACAGCATGCCTGGTTTGGCGTGGGTGTCGGACAACAGCCCTTGCATTACCAAAAAGAATTTGGATTCGAGTATCGAAATTTAGTGAATAATTTTTTTATGCAAAGTACGATTGATTTAGGCCTAGTTGGTTTGATTATTCTCGGCCTAATAATTAAAAAAATAATTTACATTTCTAAAAGCTTCAATCAAAAATATCCGGCTAATCGTCTGATTCATTTTGGGTTTATCGCAAGCCTGCTAGCGGCCATTTCAAACGGTCTCTTTGAAGTAACATTTTTTGCCTTGTATTATGCAATAATTTTTTGGGTAATGATGGGTGCTTTTGTAAATTTGCAAAAAAATCAAGAAACTTTATGAAACTATCAGTAATTATAATTAACTTCAATACGCCAGAGATGACAATCCGGGCAATTGAAACATTTAAAAAAAATATTCAGGATTCTGATTTTGAAATTATTTTAATCGATAATAATTCAGAAAGAAAAATATCTAGTTCAGAAATTGAACGTCTTAATGTCAGATATATTGAAAATAAAGATAATCTTGGCTTTGCCAAGGCAGTTAATCAAGGCATTAAATTTACAAAAGGCCAATATCTTTTATTGCTAAACTCCGATGTTCTGGTTAAGCCTGGTGCGATAAAACAAATGATAGATTATTTAGAGGCGCATCTTGACGCAGGGCTAATCGGACCAAGCTTTTTTTATCCTAATGGGCAAAATCAACCAAGTGCAGGTTTTTTCCCTAATTTATTCAGAGAAATTATGAGTTTTTCCATGGTGGCAAAAATTATGAATGCCGGCACTTTGATTTATAAAAATTTTTTTACTAAAAGATTTTTCAAGCAGACATGCGAAGTAGACTGGCTTTCTGGAGGTTGTCTATTGATCCGCAGACAAGTCGTAGAAGAAATCGGCTTACTTGATGTAAATTATTTTTTTGGCGTAGAGGATTTGGATTTTTGCTTTAGGGCAAAGCAAAGAAACTGGAAGGTTATATTTTTCCCGCAGGCGGAAATAATTCACTATCATGGTTTTTCTTCTGGGGGTAGGCGTTCAACCCTTAGTCTTAAATTTGAGGCTGATGGAATGGATTATTTTTTAAATAAACATTTCTTGCAGAAAAAGTTTACTATAAAAATAGTAAGAATGATGTATCGGTCAAAAATAAAAATTTTAAATCGGCTATTTGCTATATATAAAAAATAATATGCGTGTATTACTGGTAAATAAATTTAATTACTTAAAAGGCGGTGCGGATAAATATTTTATCGAGCTTGCCGAATTATTGAATCAAGGCAGAGTTGAAACGGCCAAGTTTTGCATGGCGTATGAAAAAAATTTACCAGATAAGGATAGCGGATATTTTTTAAAGAAAATAGATTTCAATGATTTTAAGTTTAGTTTTATTTTTAAATATCTAAGTAGAATTTTATTTAGTTTTGAAGCAGCAAAAAAATTTGAGCTTTTGCTTAATGATTTTAAGCCGGATATTGTTCATATCCACAATATATATCATCAAATTTCCCCGTCAATTTTAATGGTGGCAAAAAAACATAAATTGCCGATAGTGATGCATCTTCATGATTTTAAACTTTTGTGTCCAAATTATAAAATGTATACGCAGGACCAAGTTTGCGAGCGTTGCAAGGGAGGTAAATTCTTCAATTGCACCAAATATCGCTGCTTAAAAAATTCTTATGTCAAAAGCCTATTAGCTACAATTGAAATGTATTTCCACCATAAAATTTTAAGAATTTATGAAAAAAATATCATTCAATTCATTGCGCCATCTGAGTTTGTAAAAAATAAGGCGATTGAATGGGGCATTCCAGCTGAAAAAATAAGTTTATTGCCTTATTTTATTAAGCTGGATGAATTTACTCCTGACTTTACTGTTGGGAATTATTGGTTGTATTTTGGAAGATTGGAAAAAGAAAAAGGCATCTATACATTACTTGAAGCAATAAATATGGTGAATGATGGAAAATTAAAAATAGTTGGCATCGGTAGTGAATCAGAAAATATAAAAAAATATATTATAGAAAATAATTTATCGTCAAAAGTAGAATTACTTGGGGCAAAATATGGTCAGGATTTAAAATTATTAATTGCTCAAGCCCGTGCTGTAATTGTTCCATCTGAATGGTATGAAGTTTCTGGTATTGTCAATCTTGAGGCATTGGCACTGGGAAAATTGGTTATTGCCTCCAATATCGGGGGTATAAAAGAAATAATTACTGATAATCAAACTGGATTGCTGTTTACTCCAGGCTCTGTTAGTGAATTGGCTGAAAAGATGAAAATAGCTGCAGAAAATGATTTGATGGAATTAGCGAAGGCGGGAAGGGAGAGTGTAGTAATAAAATATAATGATAAGTTTCATTTAAATAAAATACTGGAATTATATAAAAGATATGCAAAAAATTAAGACATTGGCAGTTTTGTTATCATTGTCCTTGATGCTTACTCCTCAGGTTGTTTTTGCTGACAAAGATGATTATCCCAAGCTAGCTAATTATTATTTAAAATATTTTGATCAATCGGATTATGAGGAGCTGTATAAATGGAATTTAATTATTACCCCTGCAGAAATGGCTTATTACAATAAACCATTTTTTGAACAGTATCATAAAAAAAATAAAAACGGCATTCTTTTGGCATATGTTTATCCAGCCATGATAAATGAATATGATATCAACGAGCAGACAGGTTTGCACCACCATCTTTATACCGGAGTGGAAAACAACGACTGGTGGTTAAGAAATGAGCGAGGGGAAAAGCTGGAAATTTGGCCGAACCTTTATGCGGTTAATGTTACAAAAAAATCCTGGCAAGATTACAATGTTAAATATGTTAAAGGGGAGATGGATAAAAACGTTTGGGATGGAATCATGTATGATACTGTTGATTCAAGCATTACTCATTACAGTAAAAGCGGTGGCATTGATGTTGATGGTGATGGCAGCAAAGATGATCCCGGCTTAGTAAATCAACTTTGGCAAGAAGGAATGGCAGAACTATTCAAGAAAACAAGGTTATCTCTGGGTGATAAAAAAATTATTTTAATCAATGGCAACTCTTTGGATATCTACCAGCCTTATATAAACGGAAGAATGTTTGAGACTTTTCCCACTCCATGGGAAGGAAATGGCAGCTGGTCTTCATCCATGAACCAGTATCTTATTCGTTTGCCAGCAAAAAATCGACCGAACAACATTTACGTAATCAATGGCAACACAAATAATACTGGAGCGCAATATGATTTTAAAAAATTAAGATATGGCCTATCAAGTACGCTTCAAGGAGATGGTTATTTTTCTTTTGATTTTGGCGATAAATCACATGCACAAACTTGGTGGTATGACGAGTACGATATTAATTTGGGGCAAGCTGAATCACCTTCATATAATTTATTGAATAAAGATAATAAAATAATTAAGCCCGGTTTGTGGCGTCGTGATTATGAAATGGGAACCGCAATAGTTAATTCCACCAGCCAAGATCAGCTTTATATTTTTTCCAAAGAAGAATTTGAAAAAATAAAAGGAATTCAGGATAAAAAAATAAATGATGGCTCGAAAATCAACTGGATCAAGCTCGCACCAAATGATGGCATACTTTTGTTAAAGCCTTATAATCAGATTAAAGATACAAGTTTTATTAATGGCGGTTTTGTCAGAGTTTTTAATGGCAACGGAGAAAAAACAAGAAACGGATTTTTTGCATATAAAGATAATTTTCCCGGCAACACAAAGATATTAATTACCGATTTGTATGATAATGGAGACGAGGAAATATTAACTAACGGTAAAGGTCAGATTTCTATATGGAATAAGGGGAAGAAAAAAATCAGTTTTTTTCCTTATGGTTCAAACTTCAAGCATGACACCAATTTTGCATTAGGTGATATTGATGGTGACGGCAGCAAAGAAATCATTACCAGTGTTGGTACGGGTGGAGGGCCACAAATTAAGATTTTTAATAATTTCGGCAAGCAATTAACTCCTGGTTTTTTTGCATATGACAAAAATTTCCGCGGTGGCGCTTCAATCGCACTTGGCGATTTGAATGGTGATGGAATAAAAGAAATTGTTGCAGCTCCAGGAAAAGGCGGTGGACCGCAAATAAGAGTTTTTAATAAAGACGGGAAAGTATTAAATAGTTTTTTTGCTTACGACAAGGGTTACCGTGGCGGTATAACAGTAGCTGTCGGAGATTTGAATGGCGATGGAAGAAATGAAATTATCACTGCTCCTGGTTCTGGAAGAGGGCCCCAAATTAAAATATTTAATAGCACAGGTAAATTGTTAGGAAGCTTCTTCGCTTATGATAAAACTAGCCAAGAAGGTATTTCGGTAAATGCAGCAGATATAAATCTTGACGGAAAAGCTGAAATTTTAGTTAATAGTTTTCTATTTTAGAATATAATTTTAATATCTATGAAAAAAATAAATAATCACAAAGAATTTAATAAGGACAACGCTTTGATGGTCATAGAAAAAGATGAAAAAGGCGATCAATTGATGGAGTTGAATAATAAAGAATTAAAACTAAAAAGCCGAGGGAATAATATAGTTATCGGGAAGTTGAATTTAATAGTCCAACCCTTTAGAAATCGGCATAAGAAATATTACTCAAACAACAAATTCCATCTTTGGGCAGATATTTTTTTGGTTGTATTGGTTGTTGTATTGATTGGAGCAGTTCTTCAGCTTAATTTTTTTGTTCCAACTGAAGATGTATATATAAACTCGAGAGTTTTATCTGACAGAGTTATTAGTGGTAAAAAGACTAGTTTGATAGTTGATTATGGAAATAAATCTAAAGAAGAAATTCATGACGGTAAAATAGCCATTATATTACCAGAAAATTTTATGATTGAAAGTGTGGAACCGAAAAGAGATTACAATCAGCAAAACAATGTTGTGGCAATTGGCAATTTAACGGAAAATGCCCACGGAAAAATTAAAATCAATGGAACGCCTTTGGGGGATATCGGCTCTCGTCAATCAATCTCTTTTTCTTTAAATTACGAAAAAAATGGTAAAAATTTTCAAGTATTAAATTCGTCAATCTTCAATTTAGAGGACTCTGCTTTAAAAATCGAAGCATTAATGCCTGAAACTATTTATCAAAATGTAGATTTTAACTCGGAAGTAAAAATCATCAACACCAGCGAAAGAGATTTTGAAAATGTATTAATAGTTTTTGGAGAAAAAATGGAAGTAAAGGCTGATGAACGTCCTCTTAAAGACAATATTCTTGAGATGGAAAATATTAAAAGTGGAGAAATGAAAAAAGTTGCACTTTCTTTTTTAGTTAAAGATACTAAACTTGAGAAATTTGATTTTAACGCATCTGTTTATTTGCAATTAAACGGTATGAAACTGAAGCAGAATTTTATCAGTAAAGAATTGGCTCTTAAAGAGCCGTCGCTTAAGCTGGAAGTTCATACAGATAATTCAGTTATTAAAACAGCGCAGGAGATAACATATAAAGTGAATTATAAAAATATCGGAAATATAGAGATTGATCAAGTAAAATTTATTTTTAATTCCACTAATGATAATTTTGATTTAGTTGATTTTAAAATCATGAGCAAGAACTTGGAACAAAGCAATGGTTCAGTCAGGGTCGGGTCTTTATCACCAGGGACAGAAGGAAGCTTTTCATTCAACGCGAAGTTTAATAGAAAAAAAATCGACACTGATCAACTAACTAGTATTTTAACAAGAATTAACTATAAAGCTGACGGGCAAGAAATCCAATATTACAAAAAATCAAATAGCTCAAAGGTAATTTCAGATTATGCTGTAAGTTCTGTCGGTTATTATTTTAGTCCTCAAGGGGATCAGTTGGGTGCCGGACCCTTGCCACCTACAATCGGTATCCCAACTAATTACTGGGTCGTCTGGAGTGTGGAAAATTTTGGTAATGACTTAACAGGAACAACCATGGGCGCAGTTTTGCCAGATAATGTAGTCTGGCTGGATACTAAGAATTTATTATCTGGCAGTCTTCATTACTTTGAGGCTGAACGCAAAGTAATGTGGACGATTGATAAAATTGATAAAAAAGGAGGAGAAAATAAGGCAAGATTCGAGATTGCGATAATGCCCACCGAAAAGGACCTAGGTAAAACTATAAGTTTATTAATTGATACAAAATTTAGAACAAGAGATGTTTTTTGCGGACAAGATATTGATTTAAATCTTAAAGATATTACCACTGATCTCCAATATGACATGATGGCAAAAGGAAAGAGTAAGGTTGTAAATCAATAAATTAGCTAAAATAACAATAATTAATAGTTTTTTCATAAGTTTTTTCTATAATCATCAAAATAAATTGCTATTGACAACTTTTGATAAATATGCTAAATTTTAATGTTAATTATTCAACTAAAATATCTCTATGAGTAAAAGTAAAAACTTGAACAGATTTAAAATTGCAGGTCTGATGGCAATGATTATGTCATTGGCTGTAAGCTTTATCGTTTTCACCCCAGGTGTTAAAAGCAGGACTAAGCCATATTTTTCCGGAGATGCAATAATTTATAACAACCAAGTTATAGTCGGAACTACTAACATGGGTGTTTTGGAGCTTTTTAAGCAGAATGGTGGCAGGTTGGATCGTGTGGCAAAAATCGAATCTGTGAATGCGCAAAATCTTAAGAAAAATGATTTTTACAATTTGGACTTCAGCCAAGAATCAGGTAGGCTATTTGTTTACGCTGTCGATGGACGCAATCTGTTTAAATACGACGTTAGCAATGTGTATGAACCGATTTTAATCAATAAAATTAAAGATAACTCTTTTGATTATTTTTTGGGAGTAAAAAAGGTTGGCAGCAGATTATACACAATTGGCACAAATGGAGTGAAGCTTTGGAATAAAGACTTCCAAGTTGTTGATTCTTATAAAGTATACACCAGACATCCGAATAATTTAGTTTTTGATGACGAAGGGAGGTTTATTTACAACACTACAGACAAGGGGTTGGAAATATTCGATACCAGGGAAAGAAAAGTAGTCGTTAATACCCCTTTAAATGTAAAAGAAAATCATGACCGAAAAGTATTTTATGAAGTGACCGACGGCAAAATTTATCTTATTGATGATAGCGCTTTGAAAGAATTAAATTATGGCGGCAATGTGATTAAAGAAGTCGATCACGGTTCTTCTTTGGGTTATTATATCGATGGAAAAGCAGGGCAGTCACATTTATATTATTCAAGTGGAGACAAAGTTGTAAAATTCAACAAAGAAAATTTAAAATCAATTATTTCCGCAAAGACAAAAAGCATGGGGTCATTTGGCAGCTGGGCAGTTGGTTTAAGAGCGATAGGTAATAGTACGAATGAATCCGTAGTGGTTTTTAATACTTCGGGAATTTTAGTTTTAGATAAAAATTTAAACTTAACCAGCTCGTATAAAGCTATTGAGGAAGACTTAAAACCATTTGAATCTTTGGCCTTAGGTTTAGATAAGACAACAGCTGCGGCAAATTCGCAGGTTTCAGTTAGGGGTCAGGGATTTGGTTTTAATGAAAATCTTGAAATTGACTTTGCTGGAGAAAAAACAAATGTCATGACAGACGAAAACGGAAGATTTACAAAAATTATAAATGTTCCGAATATTTCTTCAAAAAGAACTGACATCAAGGTTACTGGAAAAACATCAAAGCTGAGCTATAGTATAAGTTTTCAGATTCAGTAATTAATTAAAATTTAAGATTCTTGCTACAGAATTAATGTATATATGAAAATATACTTCATCGGACAAAAAGGAATACCATCAAGATCCGGCGGCGTTGAAAAACACGTTGAGGATTTGGCTACCCATTTGGCTGATGCGCAACATGAAGTCTTTGTTTATACCAGGCCGAACTATACTCCGCCCGAGCTAAAAGAATTCAAGGGAGTAAATTTGATCAGCCTGCCAAGTATCGGAACCAAGCATCTGGATGCGATTTCTCATACTTTCAGAGCTTGTTTGGATGTGGTTAAACGTGATGTTGATGTGATTCATTTTCATTCCATCGGACCATCATCATTGATCTGGTTGATAAAAATTTTAAGACCGGAGGTGCCAATAATTTCAACTTTCCATACTAGATGCTATATCCACCAGAAGTGGGGCTTGTTTGCCAGATTATATTTGAAATTTGGTGAATTCATGGCTTGTACGTTTGCGGATGTTACCACTACGGTTTCCAGGTCGTTGACCGATTATGCCAACGAAAAATATGAGACTCAGACTGTTTATATCCCGAACGGAGTCAACTTGCCGGAAAAACTTCCAGCCAAAGAAATAAAGAAATGGGGCTTGGAAAAAGGTAATTATATCGTAACCGTTTCCAGATTAGTCCGTCATAAAGGCATCCATTACTTGATTGATGCTTATAAGCAACTGAAAACAGACAAGAAATTAGTGATTGTGGGAGATGGCTCTTTCACTGAAGATTATGTCCAAGAATTGAAGCAGATGGTCGGCAATAATAAAAATATAATTTTTACTGGTAGTCAATCAGGCAGGATGTTAAATGAATTATTTTCTAATGCATATTTATTTGTACAACCATCCGAATCGGAAGGTTTGTCTATAGCTTTGCTCGAAGCGATGTCCTATGAAAATGCAGTATTGATAAGCGATATTCCGGAAAACTTAGAAGCAGCAGAAAATGTAGGTTTTTCTTTTAAGGATCGTGATGTTGTTGATCTTAGAAGGAAGTTGTCTTATTTATTGAAAAATCCTGAACTAGTTGAAACAAACGGACGAATGGGTAAAAATAGAGTTAATACATATTATAATTGGAAAAACATTAGTAAGGACATGGTTGCTGTTTATAATCAAGCGATTATTGAAAAAAAATCAGCTATTTCTTCCAAAAACTTAGTAAAAAAATTTACAAGTCTATTTTAAATATTATAATACTTCTCATCTATTTAAGCTGAGCTAGAATTAATTTCTAGCTTTCTCAAGGAGATGAACTTAAGCTCTTTAAAATAAAGACTTTCGTCTTTTATATACAACGATGTTCGACTTCAACCCTAACCCTCGGTGTTTTTGAGGAAAAAACGACAAAGGAGAAAAAGATGAGAAACATGAGAAGGTTCGGAATCAGACAAGTGCTTGTCGTGCTGGTTATGTTCGTGGTCGCAGGTTGTGGAGGCGGTGGCGGCTCGGAGAATACGCCTCCCACCTCTACAGGAAGTAAGAAGCTCACTATGGCAGTTAAGCTGGGGGCGTTCGAATTACGGAATGGTGTTGACGGTAAATACGCTGTTATTACCTTCAATCATCTGTCCAGCGGGCGGATTGACCGTACACTTCCTCTGCCACATCCGAATCCGACTTATCCTATGACTGTCCAGCCCGAAACGGGATACAATCAGATCGAGGTCAGATATCCGGGCGTGTCCGTGCCTGAGTTGACTGTCAACTTTATCCCTCTGGGTGGCATAGCAAAGAGTGTCCAACCGTCGTACAATGCGGATGTCGCCGTTGCTGCTTTCCCCAATGTCGTGCCGCATTTCGGCGGCTACCTGATGCTTCTTGCTCCCACAGCTGGGGACTATTCCCAAGTAGTATCTTTCAACTACCAGACAAAGGAGGGTGCCTGGGAAAATAACTTCCTCGCCAAGCCACTTCTGCCCCTTGCCATCCCATTCAAAGCTGGGTTTGAGAGGGTAGCGGTCTCTACTGGTGTGATGGACTCGAACGGAACCTACAAAGAGGGAAAACGGGTGGTTTGGGAATATGAAGCCTTTTCAACAACTCCACCTTCCGATCCCCCGA
>LBWY01000018.1:5787-30838 GCA_000995135.1 Parcubacteria group bacterium GW2011_GWE2_39_37 | reverse complement strand
AGAATTCACAGGGACAGCTCGACGGATGCAGAAGATGGGTGAATATAAAGGCGCGATAATCATCGATGATTATGCCCACCACCCAACGGAAATAAAAGCAACGCTCAATGGCGTAAGACAACTATATCCAAAAAATAATTTAAAAGTCGTTTTCCATCCCCACACTTTCACTCGCACTCTGGCGCTTCTTGATGATTTTGCCTCTAGCTTTGCCTTGGCCGATGAAGTGATTGTTCTTGATATTTATGGCAGTGCCAGAGAACAGCAGGGCGGAGTCCATGCGAAAGATCTGTTAGAAAAAATAAAAATAAATTATCCGACAAAAAAGATAATGCATATCCCGACCTTGAAAGAAGTTGAAACCTATCTCAGAGATGACTTAAAGAAAAACGAAGTTGTAGTATTGATGGGCGCAGGAGATGTATTCAGAGTAGGCGAAAATTTAATTAGCTAGGATGAAGACAACAAAAACAATCGATGATTTTGATTTGAAAAAATTCTGGATTGATCTCTGGAATCTGCTTTCATTTACCAAAAAAGAAATCAAAAAGTTATTAGTAATGATAATTATTACTGAACTGCTTTTTTTCATCGGCCCTTATCTTTTCAAAAAGATAGTTGACGTAATCGCCAAGTTCTCTGTGGAAAATTTAGATGAACTGATTTGGTTAATTGCAGTAATGTTTTTGGCCAGTCAATTCACCTCAATCGTTCTGTACTTCACCGACAAAATGATCTTCAAAATCATTGCTGAGTCTGAAAGATATCTTCCAGTCTTTGCTCAGCAAAAGATGGTTTCTCTGAGCTTGTCTTACCACGAACGCGAGAACACCGGCAATAAAATTTCTAAAATACAGCGAGGTACTGACAAGGTAATCATGCTTTTGGCAGATATGTGCTGGCAAGTCGCTCCGACTCTAGTACAAATTATTCTTACTGCAATCATATTATTTATCTTTGATTGGCGCTTCGGTTTGATTTTCATTTTTTTCGTCCCTTTATTCATAATCTTGACTTTAAGGCTCAACAAGCAAGTAACACCTGCGCGGAAGATTCGTCATGATAAATATGAAGAATCAAACGGTCAAATGACTCAGTCCATCATAAATATCAATACAGTCAAATCTTTTGTCCAAGAAAACAGAGAAACCAAGACATTCAGCGATATGCGGGCAGATATCAAGAAAAATGCTTTACTGGAATTTTATGGAATCTTGAAATTCAATCTAGGCAGAAATCTCGTCATTGATACTGGCAGAGTGCTTATGCTAGCTTTTGGTGTTTATCTGGTCTGGCAAAACTTGATCACCATTGGCAGTCTCATCTTTATCTTTACTATCTCAGAAAAAGCCTTTTTATCTTTATATAGAATTTCAAAATTATACGACAGGATCATGGATAGCAGTGAAGCAGTTACCCGGCTTGATGAACTGACAAAAGAGGAATCTGAAATCATTAACAAAGAAAACGGAATAAAGCCAAAGAAAATTATAGGACAGATTGTCTTTAAAAACCTGGATTTTGCCTACGAAGGAAGCGGTAAAAAATCTTTGAATAATATAAATGTAAAAATAAATTCAGATTGCATCACTGCCTTGGTCGGTCCTTCCGGCGGTGGCAAGACTACACTTGCCAGAATGATCTATCGCCACTACGATCCAACCAAAGGCGAAATATTACTGGATGACAAAAATCTAAAAGACTATGATCTTTTTTCATTTAGAAAACATATCGCCATCGTTCCTCAAGACGTAGAAGTTTTCAATGAAAGCGTAAGAAATAATATTGCCTACGCCAAACCCAAAGCTAGCACAGAGGAAATAATTGCCGCTGCAAAAATCGCCAACGCCCATGAATTCATTGATCAGTTATCGGAAAAATATGATACTCTGGTAGGGGAAAGAGGCGTAAAACTTTCTGGGGGCCAAAGGCAAAGAGTGGGCATTGCTCGGGCTATTCTTGCTAATCCAAGTATTCTGATTTTTGACGAAGCCACCAGTAATCTGGATTCATACAGTGAAAAATTAATCCAAGATGCTATGAGCAAAGTCAGCAAGAATAAAACAGTTATTATAATTGCAAAAGTTGTCGAAGAGGGCAGCCACTTCGAACTCTCCAAGAAAAACGGCGGCCTCTACTCAAAACTATTAAAATTACAGGAGTTGGGGGAGGTGGATTAGATTAACTGTGATAAATAATTGAAAATTTAATTATGAAAAAAATTACTAAAAAATATAAAATAATTTTCGACACTAACATCTTGTGGCAAGACAAGGAAGACAAGGTAAGTAAGCTATTTAATTTATCGCTTGAAGAATCGTTTAAATTTATTAAAGAACACTCTTTAAATAGTAAAATTATTTTGTCCATACCAGAAATTGTAGTTGCTGAAAGAATTGAACAAACCTTGTCTGATGTAAATAATATGGTGAACACAATTGCCAATAAAGTACAAGCTCTTAGTCCTTTTGGCGTTAAAATCTCAGAGAATTGCTATAAACTAAATTATGAAAAAGAAATTATCAAAATAAAAAAAGCTATCTTAAATAAATCACAAGTTGAGGTGATAAAATCGGCCAAGGTTAGGCAATCAGAAATAATTAGAAGATCACTTAAGGGTATAAAACCGTTTTCTGCAAAAGGTGACAAAGGTTTTCGTGACACAATAATTTGGCTAAGTATCTTAGATGATGCAAAAATAAATAATGATTGCAATTATATTTTGTGTTCAAACAATAGTAGCGACTTCAACGAAACATCCTTGAGTGAGGAATTTATGTTGGTTAACAAAAATAGTTTTAAGGTTGTTTCCGATATGCCCTCATTAAAACAATTGCTTGACGTTGAGTTTGACTTAAATCTTGAACTAAAAAAATTGTTTCAAGAAATTAAAAATGAACTTAATAAAAAAATTGGTGATATTATGGTTTCTGTGAATAATTATGAGGTACGTCGTAAATCTGCGCTTGAAAATGCACTAGATGTAACAACAATGTATGAGTCAATTAGACTTGATAACAGTGAAGAGTTTATTGCTGGTTACAATTTTAAAAGCATTTCTTATGATAATATTTTTGAAACAAAATATGGTGCATTTAATATACGGGCTACAGTAACTACAATCCCCAGGATGAAAAATAGCACGTATAGACATATTCCTTCATACATAAATTTATATGAAACAGAAAAGACCGATATTTTTAGCGTTATACTCGATTATTCTATCAAAAGTAATTTAATAACTGCTATTAACGTCACGAAAGTATCTCCACATAGATATTCGCATAGCCTATAAAATTCTAAATTTAATTACACAAAACAACACACACGTGTCATTCCTGCGAAGGCAGGAATCCAGAAAAAAGTTATTACATTTGATATGGACAAGGATCAAATTAAAAAAGAATATAAGATTATTTCAGATCAAATCAGGAAATACAATACTGAGCTTGGGCCATTTTTTGATTTAAAAATGAATTTGAAAGATTTTTCTCAAACTCTTTATTCTTTTGAAGCAACAAAAGAGCACCTTTTACGCCAAAATTTATTAAAAAAAGTCATTGATAATAAATTAAATCGACTTTTTGGAGATGAATACAAAGAAGAACTTAAAATTGATTTAGAGGGGAAGCTTGCTTTAAATATTGCCGATCATCATCAAATAATAAACCATCCTGTTTTACTATCTTCAAATATAATCAGCAGCACAGATAAATTTTTAAAAGATAGGAAACAAAATGCAATAATTGTAATTTCGAGCGGAGACGTACCTCCAAATAATTACTTTAGCAGGAATGGTTTTACTTTTCATGACAAAAGAGTTCCTTTATTTAGTAATACGGAGAGGGAATTGTGTTCTTATTATATACCCAAAAGAGATTTTAACTTCGTAGAAAGATTAAAATTATGTGACCGCTGGAAAGAGTTTAATCAAGTTGAGAAAGAATTCCTAATGAATGAATGTGAAACATTGAAATCATACGATTATTCAAGGTGCAATAATTATATTGATCAAATATCCATAATAGTAAAAAATTCTTGGAAAAGGATGTTTGAAGAAAAACTAAGGAATAATTTGCCTGAACTCATTTATTTAACTCAAGAAGAAATTGTAACTGATTGTTTGGTTGAACTACTAGAAAATGATGATAACATTATATCTAAAAGTATTTTTGACAATGAATTCAGAAATTGTGTATTGAATAATTTTCGAGGGATTGTAGTGACTTGGAATGAAAAAGAGGAAAAAGGCACACATTTTTTTTGGAGAAAATATCCAGATCGTAATCAATCTATACGGCTGTACGTTGAAAACGGCATTTTAAAACCAAAAGACCCAAGATTTAACCACTTAAGTATACCACTTGAAAAAAAGATCATTATTGAATTGCTCAAGAAAAGAGAAATCTATCCGAGTTTGTTCACTATTTTTGGTGTATTGAATTTTTATTCAGGTGTTAAGCCTTTAGTCGGTTACGGCTCGGTAATTTACTTACATCTGATGAAACTAGCCTGGGAAAAAACCTTAAAAGAAATGAAAATGCAAAAAGAACTTGAACTTTTAAAAACAGTACAAACCAATGGATTGGTTGCTGGATTAACTGTTGCATTTCAAAGATTAAATGGTAAAGTTAGAGCACAGTATGGCTACGATATCATATTTGAGGGTGGACTGACTGATGAGTATCTTAGAAAAATTTTTAGCATGCCTTATTCTGACTTTATTTCAGTGGCAGCTGTAGATTTATACGATTATACAGCTCAAAAATATATACCTGCCGATATAAAAATTATTCCCCAAATTACATCAAATGATTTTGCCGAATTGAATTTTAATTGGCTATAAAAAATATGAAAAAAATAAATCTAGCAGTTATTTTTTACGGAGATAAATCTCAAATAAAAATAAATGAGTCTCAATTTAAAGATTTGCAAAATAATTTGATTGATTTTAACTTAAAAAAATACGATTTAAATAAATTTGAGCAAAATACTCTATTAAGAGATTTTAAAGCAGGGATAATTGATATTGTTTTAAAAAATTCATACGGCAGAGGCCATGAAGCACTTATTGAATCCTTTTTAGAATTGAATAATATCCCTTATTTAGGATCTAATTCAGAAACAACATTTTTGGGTACTTCAAAATTCCTAGCAAAAGAAATTTTTCGCTTGCACAATTTACCGATTGCAGAAGACGTTTTTGTTGATAAAATAATCTGGCAAAAAAATAATAAGATTATTTTAAATTCTATAAAACAAAAGATTCATTATCCATGCATTGTTAAAGATTCTAGTGGCACTGATAGCAGGGGAATATTTGTTTCAAAAAGCGAGGCTGAGCTTACAAGAATTTTAAATAAAAATCTAAACCATAAAAATTCATTTCTAGTAGAAAAATACATTTCGGATCCATATGAAGTAACTTGTATGGTGGTCGGCAATGAGAAACCTCTTGCATATGAACCGATTGGCGTAAACAACAACGTAAAAGGTTTGCTAACTGCTGACATGAAAGATAATAATAGTTCAATTGTTTTAGAAATTCCTACAAAGCTACCAAAAAAGATAGTTAAAGAAATTAAAACTATTGCACAAAAAGCACATGAAGCGTTAGGATGCAAAACATTTTCCCGATCAGACATTCTAGTTAAAAATGGAAAACTATATCTTCTTGAAGTTGATGTGCATCCAGGTTTTAGAATAAATAGTGCAACAACAGTTAGTGCAAAATTTACCAAACAAAATTTAAATAATCTGTTTTTAAAATTTTATAATTTAACTAAATAAAAACTATGGAAAAGCTCAAAACAGCAGACATGCATCAAGACACTCTAAACCCGATATTGGCTGAAATTTTAAAGAGGCCGGAATTAAATCATGCAGAAAAAAGAGCAAGTCAACTACCTCGAGAAGGACTTTTAAAACTAGATTTAGCCTTCTCTTCTGTTTATAGGAGGATCAATGATGAAATGAAAGCAGTAGCGCAACAGGGTGATCCAAAATTACAAGAACCGATTAAAGCTGATCATTTGGAAATAATTAAAAAGTATAGAGCAACTAGTGATTTTAATATCATTGAAAAACCAGAAGACTTAGGATTGGAACAAAAAGATAAAACAAACATCATCCTTCATTTAGAATGCGGAGACATTTTAACCGGCCCCGATGTAGTAGAAGAACTTTATGCAAGAGGAATTAGATCGGTTGGTCCTATGTATAACCATGACAATCAAATCGGTGGCGGTGCTGGAGGCGATAAAAATAGGGGGCTGACTCCTGAGGGAAGAAGAATAATTGATAAAATGGTTGAACTAGGAATGATTATTGATACCGCGCACGCTAATAGAAAAACCGCGCAAGACATTCTTGATCGAGTTAGAGAATATGAAAAAGTCGCAATCACTCACACTGCTTTTGGAGAAAAAGAAAGATTTATGACTCCTGAATTATTAAAAGAAGTCGCATCACGCGGAGGTGTAGTTGGCATGAATGCAGCAAAGCCATTTTTTCCTACACTTGATGCATACATCAATGGTCTCAGAGACGCAAGTCAAATCACTGGATCAACTGAAAACCTTTCAGTTGCCACAGACTTTGGCGGCCTTGATGCCGAACATCTTTATGAAGAATTTGACGAAATAGGCAAACTTTCAATTATTGCAGAGAAGTTATCGGCTGATGGAAATTTTAGTGATCAAGATATTGCAAAAATTATGTATGGCAATATTGAGAGACTGGTTAAGAAGTTATAATTAAAATTAATTTATGAAGCCATTTAGCATTAGCCCTGAATCCTTAACTGAACGCATAGGAAGTACTGAATTTGATGCTGAGGGCAAAATAGAACTGAAAAATTCAATTTTAGATTTGTCCATAGTCTATGGAAAGGAACTCGAGGCAGTAAATCTTGCCAAAGGATCTGAAATATACAAGAAAGAAGATGATGATAATTGGAGAATGTTGCACGAACTCAAACTTAATGATTGCAAGGGCAATGAACTGGATTTAAGCCCTTATCTTGATAAGTATCGAACTGCTTTTTTAATAAAAACGAACAAAAAAAATGGTGGCCGTTTCTTTTTTGATGATAGTTATCAGCCAGCAATTACTGTTCGGGCAGATGTTTTGTCTATGAACGGAATAATTACACTATTGCACGAGATAGGACATCTTGAGCTGATCAACAAACAAGTAAAAACAGGTCCTGATAAAAATTATTATTATTCAAGAGCAGTTAGCTATATAAAAACTTTTAATAAAAAATTATTTACTAAGGAAGAAAGAGAAAATCCTGACTTTCTGGAATATATCGCCAGTTATGTTTTGCAAACCGAACGTGACGCCTGGGCTTTTTGTTTAAATAAATTAAGGCCTTTTATAAGGGCCGGCTCTATAAACAAAGAAGATATACTAGTAATGGCTCATGATTGGGCATTGCAAAGTTATAATGATAGATTAAATTCCACACTAAATCCTTCATTAATTGAGTCGATTAAAATGAAACTTGTAGGCAGTATTAATACATTATTAAACAGAACTTGAAAAATTGTGTTTATATGTTCACTAAAACCTTTAAAAAATTTCTAAACATTAATATATCAAAACAAAAAATTATTACAAAACGGCGCCAAGAGCACAAAGATGTAAAGTAACCAAGGATAAGCACAATCAAAAAAGCCGATAAGATCATAGTTTTAGAAAATGGAAAAGTTGTCGAAGAGGGCAGCCACTTCGAACTCTCCAAGAAAAACGGCGGCCTCTACTCAAAACTATTAAAATTACAGGAGCTGGGGGAGGTGGATTAATATATAAATTTATGTTTAGCGAAAATTCAAATAGACTCACGCCAGTAAATAAACTTTGGGAAAGCGATGAAAATAATGATTTAATCAATCGTAATTTTAACCGTTACTTAAAAGAATTAGGGGAAGCGAACATTAACGAAGCTGATTTATTGCAAATCCTTCAGCAAGGAAAGGTATTGGATGTGGCTTGTGGAGAAGGTAATTTTGTCAATGATTGCTTGGAAAGGAATATTGATGCTTATGGAGTAGACATAGCCCTTGGCAATAAGTCAAACGTAGAAAGATTAACTTCATCTAATAAGTTGCCTGTAAAACTAAAAGAAAGGTTGGTAGCAGGGGATGCAACTTCATTGCCTTTCAAAAATGATTCATTCAATGCAATAACTAATCAAGCCGGTGCTTTTTCTTACGCTCATAGTCCTCAAGAAATAATTAAAACCTTACAAGAACAAATCAGAGTACTTTCTCCTGGGGGTAAAATTATTATTAACCCGATTGAGATAACAACAAATAGTTTCTTTCCAGTCAATTTTGTTAATGCTTTTTTAGACAAAGATGAAAAACTGACTGAAGACTAATAACAATCAAATTAAAATCGAAGTAAGGGAAAAAGAAAATGATGCTTATTTTAAAAGAGGGATTATGTATGGGGTGGTTATAATAACAAAAACTGGGAAAGAGTAGTTTAATTACTATTTTGAAAAATATTTCAAAAAAATAGGACAGGCTTTTCAGTCTGTCCTTTTGTATTTAGGAAACCATTTTGAAATAGATTACAGATTCGGTGTCATAGATCAATTGCCATGCCGTACCATAATCTGCGGGTCTCCCACATACTGCAATCACGAATTCTGGATCACAAATGATTAGGCTGCCATCCGGAATATCCAATAAAGTTTGGAGCGCAATCTTGTGGTCAAGGCTGGCAAACCTCTGCTGCGCCCTGTAAAATTCCGATCTGTCATTCTCACCCTTGCCTAAAACATTAGAGGAGTAGCCGTTACCGAAAATTGGGCTACTGAAATTGACGTTCAACCCAAGGAATTGTGCCATCTGTTCGTGTGAAATGCTAGTACCCGAGTACACACATTCCCTTACTTGATCGAAATCAGCAATACGCTTCTGGTGCGCTTTTGCCTGTTCAATACCCCTTTCTGTCATCAACTCATTCACCCCTTGCACCAACTCTCCAATAACCAAAACAGTGACTTTCATTTTCCCTCCGTCATTATCACAAGGTTAAGTGTTGAACATAATGCACTTTGAGCTCAGAGTTTTTTCCTTCCATGACTACTTCCACCCTCAAGGTCATCACTTCGCCAGGCTTCATTAACTTCATTTCCGGATCCTGCTCTATCGCCAATGATTCAAGAAATGGTAAATCCCCACTAGTAATTATCAGTAGATTTGAGGATTTTTTTGCCATACCATCTCTGGTAAGTTCAGCAACAGTTCTGAGCAATCCCTTTTTTACTTTATCGAGAATGCCTTCAAACCCTATTGGGGCAGAATTTTTCCAATCTGCAATCGTCCCAGAAGTCAAAGTTTTGATCATCGATATGACCTCTGCGGGGTTCTTGCTTTCCATCTGTTCGGTGGCAACACCATCGAATCGGTTTGACATTACAATTATGCTTTCGCTGTCTTCCATGAATTTGAATAGACACGAAGCCGTCACCAGACATTGTGCATTATTCGGAGTGAAACCGCGATGAAAAAAAATACCTTTCAGATGCTTCTTGAAGCAACAAACCAACCCTTCTCTTGTTCATTCCTTCTCCTTTTTTACTTGATTAATGTACATGCAACTGTATTGTTGCAATGCTCTATTATGCATTTTTATTAGTAGTTTGTCAACACTTACTTTTTCGTTAAATTGTTGTACAATTAATAAATAAACCAGTCTACATACACTAGCTAGAGCAACAAATATGAATATCGAAGAACAAATTGAACAAAACGTACCCTTGGCACCATTTAATACTTTTAAAATTGGTGGACCGGCAAAATACTTCGTACAGGCAGATAATACTGAGGAAATAATCGAATCAATCAAGTGGGCAAAAAACAATGGCCATAAATATTTCATACTAGCTGGTGGCAGCAATGTCCTTATCAGTGATCAGGGTTTTAGTGGCTTGATCATAAAAAACTGTTCCAAATCCTTTTTTCGTGAAAAAACTGCTGATGGTGAATTAATCCGTTGCGGAAGCGGTCTGCCGATGTCCAGACTTGTTTTGGGCGCATCCAATCACTCTTTAACAGGCATGGAATGGGCAGTAGGTCTACCAGGAACTGTTGGTGGAGCCATACGAGGCAATGCCAGCTGTTTTGGATCTGAAATGTCTGAACTGATCGTAGAAGTTAATGCCTATGATCCAGACAAAGATATAATAATAAAATTAACTAAAGAGCAATGCGGTTTTGCTTACCGCCACAGCTTTTTTAAAGAAAATAATCTAGTAGTTATCGATTGTCTAGTGAATTTGAAGACCGGTCACAATAGCAAGATCAGAGAACGGATGGAAGAGGTGATCAAATTAAGAACTGAAAAACAGCCTAAATATCCAAGTGCAGGCAGCATATTTAAGAATATTGACTTACACGATGTTAAAGATGCTGAATTATTAGATGAAGCAAAAAGGGAAGGGGTGTTTACCGGTGCCGGCCCGAGTGGCTTGTCTGCCGGCTGGTTAATTGAAAAATTGTACTTCAAGGGCAAGCAGGTGGGCGGTGCTATGATCAGCCTGGAACATGCAAATTTTATAATAAATAAAAACTTTCATGCCACGGCATCTGATGTAATGATGCTGATGAGCTTAATCAAACAAAAAGTAAGAGTTGAATTCGGAGTACAGCTTAAAGAGGAGATTCAATATCTTGACTACTAGTACTTTTAGCGAACGGAGTACGAATTTTGTTGCATTCTTGGCAAGACCAGATAATACATAAGTATTGCCTTATTTATCTTGATTATTTAACTAGTATTAGTAAAAAATAAGCGCCTATAGGGCGCTTTTATTTTACCCTTGACTAATAATAATTATTATGCTATATTATTATGACTAAAATGAAATAGGAGAAAATAGTCAAGAGTATTAACTAATTTTTATTATTGTAAATATTTTGGAGCTTGTCCCGTTTTCAAAATTTTATGCAAAACATTACACCAAATAACGACGAGAAAAAATCTATTCTAGATCAGATTATCACCAATTTTCAAGCAGAAGAAGTGGCAAGATTGGATGCGGTTGAAATTGCCAGAAATTTGTTCGAACAATTGAATGAGCGTGAACGTGATGTTTTGTCACGTCGTTTTGGTCTAACCGGTGATGTAAAGGAAACTTTGGAAAATATCGGCAATGTCCATAAATTAACCAGAGAAAGAATCAGACAAATTGAAACCTCCGGAGTAAAAAAGCTACGCTCGCTAAAAAATCTTGAGGATCATATTAGCGGCTTAAGAAAAGTTATCAATCAACTGCTTGAAGAACATGGCGGAATCATGGAAAAAGAATATCTTTTGAATAATCTAGTAAACTTCTCCACTGATGGAACAAAAAATAAACCTGAAGACATCAGCCTTCACAAGAATCATTTAGATTTCTTAATCTCTAAACTGCTTCATGAACACTTTGAAGAAGTAGTTAATTCTTCCAATTTTAAAGATTCATTCAAATTGAAACATCAG
This sequence comes from Parcubacteria group bacterium GW2011_GWE2_39_37, assembly GCA_000995135.1. Lineage (GTDB taxonomy): Bacteria > Patescibacteriota > Patescibacteriia > Patescibacteriales > GWE2-39-37 > GWE2-39-37. Next base: position 19,339 of record LBWY01000018.1, on the reverse strand, counting down.
GCATTGGATCACTTGGAAGAATTGGCTAATGAATTGGTCGCAAAGATAAAAGAAATCAAGCAGATTTTTATAACTGAAGATCTGATCAACTTATCAACAGAGCTGGAAAGTTACAAAAGTAATCAAGAAAAATTCAATCCGCCAAGCAATCTGGATATTTCCAAGATTTTGGAAAAAAACAGCTTTAAAGAAGATGCGGAAAAAATCAATAACAACAAAGTTTTGTACTCTATTCTCCAAGCATCCAAAAAAATCGAACAAAACAAGTTCGGCCATTGGGGAATCGAGGATTGGCGAGAGGTCAAGCCAAAAACAATCAATGACAAAATATACTTAATCCTAAAGAACCATGGGAAGCCGATGCATTTTGTTGAAATTACCGAGCAGATAAACAAGATAAATTTTGATGACAAGGGAGCAAATGCGGCCACTGTCCACAATGAATTGATCTTGGATGATAAATACGTCTTAGTTGGTAGAGGTCTATACAGCCTCAAAGAGTGGGGTTACCAAAAAGGTACGGTAGTTGATGTAATTAACAGCATCTTGAGCGAATCAGCGAAGCCCTTGAGCCGGGAAGAGATTATTGAAAAGGTTCTGGAACAACGTTTGGTAAAAAAAGCTACTATTATACTAGCATTGATGGACAAGAAATCCTTTGAAAAAGTAGGCGGCAAGTATCAGCTTAAAAAATAAATACTCACGCAAAAGGCTTAAGTATATTTTGTTAGCAATAACAAAATAAATTTAAGCTTTTTTGTTTGGCAACTTTATGTACAATGTGGTAAAATATAATCAATAATTTCACTACTTTAAATTAATTTTAAGAGACTTTTTCTAGTATAATAAAAGTAACAAATGGATATAGTAATCAATACAGCAGCTATCCTTGAATATCTAAGCAAACCGCCACTAGAATTGGTGTGGAATCTTTTTTGGTTGATAGGTTGGCTGCCAATTTCCCTGGTTATGCTTTGGGGTTTTTTTGAAATGTGGGTATTGTACAGGCAGGACCAATGGACGGCAAAACAGAAGTTTGTCCTTCTGGCCATCGACATCCCCAAAGGGAATGAGCAGTCCCCGAAAGCGGTGGAAAATCTTTTTGCATACATAGCAGGAGCGCATTCATCTTTGAATCTGATTGATATGTATTGGGAAGGCAAATATCAGTTAAGCTTTAGTTTTGAGATCGCAAGTATCGAGGGTTACACCCAATTCTTGATCAGGACTCCTGAACAATTCAAAAATCTGACTGAATCTGCGGTGTACGCCCAATATCCTGACGCTGAAATTACGGAAGTAAATGATTACACTCCTGGCATACCCACTAAATATCCCGATGAGCAATATGATGTCTGGGGAGCTGAATTCATTCAAGCAGCCAATCCGGCCTACCCGATCAAAACTTATAAAGATTTTGAACATCAGATGGGCGAGCCTTCAACCCACTTTAGAGACCCAATGGCAAGTTTGATGGATTTGTGCAGCACTATCGGCCCCGGCGAACAGCTCTGGTATCAATTAATCGTTTGGCCGATCGGCTTCGAATGGCCGGAAATCGGCGAAAAAGAAGTTAAGAAGATTTTAAAAGAAGTGCCAAAACCGAAAGTTACCATGTTAAACAAACTAGTAGACTCTATGACATCAACGCTAGATGTGATAACCGGCTTTTCACTGACTGCGCCACCGGCAGAAAAAAAACAAGATGACTCATTAAAAATGATGAACCTAAAGCCGAGAGAAAAACGCCAAGTTGAGGCAATCCACGAAAAAATCAGTAAACTGGGCTTTAAATTCAAGATCCGCATGGTTTATGTCGCCAAAAAAGACGTTATGAACAAGAATAAGGTAGTCAATGGATTTGTCGGCTACATGAAACAATACGTGTATAATGATTTAAACAATCTAAAGCCGGATATGAGCGTAACCGCTACTTCAACGGAATATTTATTCACCAAAATGCGCTTGAATGAAAGAAAAAGTAAGATTGTCAGGTACTATATGGGCAGATCCAGCAAGGGCAGGGACAAAGGCCTGATGAATACCGAGGAACTGGCTTCCATCTGGCACTTCCCATTTGAAAGCGTTGTTAAAGCTCCATTGATCGGTAAAACTCCGGGAAGAAAAGCTGAACCGCCAATGAGTTTGCCTGTCCAAGAAGAAGCTAGTGCTAGCGATATCATGATGGATTCAATTTTTACTGAAGTCAAAGAAACCAAACCGCATGCCTCACCAGTAGAAGAGGAAGATATATTTTCACAAAAAACTAATGAAGAAACGATAAAATCTTTGCCGAACCAACCGACTACCAATGAATTAAATAAAAAGAATGCTCCGCCAGATAATCTACCTTTCGCATAGTCACTTTTATGATATTTAATTAGTTATTAATTCTCAAACCGATTTAAAACATATGCCAAACAACGACAACGATAATCACATCACTACTTTCGGTGAGACAACTTATCGCAACCAGCTAAGAAAATTCGGTATCAAGACTGACGATCGCCGTCGCCATATGTATTTTATTGGAAAAACCGGCATGGGAAAGTCAACCATATTGGAAAATATGATCATTGAGGACATAAAAGCCGGTCATGGAGTAGCGGTGGTTGATCCTCATGGAGATCTGGCAGAAAAAATCATCCAATTCATCCCTTCGGAAAGAATCAACGATGTGATTTATTTTAATCCAGCTGACAATGAATATCCCTTCGCCTTCAACGTGGTGGAACAGGTAGAGCCCCACTTGAGGCACCTGGTAGCCTCTGGCTTGATCGGTGTCTTCCAAAAGTTATGGGCAGATTCTTGGGGTCCTCGTTTGGAATATATTTTAAGAAATACTATTTTGGCGATTTTGGATTATCCTGGATCAACTCTTTTGGGTATTACCAGGATGTTCTCCGATAAAAAGTTTCGTAAAAAAGTTATCGACAAGGTTCAAGACCCGGTAGTTAAAGCTTTTTGGGTGAATGAGTTCGCCAGTTACGCTGACAAATTCGCTTCCGAAGCTGTTTCTCCTATCCAAAACAAGGTAGGTCAATTTCTATCCAGCTCGCTAATCAGAAACATTGTCGGTCAGGTCAAATCAACCATCAACATCAGAGAAATAATGGATGGTCAAAAAATTCTTATTTTAAATCTTAGTAAGGGACGCATCGGAGAAGATAATTCATCTCTTTTGGGTGCGATGATGATTACCAAGATCCAACTTGCGGCAATGAGCCGTGTAGACATCGAAGAAAAAGACCGAAAAGATTTCTATCTTTACATCGATGAATTTCAAAATTTCACTACGGAAAGTTTTACCAACATTTTGTCCGAAGCTAGAAAATACCACCTTAACTTAATAATGGCACATCAATATATTGAACAGCTTGGCGAAGAAGTAGCCGCTGCTGTTTTTGGCAATGTAGGCACGTTGATAGTCTTTAGAGTGGGGGCAGGTGACGCAGAGGAGTTGATAAAAGAATTTACACCTACCTTTGTTGAAGAAGATATGGTAAATCTACCGAAGTATGAGTTTTATATTAAATTAATGATAGATGGCGTTACCTCGAATCCTTTTTCCGCCAAGGGCTTGCCGCCGCTATCCTCTAGCGAAAAAACTGGCAATACTGAAAAAGTCATCAAGGTTTCCAGGGAAAGATATGCCAGAAAAAAAGAATTAGTGGAAGAAAAAATCATGCGCTGGCATACTATGGATGAAGACGAAGATGAAGAACAGCCTGTCAAACAACATCAAGAAAAAACTGAAAAACCTAGAACAGAAAAATTTGAAAAAAAACTTCAGCCAGAAAGTGAAAAAACCAAAACTGCTTTCACTCAGCCGACAATCAAACCAACCTACACACCGACACCAGCTGTCCCCAGAAAAGCAGAGCCTGAAAGGTTTTCACCAAAACCACAAATCAAGAGCGAAGAGAATCGTCCAAAAATAGTAAAAAATGAAACCCGGGAAAATGAAGTCAGCTGTTCTCGCTGTGGTAAAACAACAAAAATTTCATTTGTTCCAGACGGCTTGAGACCGGTTTTCTGCAAAGAATGCCTGATTAAATTCCGAGAAGAAAAAAATCAAGAAATCGAAGAACGAAAAAAGATAAAGCTTGAGGAATTGAAAAACTTTGGCGGCATCCGGATCGTGAAAAACAATGAGGAAATAAAAATAAATCCCAAAGAAGAAGGCATATCATTAAAAAAGATCGTTGAGGATGGCAAGATCATCAAGGAAAACAATCGCCATGACGCAGAAGCTGAGAAAAAACCAGCTGAAGAAAATAAGAACCAGAACATGAAAACAGAAGAAATTGATGGTGAACTGAAAGAAGGAGAAGAAATCACATTTAAAGCATAATAAATGAATACAACGATAGAGAGATATATAAACTCTTCCAAATACAGCGTTGATAATTTTTTTCAAGATGATCGCTGGCTATACCATTTAAAGATAAATAATTACCAGGTAGTAACCATTATTTGGAATTTATTTTTGATTATTGTACCGTTCGTAATATGCTATCTTTTGATAAAGTATTGGCAGAAAAACGGCTTTAGAACTATCGGACAAAAACTGATGGCATTCTTGTTGTTTTTTTTCTGGCTTCTGTTCATACCCAACACTGCCTACATTATCAGCGAAGTCAGGCATTTGATCGACTACTGCCCGAGAGAGTCAAAATTCCAAGTCTGTGAACAAAATGCTTGGATGAGCTTATTTTTTTTCACCTACTCTGCCATCGGCTGGGTGACTTTCGTGTTGCTCATCAACCAGATGAAAAGCCTGATCAAAAATGTTTTTGGCAAGATAGTCGCTAATCTTTTCATTCTGGTCATCATTCCAGTTATCGCATTGGGATTTTTGATCGGTTTATTGAACCGCTGGAACAGCTGGGAACTCTTCATTTACCCAGTTGCTTTATACAAAAATTTGATGCTATACTTTACCGTTAGTGGGAATTTAGCTAATTTAATCATTTTTAGCGCTTTTTTATACCTACTTTATTATAGCGGCAACTACTTATTCAAAAACCGCATCTCATAGAGTTATATTCTATATAATTAATATTCGCTTGTTATATTATTTGCCTACTTTAGGCAAATTTTGGCCAAGCGAAGCGACACATGGATTACCTAAAAATTGGCAAAGCTACTGAACTCAACGGCCGAGACCGTAAAATTTATCGAATATTAGAAATTTTACCTGGATTATTATCTTGGAGCACTTTAATTTTATTAGTAATATTTTCTTATTATACGCCGGTATATATCGCTTATTTCCTATTAGCTTTCGACGTATATTGGCTGTTGTTAGTCTTGTACCTGGGTATTCATTTAGTAGTCAGTTATCGAAAACTAAAAGATAATGTCAAGATCGATTGGAATGAAAAACTGAAAAACTTCGAAAGCCCGAAGGGTAAACCAAGCTGGAAAGAAATATATCAACTAATTATACTACCAACTGCTTTTGAAGATTTGGAAATCATCCGATCATGTATAAAATCGATTCTACAAGATGGTTTTCCTACCAGCCAGATGATCGTAGTCCTAGCCATCGAAGGTAGAGCCGGAGAGGCTGGCTTGGCTCGGGCCAAGGCTGTCGAACAAGAATTTGGCGATAAGTTCAAGCATTTTATATATACAGTACATCCTGATGGCATTGAAGGCGAATTAAAAGGCAAGGGGGCAAACCAAGCTTGGGCAGCAATTGAAGTGAAGGAGAAAATAATAGATAAATACAATTTCGATTATTCCAAGCTTTTGGTGAGTGTTTTTGACATTGACACCATAGTCTACAAAGGTTATTTCGCCAAATTGACCTATGTCTTTTTGACGGTTGAAAACCCTTACCGAGCAAGCTATCAACCGATACCATTATATTTTAATAATATTTGGCAGGCGCCTTTTTATTCCAGAGTTGCAGCATCATCCAATACTTTTTGGCAGATGATGCAACAGATCAGACAGGAAAAACTTGCAACCTACTCCTCCCATTCAATGACCTGGCAAGCTCTTGTTGATGTCGGATTTTGGTCAACCAAAATGGTCAGCGAAGATTCAAGAATCTTTTGGCATTGCCTTTGCTACTACAAAGGCGATTACAGAGTAGAACCGCTATATTTTCCGGTATCAATGGATACAACCATGGATGAAAGCTTTGTAAAAACCGCTACCACCTTATACAAACAACAGCGACGCTGGGGTTGGGGAGTAGAAAATATACCGTACCTAATATTTAATTTTATAAAAAATTATAAAGTGATGCCCAAGGGCAAGATGTTTGGCTTGATATTCGTTCAATTATACGGCTTCCATTCTTGGGCGACCAATGCTTTGATTATCGCTGTAATCGGCTGGATGCCGATGCTGCTTGGAGGTGATGCTTTCAATTCAACAGTCCTGTCAGGCAACTTGCCAAACATCACCAGAAACCTAATGACTGTCGCCATGTTTGGCATGGTACTTTCTGCAGTTATCTCTACACTTTTACTTCCGCCACGACCAAAGAATTATGGCTTCTGGAAAAGCATTACCATGGTTCTCCAATGGCTGATCTTACCTATCAGTATAATTACTTTCGGCTCTATTCCTGGCATCGAAGCTCAAACTAGACTGATGCTTGGTAAGTATATGGGTTTCTTTGTCACTCCAAAAAATAGATAACATCAAAAAAATAAAAGAATCATCCAGGGAGATGATTCTTTTATTTTTTTGTTTATGATATAATGGAAAAAATCTCATGATAACAAAAAATAAAAATAATTTTTTTCTTTCTTTTCTTTTTAAACAATCGGTTCTTACTATAATCGGTGTTGTTTTATTGATTGCAATCAGTATTCCCTTGGCAAAAAACCTAAGTCGCAGGTATAGAATAAATAATGAAATCAGCCAATTAGATAAAGAGATACAAGAAATAGAGAAAAAAAATACAGATCTGCAAAAGCTGATCAAATATCTTGAATCTGATCAGTTTGCCGAAGAGCAAGCCAGACTTAATTTAGGTTTGAAAAAAGAAGGGGAATCAGTCGCGATAGTAAAAAATGACCTTTCAGTGAAAAAAGGAGAGCTTATCCAGTCAGAAAAGCAGATTTTTAACATTCCCGGTTTGGAAAAATCAAAACCGAAACCTATCAGCAATCCTCAACAATGGCTCAATTATTTTTTTAAATGACCGCCATGGCAAAAAAATCTATTCAAATCAATGAAAAAGTGTCCAGGAACAGGGAAATAGTTCTTAATTTTATTAACGAAAAAAATAAATCCATTAAAATTAAGGCTCAAGAAGTACCTAAGCCGATGATGTCATCATCGACCAAGGAAAAACCAGCCGCTACCCAAAACAAACAGAGAAAGCCGAAAACCATACAAAAAAAATCAGATCAATCTTTAGAAAAATCAGCAAAAAGCATCATTATCCATAGCGATTTTCTTTTGAACTATTTCAAGCATTTACTGGTAGTTCCAATATTATTAATCTCGATATATTTTATCTTTTCTATATATTTATTTTCTTTTTCTCCGGATAACCAGGTTGCAAGGAAAATTAATCAATTCATCCCAGTCCCGGCAATTATTACTTCCGAAGGCATGGTAGATTATTATAGCTATCAAGATGCCAAAGCAAGTCTTTTTAACCGCTCTGAAATAAATCCGACACTAGATTATCGAGATATCTCGACATTGGCAAAAGAACAATCTTTGAAAAAATTATTCGGAAATCAGATTATTAAAGACCGATGGGTGATAAGTTTGGTAAATTAAAAAGGCTTTACGCCTTTTTTTAGTTGAGCCACCTACCAGAATTGAACTGGTAACCTACGGTTTACGATACCGTTGCTCTACCAATTGAGCTAAGGTGGCAAAATATATTTAATTTTAATTTATGCGGAATACCGATGCTCAAACTTTATTTGCCTTGGTATAATCTAGCTTCCGAGACTAAATTAAAATCTAAGTTAAAAAATAATGCCCCCTGCAAGCAATCTAAGCAAATATTTAAATGCTTTCGCGAAACGTATTTTTTATGTTATAATTATAAAATGCCAAACAACATAAGTCAAAAAATAAAATATACATTTATTTTATCAGTAGTATTGATATTCGCCACTCCTATTACGACAATTGCCGCAGAAACAACCGCAGTCTCAGCTGACAACACGGCTGCTGCAAATCAGTATTACTCAATAAACGTGGATCAGGCAACAATCATTAAAGGCTACACCGTTAAAGCCTTTAATGATAACCTCAAGCTTTCGCTTGATCCAGGCACGCTCAATGAGGCAACGCCAATCGAAGCAATAGAATTGAATGAAAAAATTGAACTGCCTTGGCGAGTAAATATTTTGAGTAAGATCTATCAATTTGAATTCAAAAACAAGACTGCATACAACAACAGTCACCCTTTCTACATAGATTTTAAATACCATACTGCATCGGATAATTTCAAACAGGTGTTTTTTTATGACAAAAACTATAACAGCTGGCGGCCCTTACCCACCAAAGATTATCCAAACGAAAAATTTGTCCGTTCTCTAATCTACCTGCCTTATGCGCGTATTGCCGTTTTTGAAATACCACAAATTCTTAGTAACGGACAGGCAAGTTGGTATTCTTACAAGAAAGGTAATTTTGCCGCTTCGCCTGATTTCCCCAAAGGCTCTCGCTTAAGAGTTTACAATACTCTCAAGCCGGAAAAGTTCGTTGATGTTGAAATAAATGATTTCGGACCAAATCGGAATATTCATCCAGAAAGAGTAATCGACTTGGAAAAAACTGCTTTTAGTAAACTAGCATCATTGGGCGAGGGAACGATCAAGATCAATATCCAACCTTTATATATAGCTCCGATAGATGGAAAAACTTTGGGTGTGCCGGCAAAAGGCTTAACCCCTGGCTTTAATATAAATTCACCCTCTGCCGTAATCCTAAATGCTAGCTCTGGAAAAATAATCTGGGCAAAAAATTCTACCACTAGCCTGCCGATAGCAAGTTTGACTAAATTAGTCAGCGCAAAAGTTTTTCTGGATACGAACCCGAATCTAAAGGATGTGGTGAGTTATAAGACAGCAGATGAAGAATATAATTATAAATATGCAAATAAATGGGAAATTGCCAGGCTAAAAGTAACTGATGGCGAAACCATGACCATTGAAGATTTGTTTTACTCTGCCTTAGTCGGTTCAGCGAATAACGCGGTGGAGTCCTTAGTTCGAGTTAGCGGATTATCAAGAGATGATTTTATTGCTAAAATGAATATAGCTGCCAAAGAAATGGGAGCAACCTCTGCAAGCTTTGTAGAACCCACCGGACTAGCGCCGGAAAATATGAGCTCTGCACTTGACTATGCTTTGATCAGTAGCAAAGTATTGGCTAATCCAATCATTGAAAAAGCTTCCAAGACCAGATACTATAATTTCACCACCATCAATACTAAGATTCCTCATTATATAAAAAACACTAACCCTTTGATTTCTTCAACCGGTATTAGAGTTACGGGCAGTAAAACAGGGTACTTGAATGAAGCAAGATATTGTTTGATGACACGGGCAGAAAAAGATAACAATAAAGTCATTGCAGTGACACTGGGAACCCCAACCAGAACAGAAAGCTTCAATGAGACCAGGGAATTAATCGATTTTGGTCTATACAACATTCAAAATAATTAATCAATATGATCCAATTTATCAACGCCTCAAAAGTTTACCCGCCAGATGTAAAAGCACTGGACAAAATTAACCTGCATATATTGCCGGGTGAATTTGTTTCGGTGGTAGGACAATCCGGAACAGGCAAGACTACCCTGATAAAATCCCTTATCTGTGAAGAAAAGATTGATGAAGGCCAAATCATCGTCGGCGGCTGGGATATTACTAATATTAAAAAGAGTGAGATTCCGACTTTAAGAAGACAGATCGGAGTTATTTTTCAAGATTTCAAACTATTACCTAAAAAAACTTTGCAAGAAAATGTGGCTTTTGCTCTGCAAGTCTGTGGACAGCCACCAAAGAAAATCAATGCAATCGTACCGCAAGTTTTAAAAATTGTCGGCCTGGAGAATAAAATCAACCGCTATCCCCATGAAGTATCCGGCGGTGAACAGCAGAGAGCGGCAATCGCAAGAGCATTGGTGCATCGTCCTAAAATTCTTTTGGCGGACGAACCGACCGGCAATTTGGATTCTATAAACGCTGACGAAATTATCGAGCTATTATTAAAAATAAATAAATTCGGCACTACCGTAGTCTTGGTTACCCACAATCGGGAGATAGTAAATAGGCTGAAAAAGAGAGTAATTACCATTGAAACCGGCAAGGTGGTAAGCGATCAAGCAGTAGGGAAATATATTCTATAATTAACCCAACGTAACCATTAAGCAATAAAATAATTTTCAATTTATAATTTTCAATTTCAAAACAATTTTTCAATTAAATAATTTTTTAAATATTCTAATTAGAAAATTTAATCATTAATAAATTGTTTAATTAATTGAAAATTAAGAAATTAAGAAATTAAATTCCTATGTTCATAATTTCATTTTTTCGGGCAATAAAATTCAGTATTCAGGATATTTTTAGAAACTTCTGGCTTTCATTAGTCACGGTGGTGATTCTAGTGCTGGCTTTATTTTTGATCAACGTGCTTTTGTCTGTGCAGATCATCACCAAGTCGGCGATAAATTCGATCAAAGAAAAAATCGACATCAATCTTTATGTCAAAAGTGATGCTACTGAAAATCAAATCATTGCCTTAAAAACTGAAATCAGCAATTTAGATAAGGTTAAGAACGCAACTTATATCTCAAAAGCAGAAGCTCTTGAATCATTCAAAGACAGCCATCGTAATAATCCGGAGATACTTCAGGCTTTAAGAGAATTGAATAAAAACCCGCTTAATGCGACCATTGTCATCAAGCCAAAAAATATTGAACAGTATGAGGAGCTGACCAATGAACTGGATCAGATAAACAACGATATTATTGAATCAAAAAACTTTGACAATCCAAAAACAATGCTGGCTAAAATAAATACGATTACCGGCAAGATTAACGAAGTAGGTCTTGCAGTAAGCCTTATATTTGTCCTTGTGACCATCCTGGTGGTCTATAACTCCATCCGGGTGACAATTTATACCCATCAGCGTGAAATAAAGGTAATGAGGCTAGTAGGGGCTACAAACTGGTTCATCAGAGCCCCATTCCTGATTTCCAGCGTCTTTTACACCCTGATCGGCCTATCGATTACTATGGCTATATTCTACCCATTCTTGACCATCCTACAGCCATATCTGGAGGCGTTTTTTGCCGGCTACAACTTTAACATCTTGAGCTACTTCAATAAGAACTTCCTACTCATCTTCGGCGCAGAGTTCGTTGTGGCGGTAGCCATAAACATGATTGCCAGTCTCATCGCAGTTAGGAAATATACAAAAATATAAGCAATTCAAAAAAAACACCAGATTATCAAATCTGGTGTTTTTTTTGACTTTAGCTGTTTAATTTGCTGTAATTTAATGAAATCTGTCCACACAATGTGGAGTATTTTGCACCTTTCATTGATTATAATAACGATACTTGCAATTTCATCAGAAAAATCAACTACAGGTATAAATCCTGGGCCGGAATGATGATGTATTTTCCGGTTAACTGCGATCAAAATGGAGGAAAATGACTATGATGGATTTCGGACAGGACAGGATTATTACAGACGTAGCTGTTTCTACTCTCTTGGGTCATGGCGGAGGCGGTGACTGGAAGATGAAGCTGGCCGTTCCAGGCTACTCAGATGTATGTGAAAGAGTGCTGGAAACTGGCGCTACTACCATTACTAAGTCCGGCACCTATCCACCATGGCAAGGCATCTGGAAAGATTTTGATCCGCGTACCTGGTGGTGCGTACAGGATCACAAGGACGACAGCATGCTTAACAGCTACGGCTTAACCAACTCGGGGGCATTAGTCAATGCACAACTGATTCTCAATGCCTTTCGGGCAGGGTACAAAGTTACACCCAACATTTCTCCTCAGTTCCACCTTGGCCTGGAGACAGCAATAAACCAGGCAATCCTGACTATCGCTCTCTACAAAGAAGTGCTGAAAGACTTCTTCTGGTGCGTGGAGATCAACATCTCCTGTGGCAACACCAAGGGCAAAGTTGTCGACAATGTCGAGTCAGCGATTAAGCTGGCTGCTGCCGTTCGTGCAGCGTTCCCATGGTTGAAAGTCATCTACAAGGTCAACTACGACCATCCCTATGAACTTTCACAGGAGTTGGAAACCAAACAGCTGGCCGACGCAATTCATGCCATCAACTCCGTCCGCTATGAAAAAGTATACGGTTCTCCTTACACTTCTCCACTCTACGGCAAGGAGGGGGTAAATGGAGGCGGCTCAGTTTCGGGAGGTGAGATATTTGACCGATTCTCCTTTCCCTATACCAAAGGCTTGCGCAAGGCCATCAAACTACGCATCCTTATGGGTGGCGGAATTTCTTGTATGGACCACGTCAAGATGTGCTTGAATGAGTGCATCGATATCCGGACAGATTCTTTGTCCGTCTGTACCTGGCCCAAAAGAAAATCGAAATCGGCCATAGACTTACTTACTAAATCCTGGGTGGGAACCCTGAGATCTTAAACCAATCCGGAACAAACATTCCGGATTTTTTATTTGAGAAAAATTTTAAAATATTTTACAATCTCAAACCATACAATACTGACTAAACCGGCGGCAAAAGCGATTAAAATATCTTTTGCATAAATTGGAGCGAAGCTGAAAAGCTTGCTTAAAAAAGGAATGTTTAGCACTGTGAAGAGAATAATTAGAGCGATGCTGAATATCCACCATAATACGATGTTTTTTTGCATGATGGTTTTGGCGATAATCGTACTCCAGGAACGGTTGGTCAAGATCAGCATCAGATTGGAAAATATCAAAGCAGAGAATGTTATCGCCCTGACTTCATCGGCAGTTCTGCCAGAATTTACCAGATAGCGGTACAGTGCTAAAACTACTGCGAGTATCACAAATCCTTGCAGTAAACCGATTATGATCAATTTCTTATCAAAAATAGATTTCTTAGAATCTCTTGGGGGGAAGGTCATGATTTTTTTGTCTTCAGTTTCGGCTTCAAAAAGCATTGCGCAGACAGGGTCAATAATCAATTCCATAAATACTATATGGATAGGGAAGAGAATCAAAGGCCACTGAAAGATTACAGGTATTAATGATAAACCGGCAATTGGAATATGGATAGAAATGGTGTATGCCATAGCTTTGCGCATATTCCTAAAAATTCTTCTGCCTACTCGTACACCATCAACCATTGACGAGAAATTATCATCCAAGAGAACAAGAGCAGCCGCCTCTCTGGCAACGTCTGTGCCTCTTTCGCCCATAGCAATGCCGATATGAGCCGCTTTCAAGGCAGGAGCGTCATTTACACCATCACCGGTCATAACAACGATTTCGCCATTATCTTTAAGCGCTTTTATGATGCGAAGTTTTTGCTCAGGAATCATCCGAGAAAAAATATTTACTTTTTTTATCCTTTCAATCAAC
>LBWY01000018.1:0-5760 GCA_000995135.1 Parcubacteria group bacterium GW2011_GWE2_39_37 | reverse complement strand
ATTCATTGCTGTCTCGGGATAATCCCCGGTAATCATTATCGTCTTGATTCCGGCCGAATAGCATTGCTTTACTGCAACAGGCACCTCAGGTCGAATAGGGTCGATAAAACCCATCAAGCCTAAAAAATTAAATTCATAATCATGAATATCTTCCGATAGGCTTTCGCCGTCAAAGACTGCATTGGCAACGCCCAAGACCCTCAAACCATGACTTGCCATCAGCTTGATTTTTTTTTCCAAATCTTTTAGCTGCTCTTTGTTGAAATGACATAAATTTGCAATTGCCTCCGGTGCCCCTTTTGCGGTTATTAAAAATGAATTATTTTCCAATTTGTAAACGTTTGAAAGAGCTAATAGCTTATGGGACAAAGGATATTCACGAACTAATTCTAACTCCAGTAAATGTTCATCATGTTTGATTTTTTGATTCAATTGTCCGATTGCTTTCTCCATCGGATCAAACGGCTCTTTTTTTGAAGCCAAAAAACTCGCCCGAATCAACGCTGAAAATTTTTTCTCCTTGATTTCACTGCTTCTAACATTATAGAATTCACCTTCGAGACAATCATTCTTTACATCTGTTAACAAGAAGAGTTTTTTAACCATCATTTTGTTCTGTGTAATCGTCCCGGTTTTATCAACGCACATTACACTGGTCGAGCCCAAAGTTTCAACAGCGCTGATCTTTCTGGCCAAAACTTTTTTCTTGGAAATTCTCCAAGCACCTAATGAAAGAAAAACTGTGAGGATGACAGGAAATTCTTCCGGCAGAATAGACATAGCCAAGGCCAAACCGGCAAGAAAACCGTCTAATACTTTGCCGGTAGTGATACTGTAGGAAACAACAACCACAAGACACAAAGAAAGACCGATTGCAGAAATTCCTTTGACAATTTTAGCGACTTCTTTTTGCAAGGGGGTTTTTTCGATTTTTATTTTACCTAATAATTTTCCGATTTTCCCCATTTCCGTTTCAAGCCCTGTCTTCTTTACAATAAAAATCGCTTGTCCGTCTACAACCAAAGTTCCAGAATAAACAAAAGGCGAGTCTTCTGCTTTTGAGCCCATGTCCATATTTTCATCTCCTGCAACTTTATTAACAGGCATAGATTCTCCGGTTAACAAAGATTCATCGATCTTTAGGCTGTTTGCATTCAAAATAATACCGTCAGCGGGTACGCGATCACCTTCATGCAAAAGTACGATATCACCTACTACCAATTCTCGACCGGCAATTTTTCTGTGCTTGCCATCACGAATTACCAAAGCCCTCGGACTAGACATATTTCTTAATGCCTCCAATGCCTTTTCAGTTTTATTTTCTTGATAGACAGTAATGAAAATTACAACGAACACAAAAAGAAGCAAAACCAAGGCTTCATGCACATCTCCTAGTGCCAAATAAATCAAACCGGCGCTTACTAACAGGAGTAACATCGGATCGATTATCACCTCAACTGCGATTTTGAAAAAGTTACGATTTTTTTCACCTGGTAATTCATTGAAGCCATTCTTCATCAAAAGATGAGCTGCTGCTTTTTCAGTAACGCCTTTTATTTTTTTTATTTCGCTAGCTGTAATCATATTTTTTATTATAACATAATTTTCTAGATTTTAATTTTTTCTTAACCGTTAATAACGATAATTAAATCAGTATGCTCATTTTAAATTCATTCAAAGGAGGGCGGCAATGGCCAAAGAACGAGCTATCGGTTTTCTTACCGACAATCCAGTATTGATCGAAAAAATAAATTGTAAATCGAGTAAAATGAAAATCATCGCTCTTTACCAAAGCAATGAAATTGAATGGGACGCGATGTCGATGTTCAAAAAAATGATACTTTTAATAAGGCATGGCTGTTGGGAGATTTATATCGACTGTGGCAATAAAATAATTTCCAATCCGAGCGTCTGGGGAGCCATTTATCTAGTCGCTGATATTGTGGATAAAATCGTTTTGTTCAATGCTCGTGAGGTCGTAAAAATCGTGAGCGATAGCCAATCGAGCAGTTTTTATCCGATATTCTATCCTGCTTACAAAGTAAGGTTGATTCCGGATGAATATGATGAAGTTCTCAATATTATCAAAGCCGAATAAACCATCGGCTTTTTATTTGACAAATTTTCATTTATATACTACTATAATATTACAAAAGAAGGGTAGGTTAGAAAAGAGTCGATTTCACAAACGTACTTAGTATTTGTAAAATTTAACATTGGCTTCATTTCATCTGAAAGCCTAGGAAAAGATTTATTCTTTCACAGCAATTCTCTTGTTGGCGTAAGCTTTGAAGAACTTCGCGAAGGCGATGCTTTATCTTTTGAGACTCAAGATGGTCCAAAGGGTTTAAGCGCAGTCAACGTACAACGTGCTTAATAGCTAGTTTCAAATAAAAAAACAATCATCGCAAGGTGATTGTTTTTTTGATTTTTAGACAATTCCGTGGATGTAGCTAAGGAGTTTGCGATAAGCATGGAGGTGGTATATCGCCTCTCCTCTAAGATTAGAGGAGGGATAGGGTGGAGTTGATTTTTGGCAATGAGATAAATGACGCTTTTAAGTTAATCGCTAACATCAAACTCCATCCTGTCCTTCCTCTTATCCAAGAGGAAGGGACTAAGATACCCGTTTTGTTTTCAAAACTATCTTTTTTTCTGGTATGGCTAGTTACCTATAAAATGTCTAAACAGCGAAAATTTTACCTCATTCCAATATACGCAATCATTCCCTCAACATTACTCGGTTTGTCTCTGCGATATGAAAAGTATTTATCTTCCTCGCAATAAGTACATAGATTGCTACTGTTTATGTTGCTCTCATTTACGCCTGACGCCTACAAACGTCCTGTTTTTATTATCAAATCATAAAAAAACCGGGTAGAAAGAAACTACCCGGGTATTGGGATCACTGCCTCAGAGCTAACTGATTAAGACGCAGTAATTTCCGTTCATTATGGACCACGGTCCATGCTGTTCTCGGAGCAACACCTTGCTCACCAAGCGCCCTTATAAAGCCACCGGAACAAACAACAAGAATGTCCGAATGATTTAAGGCTTTGCGGCGAGCCTCGTCTGAACAGACACTTTGGTCATCAAATATCGAATCGCGGCAATCTGGCTCGTGACCAAGAGACCTGACAAAAGCCTCATGACGCTGGCTTTCACCACAGAAAATAAATTGACTCCCGAGGTGGATACCTTTTCCCGTGAGCCAATCCAGAAGCATTCTTCCATGCATGAGCTCTGCCTTCGTTAAGGCATCGCCAGTACTGTCAACCACGCAAGCAACGAAAGTCCTAGAGTTGTTTTCCATACGGCCCTCCTTCAGAGATTTACCACAGATAAACCCTGCGACAAGGTTGAATAACATTATGTGCAAGGTCCAAAAATTAAGGTTATATTAACATTTTTTATTTAATAATTCAAGACTATTCTTTTCCACAATTCATTTAAAATTATTCTTATCACTTTTTTCTTTTATGGCTTTCATTCTGGTTTTTGCCAATGAGGTCCAGCTAAAAATGCCGATAGCAGAAGAGATCGCCTCCTTTTCTTCGGCAGTAAGTATTTGCTTCTTTAATAAATTCATTAAAATAGTTATTGCTTTTTTATCTTCCATATATTTTCAAATTATTGTCCTATTTTTCGAGCGACCAATCTAATCAGTGCTGTTTTCCCATCCTTATATGCTCTCCCTAGGTCATCCAGTATGATTGGCTCAAATAAACCTTCAGTAAAATATTGTGTATCCTCCAAGGTAAAATATCGCTTTTGTAGACCGGTCTTTACTTCAAAATAGTAATTATCTTCGATTTTTTCAAAACCATCGCCACTTATTTCTGGGTCATCGGTGCTATTAAATAACGCAGCGATTATTCCTTGAGGCTTAAGCACTCTTTGTATTTCCAAAAATAGGCGACGAGTATTTTCTTTTGTAAAATAATGAAGGCCTAAATGTGAATACACCACATCAAAAGTACCATCAGGGAATGGTAGTGTTTTTGAAAAATCAACTTTTTTAAAAGTCAGATTAAGATTATCTTTTTTTGATTTCTCTGCTGCAGCTTCTAATCCAAAATCGCTCCTGTCAGTACAAGTCACCTCAAAATTTTTTTTGGCCAAAAATCTAGAATCTTGACCTTGACCAGCAGCTAATTCTAAAATTTTTCCATTTTTGGGGAAATATTGAACAGCTTGTTCAACAAAAATAGTCGGCTTGTCAATCCAATCTTTTGCACCATAGCTCGCAAGTGCTTTTTCCCAAAATTCTTGAATTTTATCTTGCATATTAAAAAAATATTAACTATTCATTTGTTAAATGTTTATTGTAACCCATTCTAATTAATTGCTCATAAGCATCCCATACTTTTTCAGGGATTTCTTGATAAACTTGAAATCCTTTTTCTGCGTAAATTTTTATCCGTTGAAGATCACCGACAATTATATTAATGACATCGTCTTTAGAAATTTCTTTGTTTGGGTAATCATCAAACGAAATGTTTGGAGATGTCACGATAAACCTCTTTCCCGGCCATTGCTTTTGGAAAGTCGCCAAAGTCCGTCGTTCCATATATGGCTTCTGAACCAGAATAAAAGTATCAAAATTCAAGCCCAGGTCTGCTAATAACTTTTTGCAGAAAATAATATTTTCCCCTGTATTCGTAGATTTATTTTCAATAATAATTTTCTCCCCTCTGGAATATCCCATCCGGTAGCCAAAAGGTCATTCTGGTGGGCAGATCCTCCGGAAAATAAAATTTTAGGAGCAAAATCTTTCAGCAATAATCCAGTGGCATATTCTGCAACCCGAACATCATTACTACATAACACAAAAATACAATCTGCTTTTTTAAGCTCGTGATTGACATGATGATAGTCCCAAATGATTTTTGCAAGTTCGTCTATCTTTTTTGTGTTCATAATTTTTTATTTTATGTTAGCATAAGCAATGTCAATATTCAATTCTATTCATCATAGCCAGGTGAGCGGCTAGGCTGGATTTTTTTATAAATATCAAAAGAAAAGAGCGGAAAATAAATTCCGCCCTGTTAGCTACAAAAAATGGAAGGCTATTTTACCACCTGCCATCCTGCTGGATGGAAGCCTCCTCTTCTGCCCACAAAAACGATGTGGCCGTCGCTCGATATCGAGCTTACGGTTTCTCGTTCTCCGGCAGAGTTTTCCATGATAACTCCTGGGCGAACTCCCCGAGAATCAAGATCTTCCAACTTTTTGGCGATTAATTTCTTTTTCGCCAATTCGTTGGCAACCTTTACGACTGACCTCATCTCCGGTACTGATCTTTCCCTGGAAAAATCAAAACCCGGAATATGTTTCTGAATCAACTTCTTGGTTGCCTCTTTTAAAGCCATGTAAGTTCTCCTTTCTTTGAGTTGTCTTCAAACGAACACATTTTGCTCGGATAATTTAAGCAAAATCTAATTATATATCATAACATATTTATTCTATTTTGTCCAGCTAAAAAGATAAATAATATAATTATTAACTAAAATTAGATTATTAATTAATAAATTTTAGCAAAAGACACTGGGACTTTTAATAGGGATATTTCTATAAATAATATATGCTAATATCACACATAAGTATTAATCTGATAAGACTTAATTTTGTTTTTACGGCTAATTTTGATATAATAAAATTGCGATATATACATAAAAATTAGACTAAATGAACAATAAAACTGCAAAAAAATTGTCGGAAAAGGAAAAGATAGAAAAAATAAAAAATATTTACCAAAAA